>CAZXQZ010000144.1:0-3477 GCA_964642445.1 uncultured Anaerolineae bacterium
CTGCCGCAGGTGGGCGTGGGCAGGCAAAGTTGCCAACTCTTTAAGAGTTGGCAACTTTGCCCTGAAGCATACCGGCTGGAGCACCTGGCCATGCCAAATGCCAAAGCGCCAGGCATTCACCAGTCTCACTGCGGTTCAAAGAAAATACGCCACCCGGCCATGCTCATATTCACGCCATCCGAGACCAGGTAGGTGCCCTCGGCGAGTAGGTAGATCGGCGGAACCCAATCGGGTGCGGCCATCTCAGGTGGCAGGTAAACTCGGATGACGCGGCCTTTGAGAATGACCGGCTTGCCGCCGTCCGCCGACGGCACACCAACCACCGTCAACGGAGCGCCTTCAGGGTCGAAGTCGTTCTTCAGCACCTGAATGTCGACGTAATCCGGCTGGTACTGAACGATGACCACGTCGTCGTTGGCGACAGGCGGCAGGTTAGGCGGGGGCATGACCGGCGCAATAGCCAACGCGACGAGCGTTACGCAGAGCAGAAGGGTCGTAAACATGATAGACCTCCTCGTGTCATATACTTCTAACATGGATTGGCGCTGTCGGTCACAGTGTTTGCTGTGACCGGCGCCCGCTGCGGAAGACACCACTACAACCAGTGTCGCGCAGGCCTGTCAAAAAAGTGTCAAAAACAACAGCTTCCCGCCAGGGCTGCTAACTTTTCGGAAGTTCTCTGGCCGCCTTGTGGCCTCGACCCATATCGCTGTGAGCCCAGCGATCCTTTGACAGAACACCACGAACCGGCGAAAATGTCACCAGAGGTTAGTCTCGGTGGGGTACGTGACAGCGGAAGGAGCGCGAAAACCATGTCCTGGCAAGACCAACTCAGAGGCGACCCGCGGCCGTGGCTGCTGGATACGAACGCGGCAGGCGTGCGCTACCTGGCGTTACGCGATCTGTGCGACCTGGCGCCGGACGATCCGCAGTTGGCCGCTGCCCGCCGTGAGGCCCATCGGGCCGGACCCATCGCAGCCATCCTCGACCAGATGAACCCCGCGGGTTTCTGGGTCGAGCCCGGCCCGGGTTACAACCCCAAGTATCGCGCCACCGTCTGGTCGGTCATCCTGTTGGCCCAACTGGGCGCCGCGCTTGACGAGGATCCGCGTATCCCGGCCGCCTGCGCCTACGTGCTGGATCATGCCTTGACGTCCGGCGGACAGTTTTCGACGACCACCACGGCGTCGGGGACGGCCGACTGTCTCCACGGCAACCTGTGCTGGGCGCTGCTCGAGCTGGGCTGCACCGACGCACGACTGGAGAAAGCCTTCGACTGGCTGGCGCGCAGCGTGACAGGTGAGGGGATCGCACCGCTGGAGCAAAAGGATGCAGCGGTCCGCTACTACGCGGGCAAATGCGGGCCGACCTTCGCCTGCGGGGCGAACAACAAGCTGCCGTGCGCCTGGGGTGGGGTCAAGGTGATGCTGGCGCTGGGCCGCTGGCCGGCCGAACGGCGGTCGCCCGTCATGGAACGTGCGATCGAGCATGGGATTGTTTTCCTGCTGGGTACCGATCCTGCGCTGGCCGACTATCCCAACGGCTGGGCCGAGAAGCCGAGCGGTAACTGGTGGAAGTTCGGTTTCCCTGTCTTCTACGTCACCGACCTCCTGCAGAACGTCGAGGCGCTGGTGGCGCTCGGTTACGGCCGCGACCCCCGCCTGGCCGCCGCGCTCGACCTGATCCGAGCCAAACAGGATGCGGCTGGCCGCTGGGCTTTGGAGTACGACTACACTGGCAAGACGTGGGTGGACTTTGGCCCGAAGAAGCAGCCCAACCCGTGGGTCACGATCCGAGCGCTGCGGGTACTGAAGGCGGTGGCGTAACCCACGGTTTGGGCTGGTGGTCGTCGTCTCGGCTCACATTAGAGACGCGCGACGAAGATGAGGGGTTGGCAATGGGAGAATCGTGGAGCATGGGAGGAGGTTTCACCGCGGAGACACGTGGACTGCGTGATGGCCAGAGATTCATTTTTCTCGTTTGGAGCCCTGGCACGCCTCTTCTCTGCACGGGTCGTCGTCTCTCCTGCCGGCCGCGGGTATGGCGGCGCCAATGCCAAAGCGCCGGAAAAAGCCCAGCAGATCCTCGATCACCAGGAAGTTCGCCTGCTGGCCGCTCTCCACATGCTCGACGCGGCCGCGCCAGCGGGGCTGTCCTTGCGACCACTCGCACCAGAAGCGCACGACGAAGGTGATCCCGATGGGGGACTGTGTCGTTGTCGGGTTCATAGCCAGCCTCGCTTCGGACATTCAGGGTTGCCAACTTTCCAAAAGTTGGCAACCCTGCTTACCACGCCGGTAGTTACAACCGCCGCGCACCCCGGCGCCAGGCACCTGCCGCCAGCCCGCCGCACAGGACCAGGGCGACCAGCCAGGTCCACGCGGGCGCAACGGTATTGGTATGCAGCGCAGCCAGCGTCACCGCCGTGGGTCCGCTGACATACTCGTAGGCGCCGATGTCGCACACCAGGCCCTGCGGACGGATCACGCCGCGTTGATCGACGCCGCTGACCGGCGGCGCGGCACAGGTGGCGTTGTCCGCCACATCGATGGCCGGACTGGTCGGGAGCAGGGCATGCGTCCAGGTCGGGCCGCCGTTGTCGGCCAGCGGGCCAAGCAGCGGGTCGGTGTTGGGATGGTCGCTCGGCTGGTGGAAGTTGCAGGTGTCGGTGGCTTCCATGTTGTAGCCCAACGACGTGATCGATCCCGTGCCGATCCAGCAGTTGCCGCCGGTTGGCGCCGAGTTGCCGGCGACGATCGTATTGACGGCCGTGGTCGTCGCGCTGGTGAGACCCGTCTGCTCGTAATGACTGATGCCGCCCCCGATACCCGCCGCAGTGTTGTCCGTGACCGTGCTGTTGATGAGATGCAGGACAGCTGGCGGATAACCAGTCAATGCGCCAACCCAGATGCCGCCGCCACCGTTGATCGTGGATTGTCCCACCAAATTTCCGCTGATGGTGCTGTTGGCCACCGTCAGGGTGGCGGATGTGATGTCGATGCCACCGCCGTCAGTATCCATTCCACCCGGATCCAGCGCGCGATTGTTGCTGATCGTGCTGCGGTTGATGGTGCCACGCACGTCGGGCGACGGCCCGTTACCGTATGGGGATAGGGTGACACCACCCCCCCACTTCGCCTGATTGCCGGCAATGGTCGAGTCGTTGATCGTGAGCAGCGCAGTCTGGCCACTCGCGGCGGCATTCCATATCCCTCCACCGCTGTCGGCTGCCGTGTTGCTGATGACGCGCGTGTTGTTCAGCGTGAGCGTGGCTGGGCCGATATACCCCATGCTGACGACACCGCCGCCACCGCCTGCCGTGTTGCTGATGACGGCCGTGTTGTTCAGCGTGAGCGTGGCTGAAGCGATATACCCAACGCTGGCGATACCGCCGCCAAGACCGGTCAGCGACCTGTTCTCCTGGATCACCGAGTTGTTCACCACGGTGGCCCCCCCGGCGCTAAAGATGGCGCCACC
>CAZXQZ010000144.1:3577-12433 GCA_964642445.1 uncultured Anaerolineae bacterium
GGATCACCGAGTTGTTCACCACGGTGGCCCCCCCGGCGCTAAAGATGGCGCCACCGGAAGTATTGGCGGTGTTATGCCGGAACGTGGAGTCGTTGATTTCGAGCATCCCGCCGGATGTGCCATAGCTCACCGCACCGGCCCGCGGTGCGTTGTTGTTTTCGAACATACAGTGATTGAAGGTGGCCAATCCACCCTGGATGTAGAACACGCCGCCGTAGATGTCGCCGGTAGTGGACGCCTGGCCGTTGCTGAGGGTCAAATCATTGAGCGTCAGGTTACCGCCAGCCGGCACCTGGGTGAAACGGAACTCTGGCGTCGCCGGCAGTGCGCTGCGCGTGAGCGTGGCGTCGTGGCCGTTGATGGTGATGACACTGGTCACCGCCGGCAGCCCATTGGCGCCAAAGCCGACGTAGTAGACCTGGGTGAGGGTGTAGGTGCCGGGGGAGAGCTCGATGACGTCGGGACCGCTGCCGGCCGCGCAGTCAGGATGGGTTGCCGCATCGTTGTTGGCATTGACGATGGCCTCGATCAGGGAACACTGGCCATCGGCGGCGATGTTGGGGTCGAACGTGGTCACGGTGATCACCGCACCGGGACCGTTTTGTGGTGGCGGCAGCGGACCGGGATCCAGGTCGAAGGCGCTGAGATCCCCGATGGTAAGCCGCTGCGGTGGGGCCGCGGGTCCCTGCGCCGGCGCCGCCAGCACGGTTGAAGGCGCCAGGCCGAGGGCGATCAACAACAAAACGGAGACAATGAGGTGTCGGGTTGTACGCATGATCAGCTCCTTTCTCGCTGTCATGACGAGAGCGGGCGTGCCAGGGACTAGATGCCCATCCCCTTGCTGTAGTCGAAGGTGATCATGCGCTGCGGCTTGACGCGGATGATCACCGGCTCATAGGCGCTGGCCAGGCTGGCGGCGAACCCGGCCGCCTGATCGGCGGGCATGTACTTCTCGAAGATGGCGATGCGCTTGGCAAGCACATCGTCGTACTCCAGGTGCGCCGTGCCGTAGATCATCACGGCCTGCAAGACCGGATCGACGCCGTCGACCAGCACGGTCACGCGCGGGTCGCGCTTGATGTTGGCGATCTTGTGGGTGATCTCCTGGGTGCCGAAGAGGATGTCGCCGTCCTGGTAGTTGAACCACAGCGGCGCGATGTGGATGGTGCCGTCGGCGTTGTGCGTCGCCAGCTTGGCGATCAAGGGCCGGGCCAGAAAGGCCTCGGCCTCGGCCGGGGTGAATGGCTTGGCCTGCGGATAGGGTGTGGTCGATTGTTGGGACATGGATATCTCCTCAGAGTTGCCAACTTCTCCGAAAGTTGGCAACTCCGCTGTCTTGCCGCCGACGCGGCTCCGATCTGCTGCATCATGTCGAGCATGTCCGCCACGGCTGGCGATCCGGCACAAGTCACCGGTCGTGGTGGAAGCGGTCAGGGTCCCGGTTGCCCACGATTACGGCTTGGTCAGCGTGCCTGCGTACCAGATGTGATCATTGGAGCCGCTGCCATCGGTCCAGGCCCAGAAGGTTCCGGAGCCAGTCACATCCGCAAACCTGCCGGTGCCCCCGGTGACCTCGAAAGTACCCTGAACGTCTGGGAGAGTGGCAGTGCCTTCCATGGTGCCGAAGAGCTGATCACCGTTGGCGGCTGTGAAGGTGATGTCATCACTCCAGTAGGGGAAGGGTGGACCCTGGTAGACGTTGAAACTCGTCACACCAGACCAGTCGCTGTTTCCCAAGTGGGTAGCGTCGCCCGAACCCCACACCTGATAGGTGGCAACGCCAGTGTCAGGATCAAAGCTCAAAAACTGACAGCCTCCATGATAATACGCCCGGAAGGGTACCGTGGCGCCGCCGGCCGCCACCGACGCACTGCTGGCAATGACCAGGATCAGGACCAGTGCCAGAACGATTCTCGCTTTCATGATCGACTCCTTTTTTGTGGTGAAACTGATGCACACGCACAAGGCGCTCGTCCTTGGCCTTGGCGTTGGAGTATCTCTCCTGCCATCCACTATCGCGCCGGGGTGTCAAAAAAGTGTCAAAGAAACCGCTGCCATGCAAAGATGCCAACTTTCCAAAAGATGGCAACTTTGCTTTGCAGCGGGAAGCGGTTGGAGGATACAAAGTTGCCATCTTTCCAAAAGATGGCAACTTTGCTTTCCTACGCAGCGGCAATCTGCATCATCACGCCGAGTACATCGCTGACGAGCCAATGTTCCGTAAGCTGGCCATCGGCGACGGTGAAGATATCGATGGCATTGAAAGTCACCGGCTTTCCCGTGGCCGGCATCCCCCAGAAGGGTCCCAGGTGCGTGGCGTGGAAGGTCTTGTAGGTCATCACTTTGTCACCTTCGGCCAGTTGCTCGTGGATGACGCAGTGATGATCGGGGAAGGCGTTCAAAAACATGTCGAAGAAGACCCTGGCGCCGGCCAGGGTTGGCGGGTTGGCCATACCGGCGTGGTCGATGAAGTTGGGGCTGAAGAATTCGTCGAGCCTGGCCAGGTCGTGCTGGCACTGAATCACCTCGACGAAGCGGCGCACGACTGCTTTGTTTTGTTCCAGAGACATGAGATGGCCTCCTGATTGAACGAACGAGAAGCGAATGCCCGAACAAGGCCGTGGCTCCAGTCCACAAACCATTGGCGATTTCGGGCCTCAGAGTGTCCTCAACAAGCTTTCTGCGGCTAGAAGGTCATCGCTATCGAAGCCTTCGTCGAACTGGCCGTAGACGTCGGCCAGCATCCCCCGCGCCGCCTGGACCTGGCCCTGGCATCGCCATAGCCGGGCCAGGCTCATGGCCGCGCGCAGTTCCAGCATCCGGGCCGCCTGCTGGCGCGCCGTTGCCAGGGCCTCACGGAGGCATGTTTCCACCGTGCCGCCATCCTCTCCGGCCGCCCACGTCAGCTCGCCGCGCAGCCGCTGCAGCTCGGCCAGCCAGTAGGTATCCCCGCCGCCGACCGCGATGACCAGCCCGTCTGCCAGCGCCGCACGCCCTACCTCCAGCTCGTGTGCCTTGAGCGCGATCTCTGCCTGCAACCCTAACAGAAAAGGGGTGAGATGCAGGGTGCCCATGGCGCGCCAGGCAGCCGTGCCCTCGCGCAGCAGGGCCGATCCCTGGTCGCACGCCCCGTGCCCGGCAAGCGCCCACCCGTGAAAGGCAGTGGCCAGGCCGTTCCAAAGGGATAGGCCATACAGCTGGCTCAAGCGCATGCCTTCGTGCGCAAAACGTAGAGCTGCCTCGCCGTCGCGGCGCATGCACGCACTCATGGCCAGCATGCACTGGGCAATGACCTGGCTGGTCGGCTGCACCATGACCTGGGCCAGCGTTTCAAGCTGGTGGACCCGTGCGACGGCCTGCGCCGGGTACCCCAGCAGCCATAACGCCAGGTTCAGGTAGTTCAGGACGGCCACAGCCGGATCGTGGCCGAAGCGGTAGGCGTGCCGCTCATGGTAGGCCGGATCGTAGTGGGCAAGACCTCGCTCCAGTACCGCCCGCGCGTCGCGCAGCTTTCCCTGGGCGAAGATCAACCCACCTTTCAGACGACAGGCCTCCACGAGCCAGCCGGTGTGCCCGGCGGCCTCAGCGCTTTGCATAAGCTGCTCTGCCAGATCCACGCCCGTTGCCAGGTCTCCGGCCATGCCATAATAACGCCCCAGTCCCACCCGCGTCGCGAACAGCGACAGGGCGTCGCCGTGCTGCTGGCAAAGCTGGCGCGCCGTTTCATACACACGCCGCGCTTCGGGAGAAGCATATCCATGGATGGACGTCGTCGGTAAAGTCAGGGCGATCTGCAGATCGAGCTCGTGCTGCCGGCGCTGGGCGGTCTCCGGCAGGGTGTGCACGATCTCCAGGCCGCGCTGGACATACGCGATCGCCTCCTGGCTGGCCGACTGGCGCATGGCCTGCTGGCTGGCCTGCAGCAGGTAAGCGATCGCCTTGTCGGCCAGTGTCCTGTCCAGCTGCTGGGCCTGCTCGAAGTGGAAGGCCAGCTCGGCCGCCGCGGCCCCCGCTTCGGTCCCGAGCAGCTGCTCCAGCGCCAGCCCCACCTGGCCGTGGAGGTGCTGGCGGTGGTGGCGCGAAAGACGGCTGTAGATCACTTCCCGAATCTTGTGGTGGGTAAAGACATAGTCGTGGCCGTCGCTGTCCGCCGCCGCCTCGCCGATCAAGCGCTGGCGCAGCAGGTCGTCGAGGGCCGCCAGGGTCGCTTCCTCGCCCTGTCCCCAGGCCGCGCGCAGCAGGTCGAAATCGAACGCCCGCCCCGCGACCGCGGCCACCTGCACGGCGTCCTGGGTCGCTGCGCGCAAGCGCCCCACGCGGGCGGCGATCGTCTCGCTCACACTGGCCGGCAGTGGCAGTTGATCCCGGCTCAGCGCGTCGAAATCGGCCTGCCACACGCCGGCTGCGACCCGGATGGCCCCCTGCTCGAACAGCGCCTTGAGCGTTTGGATCAGGTAGAAGGGATTACCCTCTGTTTCCAGGTAGAGGCGACGGGCCAGTGGTTGGGTGACCTGGACATCACCCGACAGCTGCTCGATCAGCGCGGCCACGGCGGCTGCGGTGAGGGGCTGCAGCGCCAGCCGCCGCGCCAGCCCATCCCGCTCCAACCGCCGGCCCAGTGTGGCCAGCGCCGGCGCGATCACCTCGGGCCGCACCGTACCTACCAGCAGCAGCGGCTGCGCCACCAGGTGGCGAGCCAGGTAGTGCAGCAGCTGCAGCGTCGAATCGCTGGCCCAGTGCAGGTCCTCGTACACCAGCAGCAGCGGCTGCTGGCTGGCCAGCCCCGCCAGAAAGCGGGACACCCCCTCGAACAGCTGCTCCTCGCTGCCCTGGGTGGGGAACTGGCCCGGTGGTTGGCCGAAGAGATCGGGCGCCAGGCGTGCGACCTGGGCGCTGACCCACGCAGGTACGTCGGTGACCACCGCCCGGGTCACGTCCGGCGGCAGCGTTTGCAGCGCCTCGGCCACCGGCTGGTAGGGCAGCAGGCGCTCGAACTCGTAACAGCGGCCCTGCAGGACGCGTACGTTCTTCCAGCACTGTTGATCGGCGAACTCCTGCACCAGCCGTGTCTTGCCCACACCGGCTTCGCCGCTGATCAACAGCAGGCTGCACTGGCCGGCCAGCGCGGCCTGCCAGGTCTCACCCAGGAAGGCCAGCTCCGGCTCGCGGCCCACCAGCGGAAAGAACGCGGCGGCGTCCAGCGGGCTGCGCCCCTGGGGCGGCACGGGCAGCGGTAGCTCTGGCGAGGCCATCTTCTCCAGACCGGGCGCACAGGCGAAGCGTCCCTCGACGATCGCGCGATACAGTGCCTGGGTCTCGGCCATGGGCGCCGCGTCGAGGTCTTGACGCAGCAGCTGCTGGCAGATCCGATACTGGCTCAAGGCCGCGTGGCGCTGGCCCAGGTGGCACAGGCTCCGCATCACCGCCCGGTGGGCATCCTCGCGCAGCGGGTCCCTGGTGAGCAGCTGCCTGGCCGCGGCCAGCGTGCCGGCGTGGTCCCCCAGCGTTTCGCGCATCGCCATCAACCGGGTCAACACGTCGAGCAGGCGACTTTCCAGCCGATAGCGCTCGTTGATGACCCAATCGTCGTCGAAACCATCGAGGAAATCACCGCGGTAGAGGTCCAGCGCGGCTTGCAGGCTGGCCAGGTCGGGCTGTGCGGCCAATGCCTCGAAGGCCTCCACGTCGAGCCAGAGCGAGGTTCGGGGATCGAATTGAAGGCTGGTGGTGTTAGAAAGTAGAATGTTGGCGTGCGGCAGGCAGTGGTGGATCTGCCAGAGGGCGGTGGAGAGCGAGCGTCGCGCCCTACGCTCGGGCCGCTCGCCCCAGAAGAGCGTGGCCAGGTGCTCGCGAGAATGCGGCTGGTGCCGGAAGACAAACAGGTACGCCAGCAGCGATTGGGACTTGAGGGTCGGCGGCAGCAGCATCTGCCGCGGCCCATCGGGGTCTCGCATGTGCTGGAGCTCGAAACTGCCCAACAGGCAGACGATCAGGGGTTGCTCCATCGTCTGTGACTCGTAAGATCTCGAAACGACTCACATCATACAGGTCAATTTGGGTTCACGGTCTACTGACAGTATACCATACACACTCGATCTTGCGCGAATGCAGAGATGCCAACTTTCCAAAAGTTGGCATCTCTGCGAGTTGCCAACTTTCCAAAAGTTGCGTTACAATACAACCACCCTTATGCAGTGGAGATATTCCAATGACGGACCATCTACCCGAAAATTCGCGCACCGGCCGCAGTGTCGATGCCTTCGAGCGTGCGTTTCGCGATAACCTCTACTACGCTCGCGGCACCACCCCAGAGTCGGCCAGTGCCCAGGATACCTACCAGACCCTCTGTCTCACCGTGCGTGACTACCTGATGGAACGCCGGCGCAAGACGACCGATGCTCACTACCGTGTCAATCCCAAATTCGTCTATTACTTATCGGCAGAGTTTCTGATGGGCCGCCAGCTCACTCAAAACATGCTCTACAGCGATACCTGGGAGCTGGCACAGGCAGCCGCTGAACGCAACGGTCTCAATCTCCAGGACTTCATCGGCCTCGACCGCGAGCCGGGCCTGGGGAACGGCGGTCTCGGTCGCCTGGCCGCCTGTTTCCTCGATTCGCTGGCCACGCTCGACATCCCGGCCGTTGGTTATGGGATTCGTTACGAATACGGTATCTTCCGCCAGGCTTTCAAAGACGGCTGGCAGATCGAGGGGCCGGATGACTGGCTCTATTTTGGCAACCCCTGGGAGTTTCCCCAGCAGGACGACATGGTTGCGGTCGGTTTTGGCGGGCACGTCGACCGCCAGGCTGACGAGAACGGCGACATGCGTACCCGCTGGACGCCAGGCGAAATGGTGGTGGGCGAACCCAGCTTCATGCTCGTGCCCGGTTATGGCACCGACACGGTCAATATCCTGCGCCTGTGGCGGGCGCGTGCCACGCGTGAGTTCGACTTCCACCTTTTCGACAGGGGCGACTACGAGCATGCCGTGCAGCAAAAGGTGATGTCGGAGAACATCACCAAAGTCCTCTATCCCAACGATTCGTCGCCGGCGGGTAAGGAACTGCGCCTGCGCCAGCAGTACTTCTTCGTGGCCTGTTCGCTGCGTGACATCATTCGGCGCCACCGCCTGCGCAACCAGGGCTGGGAGAATTTTGCCGACAAGGTGGTCATCCAGCTCAACGATACCCACCCCGTGATTGGCATCGTCGAGCTGATGCGCATCCTGGTCGACGATGAGGCGCTGCCGTGGGCGCAGGCGTGGGACATCACGCGCCGCTGTTTTGCCTACACCTGCCATACCCTGATGCCGGAGGCGCTGGAAGAGTGGCCGGTCAGCCTGTTCGAACGGCTGCTGCCGCGGCACCTGGAGATCATTTACACCATCAATGCCGCCTTCTTAAAAGAGGTGGCGGCGCGTTATCCCGGAGATATGGACCGCATCGCCCGCATGTCGATCATCCGCGAGGGTTCCGAGCGGCGCGTGCGCATGGCACACCTGGCGTGCATCGGCACCTTTTCGGTCAACGGTGTGGCCGCGCTGCACTCACACCTGCTGCGCGAGCATACCCTGCGCGACTTTGCCGAGATGTATCCGCAGAAGTTCAACAACAAGACCAACGGCGTGACCCCGCGCCGTTTCATGCGCCTGGCCAACCCGCGGCTGTGTGCGCTCATCGATGCGCAGATCGGCGAGGGCTGGCTGAACGACCTGGAGCGGCTGGCCGGGCTGGAGGCGTTTGTCGACGATCGCGAGTTCCGGCAGGCCTGGCGCACCATCAAGCAGCAGAACAAAGAAGCGCTGGCGGCCGTCATCGGCCGGCGGGCCGGAGTGCAGGTCGATCCCAACACCCTGTTCGACGTGATGGTCAAGCGCCTGCATGAATACAAACGCCAGCTGCTCAAGGCTCTGCACATCATCACGCTCTACCAGCGGATCAAAGCCAACCCGGCGGCCGACATCCCGCCGCGCACCTTCCTGTTTGGTGCCAAAGCCGCCCCCGGCTACCGCATGGCCAAACTCATCATCAAGCTGATCAACAGCGTGGCCGCGGTCGTCAACAACGATCCTGACGTCGCCGGCCGGCTGAAGGTAGCCTTCCTGCCCAACTTCAACGTCAGCCTGGGCGAGCGCATCTACCCGGCGGCTGACCTGTCGGAGCAGATCTCGATGGCCGGCAAGGAGGCATCGGGCACGGGCAACATGAAGTTCGCCCTCAACGGTGCGGTGACGATCGGCACCCTGGATGGGGCCAACATCGAGATTCGCGACCTGGTCGGAGCCGAGAACTTCTACTTGTTTGGGCTCACCGCCGACGAAGTCATGGCCCTGAAAGCGCGTGGCTACAACCCGTTGGAGTACTACATGCGCATCCCCGAACTCAAACGAGCCATCGACGCCATCTCCGCCGGGGCATTTTCGGATGGTGACCGCACGGTGTTTCAACCCATCGTGGCCTCACTGCTGACCAGCGACGACTTCCTGGTCCTGGCCGACTACGAAGCGTACGTCGCCACCTCCGAGCAGGCTGCGCACACCTATTACGCCGACCCCGAACGCTGGACCCGGATGTCGATTCTCAACGCCGCACGCTGCGGCTTCTTCTCCTCCGACCGCGCCATGCGCCAATACTGCGCCAACATCTGGCACGTCGAACCGGTGCGCGTGGAGTAACCGCAGAGAGCCCATAGATCACAAAGAATCCAGACAACTCTTTTCGTCTGTGCATGCACCTGGGGCGCCGGACACCACTCCGGCGCCCCAGCCATCCGTTCTGAATCCGCTCCAAATCCGTTCCCCCTACTCCCTACTCCCTACTCCCTACTCCGTACTCCCTACTCCCTACTCCCTAC
>CAZXQZ010000145.1:0-12326 GCA_964642445.1 uncultured Anaerolineae bacterium
GGTGCGCCAGGACGAAAACGCCATGTGGAGCCTGGCCCCGCACGACATTGCGATCATGCTCTACCTGCTGGGCGACGAGCCAGAAATCGTGGCGGCACATGGTGTGGCTTACCTGCGCCCTGCGGTCGAGGACGTCGTCTTTCTGACACTACGTTTTCCCGACAATCACATTGGACACATCCACGTCAGCTGGCTGGACCCGCACAAGGTGCGGCGCCTGACCCTGGTCGGCACCCACCGTATGGCCGAATTTGACGACATGGAGAGCACAGAGAAGGTGCGTATCTATGACCACGGGGTCGATACGCCCGATTATGCCAGCTATGGCGAAGCACTGACGCTGCGTTTTGGCGACATCGTCTCACCGCGGCTCGATTTGCGCGAGCCGCTGCGCCTGGAGGCGGAGCACTTCCTGGACTGCCTGCGGCGCGGCACACAGCCGCTGAGTGACGGCCAGGACGGTTTGCGTGTCCTGCGCGTATTGACCGCCGCCCAGCAGTCGCTGCAAAACGGCGGTGCGCCGGTGGCTGTACAGCCGTCAAGGAGTGGCAGGTGACAACGATCGTACACCCGACAGCGGTGCTCGGACCCGAGGTGCAGTTGGGCGAATTCGTGGTCGTCGAAGAAGGCGCCGTCTTGGGCGCCAACGTGACCGTGGGCCATCACGTGGTGATCCACGCCGGCACGGTCCTGGATGATGGGGTGTGGGTGGGTGACCATGCTGTGCTGGGGCGTGCCCCACGCCCGGCACCTACGAGCGCCGTGCGCACGCCGCCGTCCCTGCCGCCGCTGCACGTGGGCCCGGCCAGCATCGTGGGCACCGGCGCCGTCATTTACCAGGGCACGACGATTGGCGACCATACGATGATCGGCGATCACGCCTTCGTGCGCGACCGCTGCCAGATCGGCAGCCACGTCATCGTCGGCAGTCACGTCACGATCGAAAACGAAGTGCGCATCGGCGACTTCACCAAGCTGCAGACCGGTGTCTACCTCTGCGCGTGGGTCACGATCGAAGATCACTGCTTCATCGCCCCGTGTGTCGTCACTACCAACGACAACTTCATGGGCCGCACCGAGCAGCGTTTTGCGGCACGCGGCGGTTGTACGATCCGGCACGGGGCGCGGGTGGGCGCCAACGTGACGCTGCTGCCCAACGTCGAAGTGGGCGCCGAAGCGTTCGTGGCCGCCGGTGCCATCGTCACGCGCGACGTCCCGCCGGCCACGCTGGTCATGGGCGGGCCTGCACGTCCGGTCCGTTCCGTGCCCGCCGACGAGTTTGCCGGGTCATTCGGATAGGCTCTCGTTTGACGAACTGGTGGAAGGTCGGTAATGAACCAGGTACAGCGGGCCGCACGGTACGGTTGGCGGTTTGTCCACACAGCGGTCACTCGACTCCCCCGTCGTGGGCTGCGCCGCAGCCCAAAGCATCGCGTCGCTGCGGTTGAAACACCCACTATTGCCCTCGTCACCCGCCGCGTGACTGCACGCGAGGTCAAAATCGCCCATGCGCTGCGCCTGAGTGGCCTGTGCACCGTGCTCATGGCCAAGGCGCCCCTGCCCGTCGCGTTCGATCCCGACCCGTTCGACCAGGTGGTCACCTTCGACGACTACACCGACATCCTGCGCCTGCTGGACGAGACCGGCGCGGCCGCCATTCACCTCTTTGCCCATGGCGATAACCTGCTCTACCTGCCGCTAGGGCTGCTGGCACCGTGCCCGCTGGTGTACGACCCGTACGACGTCTGGCAGGGCATGTTCCGCATACCGCGCGCGGTACGTTTTTACCGGCTGGAGCTGCGCGCCGAACGTTGGTTCTGCGAGCACGCCAGCCGTCTGTGTGCGCGCAGCCTCGAACCGCTGCTGTTGAAGCGGCGCTTTCGCTACCGCCTGGCACCGTCGATCTATTTCCCCGAATACTGCCTGCACCTGCCGCAACCCGCAACGCCGCCAGGCCCTGACATCCACATCGTCTACTGCGGTGGGGTGTGGCCGGAGGACCGTTATCCGGCGGCGACGCACGGGTATGCCCAGTACCTGGAGGTGGCGCGCCACCTGGCGGCGCAGCAGCTGCACCTGCACGTCTACCCGGCCAATCGCGGCGACGGCGTGCCGTTCGATGAATTTTTTGCCGCTTACCTGGCCGAAGCGCAGGCCAATCCCTATTTTCACTTTCACGCACCCCTACCCTACACCGGGCTGATGGCGGCCCTGCCGGCGTACGACTTTGCCATGCACATCTTTGGCCCCGGCATCGACACCCAGACCGGGCAGAACTCACCGGACAAGCTGCGTTACTCGTCGGCCAACAAGCTCTTCGACTACATCGAAGCCGGCCTGCCGGTGATCATGCACGATGGTTTTCACCAGCGTGGGTTGGTGCGCCACTACGGCCGCGCCATCGCAATCCACACCCTGGACGGCCTGGCGGCGCGGCTGCACGCCGAACGCGACACCCCTTATCCACGCCGGCCGTCAGTGACGCTGGCCTACCAGGCGCCGCGCCTGGGGCGTTTTTACCAGGAGCTGTTATGCGTGTGATCATCCTGGGCGCACGCGCCGATGGCCATGCCAGGGTGGTGCTCGACATCTTCGATGCCTGCGGCATCACCGTCGTCGGTTTTCTGGACGATGACGCGGGCAAATGGGGCCAGGCCATTCGCGGACGTCCGATCCTGGGCGGCATCGATCGGCTCGAATCCCTCGCCGTGACCCATCAGATCGACGGTGGCATTGCGGCAATCGGTCACAACGCCCAGCGCCGCGCCCTGGGCCAGCGCATTCGCCAGGCCGGCCTGCGGCTGGTCAACGCCATTCACCCCACGGCCTACGTCGCCGTCGATGCGCAGCTTGGCGAAGGGGTTTGCCTCTGCCCGGGTGCCATCGTCATGCCCGGCGCCCGCCTGGGGGACTGTGTGACGCTCTACACCGCCGCCACCGTCGATCACGACTCGGTGCTCGAGGACGGGGCCAATCTGTCGCCGGGCGTGCATACCGCCGGCCGCGTGGTCCTGGAGAGGGACGTCTTCGTCGGTACCGGTGCTGTGTTCATTCCCGACGTGCGCGTTGGCGAAGGCGCCTATGTCGGTGCTGGCGCCGTCGTCATCCGTGACGTGGCGCCGTATGACGTCGTCGCCGGTGTGCCCGCACGATCGATCAAAAAACAGAAGGAAGACGTATGAAACAAACCGTTTTGGTCACCGGTGGCGCCGGCTACGTCGGCAGCGCGCTGGTACCGCAAATGCTCGACGCTGGCTATCGCGTCAAAGTGCTCGATCTGTTCATCTACGGCGAGGACGTGTTCGACGACGTGCGCAACCACCCCAACCTCGAGCTGGTCAAGGGTGATCTGCGCAACCAGGCGCTGCTGCGCACCATCATGCCCGGCTGCCAGACGGTGATCCACCTGGCGTGCATCTCCAACGACCCCAGCTTCGAGCTGAACCCCGAGTTGGGCAAGTCGATCAACTACGATGCCTTCGAGCCGCTGGTGCAGATCAGCCGCGACGCGGGGGTGCAGCGCTTCATCTACGCCTCGTCGTCCAGCGTCTACGGCGTCAAGGACGTGCCGAACGTGACCGAGGAAATGTCGCTGGAGCCGCTGACCGACTACTCGAAGTACAAGGCGCTGTGCGAAGAGGTCCTGCTGCGTTACCAGTCGCCCACCTTCACGACGGTCATCATCCGGCCGGCGACGGTGTGCGGGTATGCGCCGCGCCAGCGCCTCGACGTGATCGTCAATATTCTGACCAATCACGCCATCAACACGGGCAAAATCAAGATCTTCGGCGGCGACCAGCTGCGGCCCAACATCCACATCCAGGACATGGTCGACCTGTACCTGCTGCTGCTCGAGGCGCCGGCGGACAAGATTGCCGGTAAGATTTTCAACGCCGGTTACGAGAACCACAAGGTGCGCGAATTGGCCGAGATGGTGCGCAGCAACGTCGGCGATGACGTGGCGCTGGAAACCGTGCCGACCGACGACAACCGTTCCTACCAGATTTCGTCGGCCAAAATCGCGCGCGAGCTCGGCTTCACCGCCGGCCACACCATCGACGAAGCGGTGCGTGACCTGGTCGCCGCCTTCCGCGCCGGCAAACTGCCCGACTCGATGCAGGACCCGCGCTACTTCAACATCAAGATGATGCAGAAGATCGACCTGCAATGACCCAACCGGCGATTCCCTACGTCAACCTGGCGCAGCAGCACCAGCCGCTGAAGCCCGCGCTGTTGGCCGCGGTCGGTCGTGTCCTGGACCATGGCCAGTTCATCTTAGGACCGGAGGTAACGGCATTCGAACAGCGCTTTGCCGAGTTGTGCGGCGTGCGCCACGCCATCGGCGTCAATTCGGGCACCGATGCGTTGATCCTGGCGCTGCGCGCACTTGGCGTGCGCCGCGGCGACGAGGTCATCACGGCACCGAACTCGTTCGTGGCGTCGGCCTCGTGCATCGGCGTGCTCGGTGCGCGCCCGGTGTTCGTCGACGTGGGTGACGATTACAACCTCGACCCGAACTTGCTGGAGGCGGCCATCACCCCGCGCACGCGTGCCATCCTGCCCGTGCACCTGACCGGCCGGCCGGCAGCGATGGGGCCGATCCTCGAAATCGCCCGTGCTCACAAACTGGCCGTGATCGAAGACTGTGCGCAGGCTGTCCTGGCACGCTACCACGACCAGCCGGTGGGCAGCCTGGGCGATGCCGGCTGTTTCAGCCTGCACCCGCTGAAGACGCTGAACGCCTGCGGTGACGGCGGTGTCATCACCACCAACGATACCGGCCTGGCCGAGGAATTTCGTATCCTGCGTAACATCGGCCTGCGCTCGCGCGAGGACTGTGTGGTCTGGAGCCATAACTCGCGCCTGGATACGATCCAGGCCGCCATGCTGCTGGTCAAACTCGACGTCCTGGCCGATTGGACAGCGGCGCGCCGCGCCCATGCGCAGTACTACCAGGATCATCTGGCCGACGTCGTGCACGTGCCGGTCGATCAGCCGTACGAATATGCCGTGTACCACACCTTCGTCATCCAGGCCGAGGCGCGCGACGCCCTGCGGGCTCACCTGGCGACGCAGGGCATCGGCACGGTGATTCACTATCCGGCGCCGATCCACGTGCAGCGCGCCGCGGCGGAGCTCGGTTACGCGCCCGACGATTTCCCGGTCACCATGGCGCAGGCGCAGCGTATCCTCAGCCTGCCGGTCTATCCCGAGCTGACGGAAACGCAGCGTGCGACCGTAGTGACCCAGATTCGCAGCTTCTACGACCGTGACTGAACCTGGCGAGCACCCGGCGCCCGTGGACGAAACCCCAGTGGTTCCGCCGCGGGCGCCGGTCGAGCCGATGCTGGCGGTGCGCATTCTGCGCAGCACGGCGTGGAACGTGGTGGGTGCCGTGGTCAAGCAGGGCATCACCCTGCTGTCGGCCATCGTCGTGGCGCGCCTGCTGACGCCGGACGATTACGCGATTGCCGGCCTGGCCTTGTCGGTGATGGGCCTGTTCAACGTGCTGACGGCGCAGGGTTTTGGGCAGGCGCTGGTGCGGCGCCCGCAGCTGACCCCCATCACGATCCACTCGGTGTTCTGGTTCACCCTGCTGCAAGGGCTGCTGCTGGCGGTCGTCGCGGTGGTGGTGGCGCCGTTGATTGCGCAGTTCTACCGCCAGCCCGAGATGGCCCCACTCCTGGTTTTCCTCGCCTTCACGTTGATCATCAGCATGCTGGGGGTCGTGCCGAACGCCCTCTTGCAGCGTGACATGCGCTTCCGCGACATCAACCTGATCGGCATCAGCGGCGGCATCATCGCGGCGACCCTGGGTATTGGGGCGGCGGTTGCCGGCTTTGGTTACTGGGCCTTGATGATGCCGGGTTTGGGTATTGCCATGGCTACGGCGGTGGGTGCCTACTGGCTGACGCGTTACCGGCCGGCGCGGGCTTTCAGCTGGCAGGAGATCAAATCGGTGGCGGTGTTTGGCTTCTCCATGTTGGGCTCGCAGATCCTCACCTACTTCAGCGACAACAGCGACTACCTGATCATGGGCCGTTTCTGGACGACGGCCAGCTTCGGCCAGTACTATTTTGCCTTCGAGCGGGCGCGGCAGCCGTTCAACATCGTCGTCGCCCAACTCAGCTCTGTGCTGTTTCCGGCGTTCAGTAAAATTCAGGACGATCGCGAGCGCCTGCGCCGCGCCTACCTGCGGGGCATCCGTCTGGTCACGCTGATCGTTTTCCCGCTGCACGTGCTGCTGATCGGCCTGGCCGATCCGCTGGTGCCGTGGTTGTTTGGGGAGCAGTGGCGGCCGGCGGTGCCGGTCTTCCAGGTGTTTGCCGCGTATGGGTTCGTGCGCGGGCTGGCGGCCCTGGTGCTGCCCAGCCTGCTGGCGATCAACTATGCGCAGGCGATTTTTGTGTTCAATCTGTTCCGCCTGTCGTTCACCGTGCCGGCGCTGCTGTACCTGGGGTTCAACGGCGCTGACATCCTGACGACCGCAGTGGTGCTGCTGGTGATTTGGGTCGTGCAGGCACCGTTCCTGATCGGCTTCCTCAACCGTAAGCTGGGTCTGGGCTGGCGCGGCTTCTGGGCCGGCTGGCGGGAAGTGGGGCTGGCAACGGTGGTGATGGGTTTGGCGTTCGCGGTGATCCATGTTATAACAACGAAGGCCGGTTGGCCGGTGTGGGGCGTGGCGGCGGTGAGCGCGGTGGTGTCTTCGGGTCTGTTTTTGCTGCTGACGCGGCGCGACGTGCGCGACCTGGTGAGCCAGGTGCGGGGGGCGGTGCGGCGGTAGGGAGTGGGGGTTGGGGGTTAGGGGCCAGGGGCCAGGGGTTGGGGTTATGTGGGAGCGCCGCCATCTTGGCGGCTGCGGGAACGGATTGGAACGGATGATTTGGAGTGCGCAAGCCAAGCTTGCGCTTTGGCCCGGTGGCAGTGGGGAAACGGATTGGGAACCGATGCCTGTCAACGCGGGTAAGACACGGTCCCACCCCCGGAGAACGGATTGAACGGATGACTGTCAATACGCATGATGAAATCTTGAGACCTGTGTGCTCTGTGCGGTAGGCAAAATTGCGGGCGCAGAACGGTATGGAAGTGAGAGAGAACGATGGGCTGGAACCAAGAGACGATGTTGGCGGAGATGGAGCTGCTGCAGGGGGCGGTGCTCAATAATATCCGGATTCTGGCGCCGCATAACCGTAAGGATAATTATTACGCCGAACTGATGCGGTTGGCCGATCAGGCTTATTTTTTCGAGACGTACCAGGTCATTTTGTGGGCCGGGCTGCGTTTGCGGCCGCGGCGGATTTTGGAGATTGGTACGCGCAATGGGGGCAGCCTGGTGCAGCTGTTGAGTGCGTACCACCGTTTCGCCGATCTGTCGGCTGTCAGCTTCGATCTGTGGCGCGAGGTCGGTTCGCCGCGGCAGGTGCGTGATAATCTGAAGCGGCTCAACATCCCCAGTGACTTCATCGAGTTTGTCAGCGGCGACTCGACGGTGACGGTGCCGCAGTGGAAACAGCGCCATCCCGGTGCCCAGTTCGATTACGTGCTGGTCGACGGTGGGCACGACGTGGCGATTGCCAGCACCGACCTGCGTAACGTTGCCGACCTGGTGGCACCCGGCGGTATTCTGATCTTCGACGACATCGGGCCGGAGAGTTACCGCCTGCTGCCGGTCTGGCGTGAGTTCCAGGCCGCCCACGACGGGCAGTTCGACTGGTTCGAGAAGCAGTGGCGCAAAGGGGTGGCCTGGGCCATCCGGCGCGAGGCGTGACATGACGGGGTGGGAGCGCATTCGGCGCCGCGCGGGCAGCACCTGGCAGGAATGGCGCATTCAGCGCGCCAGCCAGGCCCTGGCGCGGCAGCGCGGTGTCACCGCGCCACCCGGCGCCATTCGTATTCGCCCGACGACGTTGTGGACCATCGGGGAGCGGGGCCGTTTGTTGATCCACCCGGGCGGGTCGTTATCGATGGACTGCCGGCACGGCGCTGGCTTCGACTGGCGCATCGACCGCGGGCTGCTGCAGATTCTGGACGGCACGCTCGAGATTGCCGGGCACGTGGTGCTCGGCGAGGGCTGCCGCGTGTTCGTCAAGGACGGCGGGGTGCTGCGTTTTCTGGGTGACGCCATGGTGGCCGGGCGCAGCCACTTTTTTGCCCATCACCGGATCGACATCGGCCACGATGCCCTGATTTCCTGGGGCGTTACGCTGCGCGACGCCGATGGGCATACGATCTACCAGGGCGGTGAGATTGTCAATCAGGCTGAGACCTTCGTGCGCCTGGGGCAGCACGTCTGGATCGGGCAGGGCGTCGACATCCTGCCGGGGACAGAGGTCGGTGACGGCGCCATCATCGGGGCGCGCAGTCTGGTCAAGGGACGTGTGCCCGCGGGCAGCCTGGCGGCCGGCGTGCCGATGCGGGTGCTGCGCGAGGGTGTCGAATGGCGGGCGTGAGGTAGATATCATGCAGTGTCTCGTTACCGGCGGGGCCGGTTTTATTGGCAGTCACCTGGTGGACCGGCTGTTGGCCGAGGGGCACCAGGTGCGCGTGTTGGATAATTTTGCCACCGGGCGACCGGAGAACCTGGCGCACCTGCGCCAGGCGACCGGTTTGTCGCTGGCGCAGGTCGACGTGGCCGATGCGGCAGCCATCCAGGACCTGTTTGCAGGGGTGGACTGGGTCTTTCACCTGGCGGCGCTGGCCGACATTGTGCCTTCGATTCAACGGCCGCTGGACTATCATCGGGCCAACGTCGACGGCACGATCAACGTGCTCGAAGCAGCGCGCCTGGTGGGGGTGAAACGGTTCGTCTATGCGGCGTCGTCGTCGTGTTACGGCATACCCGACGTCTACCCAACACCGGAGGCAGCGCCGGTGCGGCCGCAGTACCCCTATGCGCTGACCAAGTACCTGGGGGAAGAGATGGTCCGCCATTGGGCCCAGGTCTATCATCTGCCGGCGGTGTCGCTGCGTTTCTTCAACGTCTACGGCCCGCGCGCACGTACCTCGGGCACGTACGGTGCCGTCTTTGGTGTCTTCCTGGCGCAGAAGCTAAACGGCCTGCCCTACACGGTCGTCGGTGACGGCACGCAGACGCGCGATTTTACGTTCGTCACCGACGTGGCGGCGGCGTGCGTGGCGGCGGCTGGGTCGAGTGTCACCGGCGAGGTGCTCAATGTGGGCAGCGGCCACACCTACAGCGTCAACCGCCTGGTCGAGCTGTTGGGCGGCCCGGTGACTCACATCCCCAAGCGGCCCGGCGAACCCGACTGCACCTTCGCCGATATCAGCAAGATCCGCCGCGTACTGGGGTGGGAACCCAGGGTCAGTTTCGAGGAGGGCGTCGCCACCATGCTGCAGCACATCGACAGCTGGCGTACGGCCCCGGCCTGGACGCCGGAGACGATTGCAGTGGCGACGCGCGAGTGGTTTCAGTATCTTGGATAGGGCCCGAAAAAGAATTCTGGATATGCCTGGTACAGACGATAAAATCAAGACCCTGGATGAGTTGGTTAACATCGTTGCGCGGGCGCAGGCACAGGGCAAGGTCGTCGTGCACTGCCACGGCGTCTTCGACCTGCTGCACCCGGGCCACCTGCGCCACTTCGAGGCAGCACGCCGCCTGGGCGATCTGCTCATCGTGACCCTGACGCGCGACGAATTCGTGAACAAAGGGCCCGGTCGCCCGGTGTTCAACCAGCGCCTGCGTGCCGAGTCGATCGCCGCCCTGGCCGCGGTCGATTTTGTGGCAATCAACGAGTGGCCCACGGCGGTCAATACGATCCACAAGCTGCGCCCCAACCTGTACGTCAAAGGCAGCGAGTACGCGGCGCGCGAAAAAGACCTCACCGGCAAGATCTACGACGAAGAGGCGGCGGTGCAGGCGGTCGGCGGCGCCCTGGCGTTTACCGACGACATCACCTTCAGCTCGACGCAGCTGCTGAATTCGTATTTCAACGTCTTTTCGGCGCCGGCCGAGGCGTTCCTGCGCGAGTTTCGCACGCGCTACAGCGCCGAAGCCGTGATCGAGCGCCTCAAGGGCCTGCGTGATCTGCGGGTGCTGGTCATTGGCGATGCCATCATCGACCAATACCACTACTGCAAGGCGGTCGGAAAGTCGTCCAAGTCGTCCAACCTCTCGTCACGTTTTCTGTACGACGAGACTTACGCTGGCGGTGCCCTGGCCGTGGCCAACCACGTGGCCGGTTTCTGCCAGGACGTGCACCTGGTCAGCGTGCTCGGTGCCACCGATTCGTACGAAGCGTTCATCCGTGAGCACCTCAAAACCAACGTCACGCCGCACTTCGTCCTGCGACCCGCTGCGCCGACCGTCGTCAAACGGCGTTTCGTCGATCCGTTTTTGCTCTCCAAGATGTTCGAAGTCTGTTACGTGGACGATGCTCCGCTGCCGTTGGCCGCGCAGGAGGCGCTGCGATATCACCTCCAGGACGTGCTGCCGAATTACGACCTGGTGCTGGTGGCCGATTTTGGCCATGGTATGCTCGACCCGCGCACGATCAGGCTCCTGACCGACCAGGCCAGCTACCTGGCGCTCAATACACAGACCAACAGCCTGAACCAGGGCTTCAACCTGATCACGAACTACCCGCGCGCCGATTACGTCTGCATCGACGAGGGCGAGATGCGCCTGGCCGCTCGTGAACGGTTTGCCCCCGTGGCCGACCTGATCCCAACGCTCGCCGAACGCATGCACGCGCGGGCGATCAACGTGACGCTCGGTACCGAAGGTTCGCTGAGTTACACGCCGGCGGACGGTGTGGCGGCGGTGCCGGTCTTCTCCAACGAAGTGATCGACTCGATCGGCGCTGGTGATGCTTACCTGGCTATCACGTCACCGTGTGTGGCGGCCGGCTTTCCCGCCGACCTGGTCGGCTTCATCGGCAACTGCGTCGGCGCCCTGGCGGTGCGCATCGTCGGCAATAAGGAATCGGTGGAACCGACTGTGCTGTACAAATTTATCACGACCCTGCTCAAGTAAGGACCCGATGCACGTCGTCATGACCGTCACCAGCAGCCTGCTTCACGACAACCGCGTCCGGCGCGAAGCCGAGACGCTCGCCGCGCACGGTTACGATGTAACCGTCTTCAGCCACATTGCCGCGGCCGACGTCGACCGCCTGGGATGGCGCGACAACCCGCGGCTGCGCGCTGTGCCTGTTGGCCGCGCGGCCTGGCAGCGCCAGCGGGGCTGGACACGCACGCGGCACCACGCCGCCGACCTGCTGCGCTGGGGTGGCAGCGCTGCACTGCTCGAAGCGGCGCAGGGTACCGCCGCCGACGTGTACCACGCCCACGACCTGGACACGCTGCCCGCTGCCGCCGCCCTGGCGCAGCGCCACGGCAGCCGCCTGGTGTACGATTCGCACGAGCTGTTCGTCGACCAGCTCAACCTGGGCCCGCGTGCGCGCGAGTTCCCCTGGCCCAGCCGGCTCAAACAGTGGGTGGCGCGGCAGAACTACGCCCGCCTGGAACGTTCGCTGATCGGCCGCGCCGGTGCGGTGATCGCCGTCAGCCAGGCCAGTGCCGCCGAGCTGGCCCGCCGCTACCACATCGCCCAGCCGGCGGTGCTGCTGAACACACCGCCGTTCCAGGATTGGCAGGCCGGATCGACGTACCTGCGCGACCGCCTGGACCTGACCGACGAACAGCGCATCGTCCTGCTGCAAGGCGCCGTACTCCCCGACCGTGGCCAGGTCGAGCTGGTCGAGAGCCTGGTGCACCTGCCAGCGCACGTTGTATTGGTCTTTTTGGGCTTCAACCTGGGGACCCTGCAACCGGTGATCCGCGCCGCAGTGGCGCGGCTTGGTCTGGAAATGCGCGTGCACTTCCTGGACGCGCTGCCGGCCCGCGAGCTCCTCGCCGCCACCGCCTCAGCCGACGTCGGCATGATTCTGTTGGCCGGGCATAACAAGAACCACCGCTTCACCCTGCCCAACAAACTCTTCGAATACATGATGGCGGGCCTGCCCTTCGTCGCCACCGACTGGCCCGAACTGGGCCGCCTGACCCGTCTAACCAACGCCGGCGTCACTATCCCCAACCTGGCACCTGCGACCATCGCATCCGGCATCCTGGAGGTCCTCTCTGACGACCACCGCCGCGCCACCCGCCGCGCCGCCGGCCTCCACGCCGCCCGCACCGAATACAACTGGGAACACCAATCGCAGAACCTGCTCAATATCTATCAGGAGCTCCAACCTCCAGCCTCCAACATCCAACCTTCAACCCCCAACCCCCAACCGCCAACCCCCCACCCCCCACCCCCCCCCCCCCACACCCACCCCCCCCAACCCACACCCACCCCCCAC
>CAZXQZ010000146.1:0-12270 GCA_964642445.1 uncultured Anaerolineae bacterium
GAATCCGTTGACAGTTATCCTCTCCCCACATGCTCTCCATTATATCCTACTCCCTACTCCCTACTCCCTACTCCCTCCTCCCTCCTCCCTCCTCCCTACTCCCTCCTCCCTCCTCCCTACTCCCTACTCCCTACTCCCTACTCCCTACTCCGCACTTTGCCACATCCCCGCCTGATGGTACAATACGCCTCCAGCCTATCAAAGGAGTTCAACCATGACCCTGGCCCAAACCAAAGCTAACATGACCGCCCGCATCTGGCAGTCGATTGCGCAGAGTGGGGTTTCAGTATCCAGTATACCCCAGGACCAACTCAACACCCTTGTCGATTCGATCGCCGACGGTGTGCTTGTGGCCGTCAACGAATTCATGGAAGAAGCCGGCTTGCCGGTGCGCGCCGAGCTCGACGCGGCCACCGCGACGACCGGTGAGGAGCAAATCCTCTGGGAAGGTCGCCCCTTCCTGTCGTTCGTCACCTGGTACCAGATTACGACAGAACGCGTGCGCATCATTCGCGGCCTGCTGAACAGGGATCGCGACGACATCGAGTTGGTGCGCATCCAGGACCTCGATCTGCAAGAAGGTGCCACGGAACGGTTTGCTGGCGTGGGTGACATCGTGATTCACAGCTCTGATCCATCGACACCAACCGCGGTGCTCAACAATGTCTTCGAACCCCAGCAGGTGCACGAAATACTGCGTCGCGCTATGCTGGAGGCGCGCAAGCGCTTCCGCTACAGCGTCCAGGAAGAGATGTGACCGACTCTCTGACCCGTATGCCTCTGGCGGCCGTGCTGTTCGATCTCGACGGCCTGATGATCGATTCCGAGCCGCTGTCCCTGGAAGCCTGGCGGCAACTGCTGGCGGCACAGGGCGCAACGTTCGATGAGACGCTGCTGCCGGACATGATTGGGCGGCGCGTCCAGGAAGTGGCCGCGCTCGTCATTCGGCACCACCACCTGGACGTGGCGTTGGACGAATTCATGCAGCAGCGCGAGGAGACCCTGATCGCCTACGCGCGTGCGCGCGTGCAGCCGATGCCGGGACTTCTGCTGCTGCTCGACTGGCTGGATGCGGCGGATGTGGCACGTGCGGTGGCCACCTCCAGCAACCGGCGCTATGCTGCGTCGATGCTGCACGCGATCGGGGTGATCGATCGCGTGGGCCCGCTGGTGACCGGTGAGGACGTGACCTTCGGCAAACCGGCACCGGATATTTACCTGTTGGCTGCGGCAAAGCTTGGTGTGGCCGCACACGCCTGTGTCGTCTTGGAGGACTCGCTGCCTGGCGTACAGGCGGGGCGGGCCGCTGGCATGGTGACGATTGCCGTCCCCAACGATGCGGTGCATCGTTTTGCTGCCGATTGTGCGACGGCGACCGTGCCCAACCTGGCCGCCGCGCAAGCCTGGCTCGTGCGCCATACGCAGCCCATCACCCTGGAGATGAGCCATGGATAAACGGCAGCTGCGCCAGTTGGGCGTATTTGCATTTTTGACCCTCGCCCTGGTTGTGCTGGACCAGCTGAGCAAACTATGGGCGATGCAAAGCCTGAAGGGACAACCGCCGATTGTCCTGATTCCCAACTTCTGGGATTTCGTGTATGTCGAAAACCCCTACACCGCTTTCGGGTTGACACGCTTCATCCCAGAACCGGTCCGCATCCCCTTCGTCGTGACGGTCGCGCTGGTGACGGTGATCGTTTTGACGTGGTACGTTGCCAAAGCCCCGCGCCGACCCTTGACTCTGCTGGCCGTCTCGCTCATTGCAACGGGCGCTGTCGGCAACCTCATCGACCGCTTCACCCGCGGGTTTGTCGTCGATTTTGTCTACTGGCATGCCGGCACCAGCTTTGGCTGGCCCGTGTTCAACGTAGCGGACAGCGCAATTACAGTAGGGGTGCTGCTCCTGCTGCTCGATACCTGGCTCGACCGCGACGAGGTACCGGTGGAATCTCCCAACTCGGCATAGGTGATCATGAGACTCTCCGATCGTATCTTGTGGTGGCTCGTGTCGATCGCACTGCTGGGTGTGATCGTTTTCACCGTGGTGTTCCAGGGCATGGAGGCTCAGCTGCTTGCAGCCGGTGGCACGGCGGGGGTCGTTGCCCTGGAGTTGGCATTCACACCGGCACGCGCCCTGGGCATCATCGGCGCGTGGCCAGCGGATGGTATCGCCGTAGCTCAGCGTGCGCTCTGGCTCGATTTCATCTACATCGTTCTGTACGCAAGCGGATTGGCCGCCGCTTGCACGCTCATCGCCCGCCACGGCCCAGGGCGTTGGGCGCATTGGGGGCGCCGTCTGATTCTCTTTCCCCTGCTGGCCGGCATCCTCGACGTCATCGAAAATGTCAACCTGCTCATCGTGCTGAACCGCGTGGCAAGTGCCGGACCGGCGGCCACTCTTACCCCCTTCACCGTCGTTGCGGCACTCTGCGCCGCCCTGAAGTTTGCCCTCATTGCGGTCACTCTGCTCTTTGTCATTGCGTACAGCATCCGGTGGCTCTGGATGCGCCTGCGCCGAACCGCCTGATGGTCATCGCCCGTCGTGAGCGCTGGTGGGTATTGGCGGCGATGGCCGCGTTCTTCCTCCTGACCGTCCTGACCTACCTGGAATCCGAAGAGGACGCGTTCATCTACTACCGCTACGCCTGGAACTCGGCGCAGGGCCTGGGGTTGGTGTTCAATCCTGGCGAACCGGTCGAGGGATTTTCCAGCCCGCTCTGGATGTGGTTCGTGACCCTGTTGGCACGTGCCGGCTTCTATCTCCCGCGCGCCGCGCCGGTCCTCGGCATCGTATGTGGAATCCTGACCCTTGCTGCCACGTATTACCTGGCGCGCACCGCCGGCCTCGATCGCTGGGGGCGCCTGGCCAGCGTGTGGGGTCTGGCGTTGGCCTACCCGTTCATGGTCTGGGCGCGCAGTGGATTGGACACGCCGTGGTATACGCTGGTGCTGGTGCTGTTCGTTGCCACCTACCTGGCGGCAGAACATCCACAGGCGGCACCGGCTGGACGTGGAATACGGCTGCTGGCGCGGCTGCTGCTGCCGGTGGTTGCCCTTTCTCGGCCCGAAGGGGTGCTGCTGGCGCTGCCGGTGATCTTCGATCGCTGGCGCTGCGGTCGTGATCTGCGTGGTGCGGGACGCTACCTGGCCGTCCTGGCCCTGGGTTATGGCCTCTTGCTGGCCTGGCGCTACGGCACCTACGGCGCCCTCTTGCCCAACACCAGCGTCAAGATCCACCCCGAATACATCTTCCGCTCTGGTTACCAGCTGGCCTCATTTGCCTGGTATTACGCCGGGCTGCTCTTCCTGCTGCCGTTCGTGGCCTGGCTGCGCCGGCGCCTGGACCGGCGCCTGTCCTTCATCCTGCTGGTCGTGTTGTGCGTGTCGATCGTCTACCAGGTGGTCACCGGCGGTGACCAGAAGTGGTATTTCCGCTTCATCGTGCCGGCGCTGCCCCTGCTGATGGTTTTGTTTTGGGGATCGTGCGCGGCGTTGTTCGAGACGCACCGCACGCGCTGGCCGTCGTGGGGAGATCGCACGCTGCGCTGGGGGCTGTTGATTCTGCTCGTGCTCGCTTCGTTGCTCGATATCGGCCGGGTGTTTCAGATACCGGATGTGCTGGCGCGTGTGCAGCAGGAGTGGCAGGACCCCTACGCCAGCATCGAACACCTGCCCTTTTCTGACCGTGCGCACGTCGTCACGGCACGCTGGATAACCGAGAATGTGCCGGCTGGCAGTGTGGTGGCTTACGGCCAGATGGGCAAAGCGCCGTACTACGTCCAGCAGATGGGCCGGGACATCCGTTTCATCGATACGTTGGGGCTGACCGATCGTACCATCGGTCAGCTCTATGGACTGCCCAGCCGGGTGGGCGGTGTCATCGGTGCCCTACGCACCGGCGATTCTCTCTCCGTCGCGGTCAGTGCCACTCGTCATGACCTGGCCAACCGCCTGCAGCACTACCTGCTGACCGAGCGCCAGCCCGACGTCATCATCGTCGAGTCGCGGTTCGCCGATGACCTGTTCATGGCTGCGCTGTTGTCCAGCGAGCAGTTTCGCCAGAACTACCGGCCCATCACGACCATCCCCCCCGGCCCAAACCCTTACGCGCTGGTATTTGCCCGGCGAGGCGGTGGGGGTTAGGGGCCAGGGGCCAGGGGGAAGAGCACACCATGCAGCCAACCCCCAACCCCCAATCCCTACCCCCACACCGCGCCGCCGAACCACCAGGCCAGCACCGCCACTACGCCGACCAGGATCATCGGTTCCTGGAAGGGGCTGGTCACATGGCTGGCATCGGCGGTCGACATTTCGCGCACCTGGCGGAAGATGACCACCGGTGTCACCACCAACGCCAGCAGCAGAATCCGTTCGGGCACGATACCCAGCCATACGCACAGGGCCAGCACGACCAGGGCGGCGCCCAGGATGGCAAACAACGACCACTGGGTGACGCGTTTGCCCGCCAGGGCCGCGGTGTTGGTGTAGCCGGCCAGGCGATCCCCTTCGAAGTCGCGCAGCTGGTTGAACAGCTGGCCGTAGGTGGAAATCAGCACGACGAACAAACAGGGCAGCACCCACGTCCAACCGCCCGACTGGAAGGCGAAGTAGGCACACAGAAACTGCAGTGCTGCCAGGAGCAGCACGTGCGACACCACGTCTGCACCGGGGATCGCCTTCAGCCGCACGACGCGCCACGAATAGAGCAGGCCCAACAGCAGGCAGAGTACGCCCAGCACGAAAGGACGCCAACCAGCAAACGCGTACGCCGCGGCCGCCAGGCCGGCGACCGCAAACGATGCGATGTAGGCGGTGCGCGGCGAGACATCACCCGCCGAAACCGGGTTGCGGTGCACCTTGGCCAGGTCTTGCGCATCATCGGGCGCATCTTCGACGTCATTGATCATGAAAGCAAAGGCCACCGCCAGTAAGTTACCCAGGATCACAGCGACCAGGGGTAGACTCAGCGAGAAGGCACCAGCCACGTTGAAGCCAAAAAACGTCGTGACGATGACAAAACCGAGGTATTCGTCAACACGCGTGAGGCGGATGACCATACTGGCGTGACGGGTCAGCGTTTGCACGGTTGAACGACTCCTTTCTCTCTAAACAAGATCACGTAGCGGATTTTCATGCCGGGCTGGCGCCACGGCGCATGTAACGTGTGGGTCATCAAGGTAGGGCAAAACGCGACGTCACTAACAACACGTCGATGACGTCGATATCGCCGTCGCCGGCACCGGCAGCGTCGACGTCGAGGTTGCTGTCGTACACACCTTGTTGGACAAAGTCATTCCAGGCCTGGGCGACACGCGTCACATCGAGCACATCGGTGCTGCCGTCGCAGTTGGCGTCGGACCACCGATCGCTGAACCCGTCCAACGCTTCATTCAGCAGCGTGCGGCAGACCGGGCAGAACGTTCCGCTGGCCGGTTCCGTGCGGATACGCAGCATCAGGCAGTCGTCGGTAGGGCGGAACCATTCGTCGAACGTACACCCCGGGATACAGCTCGTGCCGGCCTGCCCGTACCAGCGGGGGCAGGCGGGGTTGTCATCGCAGTTGGCACGCGGCGGTCCCGAACCATTGTACGGTCCGAAGCTGTACTCGTCCCCCAGCAGCGCAAAGCTGTGGGCAAACTCGTGAATCATGACCTGCGGACCATACTGCGGTGCACGGTGATAGGCGGTGGCGTAATTGACACTGCCCGAACCACCGTACGTTTCGTTGTTGATGAGTACGACGACTTTGTCGTGGGGCACCTGACTGGCCAGGATCGAGATCAGGGTCGAATTGCAGCACACCAACCGCGGGTTGCCGAAGCAGCCGTAGTTGCACTGCAAGTCCTGGGTGCTGGGCAACGCCCGAATATTGACAAGGTTCGGGCGACTGCTGAACGGCACCACCTGGCGAAAGTAGTTGGCCATGAATGCCACGTCCGACCGGAAGGTATCCAGGCTGGATTGCGTCGAATAATCGTCGCCCAAAAACAGGATATCCAGGCAGCTGTCACCACAGCAGGGCGTCGAGATATCTTCGCCCGCCGCGGGCACCAGCGGGGCAGCCGACCGGGTCACACGTGCGGGCAGATCATCGACGCGCAGCTTCAAATTGCCGTTCAAATCATAGATTTCGAGCGCAGCTGCAGCCTCCAGATCGGGTACGATGACTGCCGGCTCTAGCACGTCCGGCATCACCGCTCCCTCCTCGTGCCCCTCGAATTCGCCCAGGATGGGCGCATCCCACACGACCTTGCCTACAGCAAACTGCTGCGTGACCAGCGCACGCCCTGCGGCATCCAACAGCAGCACGGTGTACGTATCTTGCGGGTCCATCGGGCTGCCGGTACCGGTTGTGTAACCGGTTTGAGCCTGGATGCCTATCAGGCTGAACTGGTCATCGGCATATTGCAGGGTCACGATCAACACCGGCCCCGCCGGCGTTGGATTGGGCACACCGACGGGTGCCGCGTGCACGGTCGCAGCGCACATCGTGACAAACAGGGCGACGATGAAAATGGCGGTCACAACGGTGTGGCCGGGTTGCCGGGCTGTGGCGGGCGTACGGGCGAGACGATCGCGGGCGTGCATGGTGATGTCTCCCAAGCGTGACGCAGCTGGACGTGTTTGGCGTGCATTATATCAAAGGCCACGAAGCATCAGCAAATCTGTGGTTTCCTGTTGGACGTCCACCTGCTCCCACAGCATGGCAAAACATTCGCCGCGCAGCCACAGCGGTGCCAGGTCACCGTAGTGCGGGCTGGCCAGGTGCCCCGACTGCCCTGGCGGCAGCACAGCCCGCGAATTCGACAGGTTACCCAAATCGATGACTTGTCGATAGGATGCCGAAAACCCGTTGTTCGCGTACGTCCCGGGTAGGGAAGCCGCCTGCCAGACCGTGTCGGTGTCCCCGCCGGTCGGAAATGCCCCATAGTTGAAGACAGCATCCAGGGGCTTCTGAACGCCCAGGGTGTGCTGGAAGGTCGTGCGGTGCAGGCGCCCCCACTGCCAGCTGGCCGGGTCGGCGCCCAGGTGGCGGCGCAGCCAGCGCACGGCGTCCGCCAGGGCGCCCGACAATAGCGCCGTTTTGCCGCCGGCCGCCTGAATCCAGGGTGAGGCCGGATCGGCGAGCCAATCCAGCAGGCGGACCGTGGCATGCCCATAGAATTCCGTCACCGGTGCCAGGAGTTCGTGGTAGCCGATCCCCAGGTAGGCAGCCGTCAAGTCCTTGCCCAGGCTGGGCAGCAGCACGCGGGCCAGCAGCCGGCTGCGCACGACCTGGAATAGCGCGCCACCGACGCTGTCGGCGCCCAGCCGGCCGTCCCAGCGCCGCAGCAGGGTCAGACCCAACTGCGCGTCCGCATCGTCGGTTACCAGGTCACGCACGTGTGCCACCAAAGCCAGGCCGGGCAGGGACAGTTGGTCCGTCTGCAGGCGCTGGCAGGCATCCGGCGAAATCTGCGCCAGCGGATCGAGCACCTGGTGCACACGCTGGGCGCGGTAGCCGTTCATCCAGCCAGAACCCAGGTAATAGGGATAGTCATCCCCCGTAATGCGGTGGTTGCACGTGACGATCAGGCCGTCGGGTGGATTGTAGGCGTGGGGCATGGCGTCGAAGGGCACCGTGCCGATCCAATCGTAGTCACCCGTCCAGCCCGGTGCCGGCACCAGGCCCTGACCGCGCCCGCGCACGGGGACCGTCCCCGTCACCCAATAGCCGATGTTACCGGCACGATCGGCGTAGAGCACGTTGAGCTGCGGCGCTTCGACCAGGCGCATGGCGGCGACAAAATCGTCCCAGTGGACGGCCTGGTTGAGCTGCAAAAACGCGGCGGTGGTCTGCATCGGCTGCAAGGCCATCGAGCAGAGGGCCAGGGCGTAACGCCGTGCGCGCCGGTGGTGCGCAGGATCAGGGTCCGCCGGGGCAGCCATGGTCTCTGCCGCGCCCGCTGCGGGTGTCGTCAGGTGCGGTAGTACCGGGCTGAGCACAGGACCGTGGCGGGTGCGGTGAACCTCTTCGATGTGCGGCGCGGCGCGGCCGCGCACGTGGATTTTCTCGCGCACGACCTCCATCTCCAACCATCGATCGCGGTACCAGTAACGATGCGGATGTGCCGGATCGACCTGTTCGACGTAGAGGTCCTCGCAGTCGGTGAACGCCAGGGTCATGCCCCATGCGATGCTCGCGTTGTGCCCGACCATCACACCCGGTGCGCCGGGCAGCGAGACGCCGGCCACGTGCAGACCGTCCTCGCTGCGCAGGTGATTGTAGATCCACAGCGACGGCGCATTGAGCGGCAGATGCATGTCGTTGCACAGCAGCGGGTAGCCGGTCGTCGAGCGCGCGCCGCTCACCACCCAGCCGTTGCTGCCGATACCGCCGCCCTCCAACGCACGTCCCAGGAATGGCCCCTGCAAGGCAGCCACCTTGGGATCGAGCACGAGCTCGTCAAAATTGACCCCCGGTGGCAGGGTGATGGGGTGCCGCTCCGGGTACTGGATTTCCAGGTCGGCCAGTTTGGCGGGGCCGAGGGCCTGCAGCAGGCGCGCCCGTGTCAGCTCGCCGCTCCAGCCATGGGAAAGGACCCAGATCATGACCCGCGCATAAGCCAGGGTGTCGAGCGGCGTCCACACCTCGGGCGTATGGCGCAGCAGCACGAACTCGAGCGGGCGCTGGCCGATGTTGAGCCATACGTTGACCCCGGCCGCATAGGCGGTGATCACATTGCGCACGGCGGGCGAGGCCTGCTGCCAGTCGATCTGCGCCAGCCGGTGAAACCCCACGGTACGTACCAGGCGATCGGTATCCAGCGCAACAGCGCCAAACAGCTCGGCCAGGCGCCCCTGACCCAATCGCCGATTGACTTCCATTTGCCACAGGCGTTCCTGGGCGTGTACGAAGCCCTGCGCATAGAACAGATCATGGCGATCGTTGGCTTCGATGTGTGGGATGCCCCAGCGGTCGCGGCGAATGGTGACACACCCATTCAGGCCGGGCAGCACCCATTCGCCCGTCGTTACCGGCAGCCGGTTCTGCGAAAAGGTTCGCGCCGCGCGTCGCAGGGCCGCGTCACCCACCCCCCCACGGTCCGTCTTTGCGCCCTGGGCGTGCCACAAGGGATGTTCGAACAACCTGTCTTTCAGGTCGCGGAGACTGTCTGACATGACTCCTCCATTGGAGAATTTCAGCAGCGGGTGAGCTGTGGGTTCAGTCTCATTTTACTCCCTGGCACACCGGGCGTCAATGGCGGTCATTTGCCGGGTATCCGGGTTCGTTATCGGTTAGAGGTGTGTCAGTTGTATACCAGTTTACAGACCTTGGACAACGAACTGGCAATACTAACAACAGTTTCCCCTGCACAAACGGTGCGTTGGTATCGAGTAAAAGGGCATGAAGGTCAAACAACAGCCGAGCAGCCTGGTCATCTTCCGAGCGACGCTCTTCATCAAGTCGATTGCCATTCTGGCAGTGCTGCTGGTGGCGCTCCTGCTCCAGGACCGTCATGGCCAGGCGGCTATGGTGTGGCCGGTGGTCGTCGTGCTGCTTATGCTGGTGTTTTTTGGCACGAGCTGGTTCGAATCTCGCCTCGGCGCTCGCTTTTTCCCACTCGCCCTGGCGGCGGCTATCGTCTTTCAAACCATCGAGCTGGGTCTTTACCAACCCGCTGCAACCCTGGCTGGCCAGCCGAACAACCCATTGACCCATTTCCAGCCCGTCGAGCCATTTCTCTTTTTGTTGGTTCCGGTAGCGCTGGCGGCCTGGCGCTACGATGTCCGCGGCGCCCTCCTGGCTGCGGGCGGTGCCGCGCTGCTGGTCGTGGGCATCACCCTGCTGACCGGTCACTTTTCACAGGTCGGCCTGATTCCGTTGGTGATGCAGCTGCTGCTCCTGGGGATCGTCGCCGGCGTGACGGCCCTGGCATCGGCACAGGTGCACCGATTGGACCCGATTGCCGGAACTGCCGCCGTTGAGTCCTTGCCCGACACCGTGTTGGGGCGTACGACGCGTGACAACCTGGTGGCGCTGGTCTCGGACCTGGATGCGCGCGTGGACGCCCTGTACGATCAGTTCGATGATGCCCCGGACGACCTGCGTGATGAGCTGGCGCAGCTGAAACTTTCCACGACTGACGTCCTGGCTCTGATAACGACCCCACGCCGCCAGATGCCGCTGTGCAGCCACAGTTTGACCCAGGCGCTGCACGAGTACGTCGACGGGTTTCGCCAGCGGACCGGGGTGACGGTGGCACTCCAGCTCCGGCTGGAACCCGACAGTCTGCAGCCCGATCAGGCCGCCACGGCCTATCAAATTGTGGAAGAGGCCCTGGACGACGTGGCCAGCCATGCCTGTGCCCAGGCCAGTGTTTCGCTGCTTTCGAGCGACAGCCACATCGCACTCAGTGTGCACGGCGCCAGCCCCGGCGCACTGGGCACCGATGGCGCCACGTTGGCCAGTGAGGCCAGGTTGTTGTCGCTGCACCGCCGCGCCGAATCGGTGGGTGGCATCCTGTGCGTCAGCCAACAGCCGCAGCACGGCACCACCGTGGCCTGTGTTTTTCCACGCACCACGCATCATGCCTGACCTCTCCGCCGTCAGACGCTGGCGCACCGCCGGTCTGATCCTTGTTCTGATTGCACTCGTGGCCCTCGCGATTCGTTTCGGACCCGACTTCGTGGCATTGGTGAGCGATCGCGCACGCGTGCAGGCGTGGTTGGCTGGCCTGGGACCGTTGGGTCCGCTGGTCTTCATCCTGATGAACGCGTCCCAGGTCGTCGTGGCGCCCATTCCCGGTTACGTCGTGCAGGGCGTCGCCGGTTATCTGTTTGGCGTAGGGTGGGGCAGCGTTTTTGGCATCATCGGCATGCTCCTGGGCGGCTGGATCGCCATGATGCTGGCCCGCCTGTATGGTCGTCCTCTCGTACAGCGCATCGCTGGCGCCGAACGGCTGCAGCGTTGGGAAAGCGTGATTCACAGCGATTCGATCTGGCCCTGGTTTCTGCTCCTGCTCGGTCCGGTGGGTGACATACCCTATTTCCTGGCCGGACTGACACGTGTCGCGGCCTGGAAGATCCTCTTGATCGCCCTGGTGCTGCGTGCGCCCTCGGTGCTGGTAGCCGCCGCGGTGGGTGCCGGTCTGATTACGGTTCCACTGCCGTCCCTGGTTGCGTTGGGTGTCGTGTTCGTTCTCCTCGCCGCACTCCTCCACCGGCGCCGCGAATCGCTGCAGCGATGGCTCGACGCCGTGATTCTGCGCCGCATTGGCAACCCCGAAATCTAAAATCGCTGCCCGAATGTGATATAAATCAGTCTCGAAACGCCCTGTTCTATGTTAGAATAGGGCGACTCTGCGCGTTCGGCAGGTCACACCTGGTTCCGCCTCCCACAGGCCGCATCCCGTTCCAGCGTGGTGGAAAGGATTCGTTATGCTGACAACTGTCGAAAAAATACTCTTTACCGTGGCCGTGATTGCCTCGCTCTATTTTGGCTTCATTGGATTCCGTAAGGTCTACCGTGTCATCCGGCGCGGCCAGGGCGACTATGACGACGAGCATCTCGTGTCGCGCGCCTGGAAGGCCCTGGTCGACTGGGTAGCCCTGCTGCCAACGTGGCGCGTGCGCAGGACGTCCAGCCTTTTCCACGCGTTCATTGCGTGGTGTTTCATGTTCTTCTTCCTGGTCAATGCCGGCGACGTCCTCGAGGGCTATTTCCCGATCGAATTCCTCGGCACCGGCTTCATCGGCGACGTCTATCGCCTCCTGGCCGATGTGCTGGCGGTAGCTGCGCTGGTGGGCATGGTCTATTTCCTGCTGCGGCGCTTCGTCTTCAACGCACCCGCCCTGCAGTACCGGGAAAACGTCAAGCTCATGCCGTCGGTAGTATCGGGACGTATCCGCCGCGACTCGTTGATCGTCGGCCTTTTCATCCTGATGCACGTCGGTTTTCGTTTCCTGGGTGAGTCATTCATCATCGCAGGGGAGGGTGCACGCGACCCGTGGCAGCCCTTTGCCAGCCTGGTGAGTGGACTCTGGGCCGGGATGAGTGAAAATGCCCTGGTGGTTGCCGAGCATCTTTCGTGGTGGCTGGCGTTGGGCCTGATCCTGGCATTTGTTCCCTACTTCCCCTACACCAAACACATCCACCTGATCATGTCGGGTGTCAACTTCCTGACGAAGCCCAAACGCATCTCGATGGGTACGATCGAGCCGATCAACTTCGAGGATGAGTCGATCGAGCAGTTTTTCTCGGCCGCCCGGGCGAAGTTCGACACGATC
>CAZXQZ010000147.1:0-12207 GCA_964642445.1 uncultured Anaerolineae bacterium
AATTGCTCAATCCGGCGTCAGGACGTGCGGCGGCACGACCTGGCGTGGGCTGCCTGGCGGCTGCCACCACAGCTCCAATGCTTTGCCGCCGCCGCGTTGAAAATGATCGACCCGAATGGCGTGCCGGCCGGCGGTCAGCGGGACGGTTATGTCAAATTGATTGGCGGCATCGGCCCGCAGCGCCTCGCCCACCACCTGCCCATCCAGCCACAGGCGAATGCCATCATCCCCGTTGACGCTGAAGCCGTAGACACCATCCACCGGCGCGTCCAGGTAACCCGTGAACGTGCTGCTGAACGGGCCGAACCACGGTTCACCTTCGTCCCATGCCAACAGCACCAGCGGCACGACCTGGCTGAAGACCGGTGAACCCGACCAGGTTTCGTTGGCGAAGTAGCTCGCGCGCAGGCCGTGCGGCGGGGGCGATACGGCGACCAGGTTCGCAGCCGGCACCGGTTCGGCTGGCCGGCCAGCCAGCTGCCAGCGCAGCACGGCGCGGCCGGCCGCCAGTGGGTCGGCCTGCGTCACCGTCAGGGCGTGCAGCCCTTTGCCCAGGTAACGCCCTGCCGTCCACGGCTGCCCATCCACGGTGATGGTCAGGTCCCCCTCGGCGATCAATTCGACCTGGCTGCTGGCCGGCATCACCAGGCCGCCGGTCCACGTCACCGGACCAGGGTCGGCACCGTCAGGCCAGTCGGCCGGCCAGGTGAAGTCGATCTGCGCATCGCGCCGGGTGACGCCGGGGTAGGCCCCCGGCAAACCGTGTAGAGCCACAATCTCGGCGCCAGGAATGGTGACGCTCACGTAGAGCGGCTGGCCACGCGGGCCGGTCACGACGGTGGCGACGGTGCCAGGGTAATAGGCGGTAAACAGCTCGACCAAATCCTGGTAGTGGAGGTCCAACAAAAACAGCGCGTCCTGGCCCGACAGGTCGGTCAGCGGCAGCCCATCGACCGGCTGCGCCAGGCGATAGGGTGTCTGCCGCAAGCCGCCGCCCCCGGCCGCCGGGGACCGGTAGGTGAGGAATTTCACCGGCGAGAAGTGGTACAGGCGCGGCGCCAGGTAGAGCTGATGATCCAGCTGCTTACTGGCCACCTCGCGGGCGACGGTCGTTTCGGCGGGCGAAAAGGCCTGCCACACGGTTTCGGCCGCGGCCTGCGGGCCAAAATAGGTCGTGACGTTGGCGTAGGCGAGCAGCAGCAGCAGCACGAGAGGGACGAGCCCAGCCACAACCGCGGGCCGCTGCGTCCACCACGCCCCCTGGGCCACCGCGCGGCGCCACCCCACCGCCACTACGCTCCAGGCCCGCACGACCGTGTCGCCGACGAGCAGCGCCACCGCCGGCACGACGGCCAGCGTACGGTAGGCCTGCGGCCCTTCGGCCACCGTCGACAGCACACCACCCACCAGCGTCACCCCGATCCAGATCAGCAGCAGCCCCCGCCGGTGGTCACGCCAGCGCCAGACAGCATAACCCAGGCCCATCAGGAACAACGCCCCGCTGATTGGGTCGAGCATCGGTGCACCAGGCAGGTTGTGCCGCGGGTTGCCATCACCACGCACGGTGAACATCTCCAGGTGGCGCTTCAGGTTTTCCTGCAGCGGCTGGTAACTGCCCGCCTGGCGCACGTCGTTCAGGATGCTGACCTGCTGCGAACGGTTGAGGAAGGTGAACGGATTGCGCACGTACGTCGCCGCAAGCGGGGCAAAGGTCATGACGTACAGCAGCGCCATGAGCAGCAGGCCGGGCCAGGACCGCCGCAGGAAACCACGGTCGACGACGGCGCGGTAGAGCACGTAAACGACCACGGCCACCACCACCAGGCGCGACGCCAGGTAGGTGTACATGCCCAGGCCAAACAGCAGGCCGGCCAGGCCGAAATCGAGCCAGCGCCGGCTTTTGGCACCGCGCACCAGGAAATAGGTGCCCAGGACCTGGAACAGCGGCGGTGCAACCTCGTTCCATCCCCAGCGGCTCATCGTCAGGTGCCAGCGGCTGACGGCCAGGACGAACGTGGCCGCCAGGGCCGCCGGTACCCCGAACAGGGTGCGACCGAGTGGATACAGGGCGACAACCGTGAGAATGGCGGGAATCAGCGAAGCGGCCTTCAGCGCCTCCCAGTTGATACCGATGACCTGGAACAGGCCGAGCAGGTAGTAGGCGTACATGCTCGGCGTCTCGAACCAGCCGGTGCCAAACGGTGAATCGGGGCGCCCTTCGAGGATGTTGAGCGCATCGAGCGCGGCGTTGGTTTCGTCGATGAAGATGCCGGGTGGCATGGAGTCCAGCCGGTAGAGGCGCAGGAAGATGGCCAGCAGAACGATGCCCAGCAGCAGCGCGAGTTCCAGCCAGGTCACACGCCGGGCGCCCGCCTGGACTGTCTCCGCACCTGGGGGTGCGGACTCCGCCTTAATTGCTGCGGACTCCGCCGTAGCCCCCACGTCGAGGCGCGCGGCATCCCCAGATGCGGAAGCCGCGGGGGTGGGGTGCGGGCGGCGCTGCATGAGGGCCAGGCCCACCAGCGCCAGCAGCAAACTGGCCGCCCACGCGGCGGTGGCCGGCCAGTCGTAGGCGCGTTGGTACAGGGTGGCGTTGGCCCAGGCGTTGAGCCCAAAAGCGCACGTTACAACAGCCACCCCGGCCCAGCGCCAACCACCCATACGCGCCAGCCAGCCCTGCGCACCCGGTTCGGGAAAGAGGCGCTCGGTGCTGCTCAGCCCATAGCCGCCCGCCACGGTCGCGGCCAGCATCCAGAGCCAGCCGTCAGTGACGGTGGTTGGGTTGGCAAACGACCGCATCCCCAGCCAGGCAAATACGGCAGCAACACCCAGCGCAGCCACAAAGCGCACGACGATGCGTCCTTCCTCAAAAAATGGCCGGTTATCTTCAGAAACCGGCCATTTCGATCGTCTATTCGTTAATCGGCGGGAAGATCATGATCCGGTGCGCGTCGGCATCGGCCACGTAGATCTGCCCCTGCCCATCGACGGCGATGCCGGTCGGCAGCATCATGGCGTCTGACTCCGTGCCGTACTGTCCAAACGTCGCGATGAATTTGCCCTGGTCGTCGAACACCAGCACGCGGTAGTTTTCCGGATCGGTGACGTACACCCGCCGGCCCGCCGGTGTGTCGGCCACCGCCAGGTAGGGCTTGTTGACCACCGACTGGCTCGACCAGCCATCGATCGGCCATTGGCGCAGGTACTGGAAGTTGCGGTCGAACACCTGCACGCGCTGGTTCCAGGTATCGGCCACGTAGATGTTGCCGTCGGCGTCGACCGCCAGGCCCACCGGTTCGTCCAGGTTGCCATCCGCCAATCCACCGCCGCCAAACTGGCTGATCGCAACCCCGTCGGCGTCAAAGACCTGGATGCGTTTGTTGCCCGTGTCGGTCACAAAGACCCGGCCTTCGTCATCCACCGCCACTGCGCGTGGCCCCCAGAACACGCCAATCTGCCCCAGCTGCCCGTCGGTGATGCCGTTGGCCCCCCAGGCGGTGACCAGCTGGCCGTCACGCGTGAACTTCTGGATGCGGTGGTTCCAGGTGTCGGCCACGTAAATCGACTCACCATCCGGCGCAATGCCAATGCCCCACGGCTCGTTGAACTGGCCAGGTTCGGTGCCCATGCTGCCCCAGGCCCGCACGAACGCGCCGTTGGCATCGAAGACCTGGATGCGGTGATTGCTGGTGTCGGCAACGTACACCGTGCCATCGGAAGCCACCGCGACGTTGCGCGGGGTGAAGAACAGGCCCTCGGTACTGCCCTGGCTGCCGCCCAACACACGCGCCGCCGTCACCTGGCGTACGCCCTGCGCATACGGGTCGACCTCGGGCACCGCCTCGACGCCAGCGATCCCCACGCCGTAGCGCCAGATCGATTCGGCGACGTCCTTGCGCACGTACATGTACGCACGGTGCGCCGGGTCCCATTCGGCCAGCGGCTGTTTGTACTTGCGGTACCACAGCACATCCCAGACGGTTTTGACCTGTTCGGGGTCGCGGATGCCGTTCCAGATGCGGTCCCAGGTCAGGTCGAAGTAGGTCTGTTTGGGCCACCACACCAGGTGGTACGGAATGCGCACGTAGTCATCACCCAGGTAAGGTTTGACGGCGGCATCGTTTTTGTCACCCACCAGCACGATGGGGGCATCGACCGCCTGCCGGCTGGGCGTCGCACCGAAAAAGGCTTTGTTCGGATACTCGCGCAGGTACCATTCCAACGGCCACGTCGAGTCATCGTCGTACGCCACCTTGATCAGTTTCCCACCGGTGGTGCGCTCGGAAATGGCCGCAATTTCGTTCATGATGCGTTTGATGTCGGGCGTGCCGTGGGCATACACCAGGAGCTCGGTGGCATCGTCGAAATTCACGTAGTTGAAGGTAAAGCTGACGCGTACCGTCCACAGGAACAGCAGGAGGGTCACGGTGAGAAATACGACGCTCAAGGTACCGCGCACACCCAGGGCGCGCATCCAGCGGACCACCATCCACAGCAGGCCGATGACGATCGCCGCCGCGGCGATCCACTGTAAGGTGGTACTCAGCGCAGGGATCGTCAAGTCCTGGAAGGGTCGTGATCGTACGAGCGCCAACAGGCCAACTCCCAGGACGGGCAAAGCCAGCATCAGGTAAAAACCGCCGTTGACCCGCAGTTTGGCCCAATCGATGCGCTCGAGTACCCAGCCGGCCCACCAGCCGCCCAGGATCGTCAGCGGCAGGGCAATGTAGACCGTAAGCCAGGGCATCTTTTCACCGGCCCAGGTCAACGCCGCCCAGGAACCCAGCGCCCACCAGATCGTGAACAGAATGAACAGCGCAGCCGACGACGCCCGCACCACCGTACCGTCGCTGGCGACCGCCGGCTGACGCCAGACACGGGCGGCAAAGAAGGTGATGATCCCGCCGATGCTCAGGAAGAGCGGCAGAAACTCGTACATCGGCGTGGTCAGGAAGTAGTAGTACCAGGGCTGGCCACCGCGCTGCACCTCCTGCTGCGCCAGCCAGTAGCCCAGCGAGCCAATCGTGCCACTGGCAATGCCCTGGCCGTTGGTGAAGAAGGTGGTGAACAGCAGCACGTAAATCACGTAGAAGATCGCCGCACTGGCCAGCCAGCGCAGGCGCCCCCAGAGCATGCCCAGGGTTCCCGCCCCCAACAGCATCACACCAAACACCGCCAGCGAGCGCACGATGCCGGTCTGGCCGTAGTCGAGCGGATCCCAGCCAAACATGCGGATCAGAAAGGCAGCAAACAACGGCGCCGCCAGGGTTGCCATCCAGATCACGATGTCGAGCGCGGGATGGGTGTGCAGGCGCTGCCCGACGCCGCGCCAGGCCAGGAAGATTGCGGCCGCCAGCAGAACGATACCCACTACGAAGATCGCAGCGGCGGCCGGTTCGGCTTGACCCACCTTGCCCTTGGTCACGACGTAGAAACTGACGAGCGCCGCGGCTGCGCTCAAAGCCAGCGCAGCAAAAAACGGAATCTTCAGGCGGTTGTTGGTCCACGGGTCGCGCGCGATGTCCAACAAGGTGTACAGCAGGAAAAACGCCATGAACAACCCGGCAAAGATATACGCAATCTCCATGGCGGTAAACAGCAGCGCATACGGAATCGTCATGAAATAGAGCCAGCGCGGCTGGCGGGTGTCCAGGTAACGGAAAACCATCAGCACGAACCAGACCAGCAGCAGCAGCATGAACGGCTCATCCCGGATGTAGCGCGTGTAGTACAGGATAGCCGGCGAGATCGCAAACATCACCGCCGCCAGGAACGCACCCAACCGGCCGATGTACGGGCGGAAGAACCAAAATAATCCGACGGTCGCGATACCGGCCAGGGCCGCCGGCAGCCGGCCGACGGCGTCGTTGACCCCAAACAGCGCGTAGCCCAGCGCATTCAGGTGGAAACGCAGCGGACCATGCATCATCGGCTGGTGCACGTACCCCTCGCCGTTGAAAAGCTTCCAGGAATAGAGGACGTGCAGGCTCTCGTCGTGGCTCATGGCGCGCACACCCAGCATGTAGAGGTGTGTGATGACCGCTACCAACAGGAGTGTGGCCCATGCCACTTTTTCCCAATTCAATGCAATCAGCGCCGGCAGGCTGTTGTCCAAGAAGTTCTTACGCGCAAGCGTATTCGGGTTTTCCATGACGTACTCCTCATCGATACAGACTTCGAAAGTCTTGCAGACCTCGTCAGTCTCTCATTGGCTACCACGAATCCAAAGGATGTCCTGGTGCTGTTCCGGCGACGTCTTCGCTTCGGCATACCACAACCAGCGGAACAGCTCGGCTCCTGTCAGCTCCGCCGGTGTCCAGCGGTTCGTCACGCCAAAAGGGGCACCGACCGTGTCGGGCAGCGGCGGCAAGGGATCATCCGTCAGGGACGTGATGACAGCATCCGGGTTGCCAGTGCTGGTCGGCGACAGGGTGACCAGGGCCTGGTCGAACAGGCGCAGGTACCACTGCCACATCTCACGGGTCGGACCATCGGCAATCTCGACGTGAAAACGGTGGACGTCACCGTACCGGCGCCCCGACCGCTCCTCCAGGGTTGCCACCAGGGCACGCACATCGGGTGAGCTCACCGTGCGGTAGGGTTCGACCAGGTAACGCGGCAATGCCGGATCAAAATTGTGTACCCATAGGCTGCGCAGCTGGGCAAAACCGGTCATTGCCAGCAGGAACACCACAATCACACCCAACATGCTGCGCCAGCCCAACCAGAACGAGCTGACCACGAACAGCAGCACCAGGAGACCCAATAAGGCCAGAGCGCCCAGAAGCAGCGAGACGGGCGTGTCCGGCATAAAGGTCCAGCGCGTGAAGTAGAGGAGCAGTGTCACCCAAAGTACCAGGCTGGTTGCCAGGATGATCCACTCTTCACGCCAGCCAGGTTGGGTCGCGCTGCCCAGGATCTGCTCGCGCAGCCAGGTGGCCAGGGCGGCCAACGCCACACCGGCCAGGAAACAGAGCGGCACGACCAGCATCGCCAGGTCACCCACTTCACGACCGAGGACAGCCACCAGCAGGGCCACGCCAGCCCACAGCATGAGGGTGCGCACGACCCACGAGCCGGCCACAGGCCGGCGCGCCAGCCACAACACAAAAAACAACACGCTGCTGAGCAACAGGAATGGCTCGCGCTGCACCAGCACCAGCACGGGCCACCACAGCGGTGGTGCCTCCGCGGGCGCCCCTAAATGCGCGACCCAATGCGCCCACAGGTCACCGGTCGCACCCAAACCGGGCCAAAACAGCAGCAAACCGGTGGCACCCAGCACGAAGGTCAACACCGCCGGCCAGGCCGCACCCCGCACCAGGCCACCCAGCTGGCCGCGCCACTCGTCGATCTCACGGCGGGCAAACAGCATCACACCGGCAGCCAAGGCCAGCAGGCCGGTCACCGCGACAGAGGCGCTGATCAGGGCCATGCCTACGCCAATACCGGTCCACACAGGCCACGGCGTACGGCGTCCATCGGCTGTATCTGGGGTGGCCGACAGGCTGCGCGCCAGGCCCACCAAAACCAGCACAACCGCCAGGGCCGCCAGACTGGCACCGTCCACCACACGCGCCGAAGCCACCAGCAGCGGCGAAGCGGCCAGCAAAAAACTGGTGGCCAGGGCCGCGCCCCGCCCCAGGTAAACACGCAGGCCGTAGGGCAGCAGCACCAGCACCGCCCCCGCAAGCGCCGGCCACAGGCGTGCCAGGCCGTCGCTCCCGGTGGTCAGCCAAAAAATCAGGCGGTTGAGCGACAGGAGCAGCGGGCTGACGTCCCGTACCACGGTCACGGTCTCACCGTGCGCCAGTTGCCACGCCAGCCACGCCTGGTGCGCTTCGGCGGGCGCCAGCGGCTGCACGTCCAGGGCAAAGACACGCAGGGCAACGGCAACGGCAGCGGCCACCAGGTACAGAAACCGCTCGACGGTCAGCCACTGACGCCAGGTGGCAGCCGGTGGCACTGTGTGCGTGTGACTCCCGGTATCGATCGCACCGGCAAGGATCGATTCGTTCATGGTTCGTGCCTGTTTGTCAATCATCCTGCTGGACCTCAATCCTGTACACCGCCGGTGGGTGCCTCGAAGACGGATGTCGTGGGCGGTGCCGCGTCGACCGGCCCGCGCCGCCGGTAGATTTGCACGCTGTCCTGGTCGAACACCAGGTCCATGACGCTGGCGAAGCGCTCGATGGCCTGGGGCGTCATGCGGTAACGATCGCGTTCGATGCGGCCGACGACGACATAATCGATGCCCCAGCGGGCCAACAGCGCGTCCAGCTCGGTCGCACGGGCGCCACGATAGATCGCCTCGAGGGCCTCTGGCCGGCCAGCCACCATCTCACCATACCGTTTGCCGCGCCATTGGGCTTCATGCCCATCCCAGCCCAACAACGTCGGAATGCCGGTCGCCATCGAAACGCGGCCCGCACCATCGCGGTCGTAAGAGCTACCACTCGATTCCAACACCACGCGTGCATCGGGTGCATTTTGTGCGATCCAGGTAATGGCACCGTAGTCACCCGGGTTGTACTGCTGCAGATAGGCCAGCCCGTCGAGGGTTGGCTCGCGCGCAAAACGGCCCGCCTTGCTGTAGCTGGCGGCCACCGGGTAGTACAGGCCGGTCAGTGTGAGCACGGCGATCAGCACCAGCGCCGGGATACGCACAGCGGTCAACAGGCGCGTGCGCAGCAGGTAGGCCACGGCGTAGGCCGCCATCAAGGCCAACAACACCCAACCCTGGTAGTAGAACTTGAACACCGTGTTCATACGCGTGCCAAAGTTATCCCGCAGGTAGACGAATTCCGGCCCAAAGGTCAGCAGCAGCGCCACCAGGGCCAGCAGCAGAGCAAATACCAGGCCGCCCAGGCGGGTCTCTACCGCACGGCTGGCGGGCGCCGGTTCATCGGTGCCGGCCGCCGCAGCCGGCCGCCGCAAGCTGGCCAAAACAAGCCCCATGACCCAGGCAATGGTCCCGGCCAGGAACAGGAACGTCCAGGGATTGGACAGACGCAGCCGGCCAACGTACGCCAGCAGCCCACCCATCGTCGGGCTCCCCAACGCGGCACTGATGGCCGGGTTGTTCAGGTAGCCGGCAATCACGCCCTGCCCTTCGGTCGTCAGGCCAATGACCAGCAGGAGCACGAGCAGCACGAGAATCGGCAGTCCAATCGTCCACGGCAGCCAGCCCAGGGCGCTGCGCAGCACACGCCGGCCACCCGTCTCGGCCGATGCTACCCCCAGCAGGGCCAACAGCGCCACCAGGAACGGGGCGAACATCAGAAAGTACTGCGTCAGCCGCGTCGGGAACAGCACGTTGGGCAGAATGCCGCCCGCCTGCGACTGGAAACCAACGTAGAAGGGGATGTAGAACAGAATGCCAAACAAGCCCAGGCCACCCCCCACCAGCAGGCTGCGACCGATCACCTGGCGATTGACGCCGCCCAGGTTGATCGCCAGCGCCGCGCCGTACGCCAGCACCGTGAGTGCCAGGTAAATGGGAAAGTCCCACGTATTGAGAAAGCTCAATCCACCGAGTACAACTGCGTGGAGACCGAAGCCAGGCATGCCCAGGGGAAACCGGTCGAACAACCAGCTGCGCACCTGGCGCAGCGGCAGGTCATCCGGCTCGTCAACCAGGGTGGCGAGCAGCAGGTTGAGCGCCAGGCCGATCGCCAGGATGACAAACGGCAGTGCCAGGACGTGCGGGTGCATGTCGCCCAGAACGAAGCTGAAGTTCGGGAACTCGTCGATCACTTCCACCGTCTGGCCGGCCGGGTCGCGGTCGTGAATCACGCGCGAGGCATGCCACCACCACCAGTTGTCACCGCTGTGCCACAAACCGCTGGGCGGCGTGTCGGTCAGCTCCTTGATGTCGAGTGCGGCGACCGTTTCGACCGGCACGATACGGTTGTGATAGACGTACTCGACCGCGCCGACCTGGTTGCCCAGTATGACGACGAAGACGCTCGCCAGCAGACCAATCAGCAGCCCCTGGCGGTGGGTGGCCAGGGGGTGAGTCTTCGCCAGGTTGTAGCCGACACTAAAAGCGGCGATGGCGACCAGGGCAAACCAGGTGGCCAGACCGGTGTTGAAGGCAACCGTCGGCGCGACGCCGGTGAGCCGCGTCAACACCGCCAGCATGACGTAACCAAAATAGTAATAGCTGATGGCGTACCCCGACAGCCACGGATCCATGGGCGGAAAACGCTCGCCGCGCAGCACACCGTTCAGGAAAGCCAGCTCCATCGGCTTTTCGGTGCCGGAGATGGCCGGGTCGAAGGCGCGAAAATAGGCCCAGGCCAGCAGTGCCACAAAAAAGAGCAGCTCGGTGGCGATCACGATGTGCCGGTGCTGGCGCAGCCACTGCCGCAGCGATGGCCCGCTCCGGTCCCGCCAGGTGATCGACAACGAAAGGCCGGCCACCACCACGAGCGCCAGCAGCACGCCGCCCGTGCTGTTGCGCAAAAAGCCAAAACTGGCGCCCAGCCACAGTCCGAACGTCACCAGCAGCAGGCCCAACGGCTTGGCCAGGGCGTAGCCGCGGTCGGGCAGCCAGCGCAGCAGGCGCCAGGTCAGCGGCAGGGCTGCCAGCGCGCACAGCTGGACGGCAAACCAAAACAGGAGAACAGGTGTCAATAATTGCATGATTTAGTGCATCGATGCCGCGATGAGCATCATCTCTTCGGGTGTCAGCGTTTGACTCAACAGCTCCACCATCACGTCGCCTTCCTGCCACACCAGCTCACGCACCGGCTGTTCGGCCGGCGCACGGTGTACGACCATCAGCGCCGGGTGGCCATCCATCTCGACTGCGTGCGACTCAGCCACCTGGTCGGCGGCAAAACGCAGGTCCTTGATGTTCGCCTGGTCAGCCAACGCCATGCCGAACTGGCGAATGGTCAGGTCATGCAGCAGGGCCTGCCCGGCCGGTCCACGGTAGTCCAGCTCAACGTAGAACGGTGCCGGGAACCAGACCGGCATGCCTTCGTAGGTAATCGCCGCCACGGCGTCCAACGCATAGCCGGCCGGCATCGTCGCGGGTACGGAGACGACAAAATCTACCCGCGCCTGTGCCTCGGCCAGGCTGGGCAAGGTTTCGCGGTAGGCCGTCGTATAACGTGGCCCCACCGGCAGCGAGTCGGGCGTCACGCTGACGTCGACGTTACCCAGGTTGAGGCGGGCATACAGCGACGCCAGGGCGCCGCGGCCCGGCCCCAGTGCCGTGAGCAAGACCAGCAGCGCCACCGCCGCCATCGCCGCGAACGCCGGCCAGGGGCGCCAGCCGGACCAACCCCACCGAGGGCGGGCTGGCTCCTGTTCCAGGCGTTCGATGCGCCGCACCAGGCCAGGTGACGGCGGGCCTAATGCCTGGGTCAGCCCCGTCACGCGCCGGGCAGTTCGCAGCAGCGTGTCCATGTCGCCATCCGCGGCGGTGATCCCTTGGAGCAGAATCATCTCCAGGGCCTCCGCATGCTGCCAATCGGTATCAGAAATCGGTACGTCGCCCGCGTTCATTTTCTATCTCTACGGTTCCAGGATCGTGCGCAGCTTCTGGAGCGCACGGTAGACAATCACACCGACGTTGCTCGGCGTGATACCCAGCACTTCGGCGATCTGCACGTTGCTCAGGCCGGCCACGAACTTGAGATCGATGATCTCCTGGTCACGCGGTGGCAGCTGGCGCAGGGCCTGCACCACCGCCAGCCACTGCTGGCGCCGGTGTACCACCTCGTCCGGCGGTAGATCACCACCCGGCAGGGTCAACAACAGGTCGATATCGGTGGCGGCGGTCACCGCCGGCCGGCGGCGAAAATACTGCGCCAGCTCGTTGTGTGCAATCCGAAACAACCAACCCGGAAACGCCTCCACCACGCGCAGCTGGTGCCGTTTGGCAAAGGCCTGCGCAAACGTCGCCGCCGTCAGCTCCTCCGCCAACCCCTCCTCACCCACCCGCACACGCAGGTAATTCAGCACCCGCGGCAGGTACTCGCGGTACAACGCACCGAACTGTTCGTTGTCAAGCATAGGCGAGGATTTCGCTGCAATCAAGATGCGTGGGATGCAGAGTCATTACGGGAGTAGGGAGTACGGAGTAGGGAGTAGGATTCCTGACCCCTAATCCCTGACCCCCAACCCCTACTCCCTGACCCCCCACCCCCACTCCCCCCCCCCCCCCCCCCCCCCCATCAACGCCTCTCTGCGTCC
>CAZXQZ010000148.1:0-1443 GCA_964642445.1 uncultured Anaerolineae bacterium
CGCACTCCAGATTGGCTGGTTTGGGGCGGATTGAGCCAGTGGGAAGGATCACTGCGTGAACCCGAAGGTTGTGATTATCGTACTCGTCGTCGTGGTCATTCTCTTTGCCCTGGCGGTGGGGGTGGGGGCGACGCGGCCGGAGGGGCAGGTGTCGGGCGGGGGGCCGGAGTGGCTGCAGAGCCTGGGTGAACGGTTTGGTGTGGGTCAGGCCCTGCAGGCGGAAGACGTCAGCGGCGCGATTGGCCCGTGCCGGGATGCGCTGCGTGACAGGGTGTTCGTGCTGCCGGCAGGCATGTCGTGCACGCTGTTCATCAGCGAGTCGTCGGCGCCGGTGCGCAAGCTGGCGCTCGAAGTGGCCACCGGCAGCGCCCGGGTCGTGTTCGATCCGTTCGCTGAGAACGAACTGACGATCAAGCAGGACCTGGAGGGTGACCGGCGCACGATGAACGTGCCGGTGACCAAAGCCGGCGGTCAGCTGGCGTTTGCCTGTTTGAGCGGCAGCTGTCAGTTTGTGGTGCGGTGATCGTTGAGGAGGAAAGATAGGCCAGCTGAACGTCGTCCGTAATCCAGCACTGAAGACTCGTCGACCATAAGCAGAGGTGACTGGACGGCCAACAGCCCGGTCAGACGCGATCGACACGCAGGGCGCGGATGACTGCAATCAGCGAGCCGATCAGCATGAACAACGCCCAAATCAGCGCCAGGATGGCGACGATGATTGCAGCAATGGCGTCGGAAATGCTGACCAGGATGACCGGCACCAGGCCGTGTAGGAAGCCTACGATCAGCGCGGCCAGCAGTGAGGTGAGAATCAACAGCACCAGTCCCCGGTTCTGTAGGAACCTCTGCTGTGCCAGCACCAGGCAGACCACGGCGCCAATCTTCAGCGCCAGTGTTAGCCCCAGCACGACGTTGGCCCCTGCCCGATTGAAAAAACCGTACACCGCCAGGTAGGCCAGGGTGCCAAACGGCGTCGCCAGGAAGAGCGAAACCATCAGGAGCAGCAGCACCAGCGCCGTGATGATGGCGATGATCGATAGGATCAGCACGATCAGCGACACGATCAACGTTGCACAGCCCTGCACGCGGGCCTGGGCGCGCTGCGAGATCAACAGGCTGACCCCCATGAGACCCACGGTGAACACCAACAGCACATCGACCAGCCCGAGGTAACGAATCCCCAGCCCTGGCGGCTTGGGCTGGGACAGAATGTTCTGAATTTCGTTGGGATCTAAATCCTCGAGCGCCTCACGCAGGTCGTCGTCGCCCGCAACCAGCGCAGTCAGTGAAGTGGTGTTACCGACCGGCGCGCGCAAGAACTCGACTGCGCCCAGCTCGACGAGCAACGCCAGTACCAGGAGCGCCAGGGCGGCAATAAAAAAGGGCTTGCGTAAGGTGTCCATGCGGCCTCCGGGCGGGAAACGAATGGACACCTATGATAAC
>CAZXQZ010000148.1:1543-12028 GCA_964642445.1 uncultured Anaerolineae bacterium
GGCTCGAACTCGCCAAACTCCTCGCGCAGCACGCCGCAGATTTCACCCAGGGTGGCGTAGGCCTGGACGGCGGCCAGAATCGGTGGCAGCAGGTTGTCGGTGCCGCGGGCCACGTTGCGCAGGTCACCCAGCGCGGCCTGCACGGCCTGGTTGTCGCGGCTGCGGCGCAGCTCCTGCAAACGGGCGATCTGCACCTGCTGCGAGGCGACGTCCGGCCGGAAGATGGCGACGTTACGTTTTTCGTTGGGATCGACGAATTTGTTGACCCCCACGACCACCGTTTTGCCCGATTCGACCGCCTGCTGGGCGCGGTAGGCACTGTCGGCAATCTCGCGCTGCATGAAACCCTGCTCGATCGCAGTGACCGCACCGCCCATCTCCTCGATCTTGCCCAACAACGTGTTCGCTTCGGCCTCCAGCCGGTCGGTCAAGGCTTCCACCACGTACGAGCCGGCGAGCGGGTCGATCGTATCGCACACACCGATCTCGTAGGCGATGATCTGCTGTGTGCGCAGCGCCACCTGCTGGGCTTCTTCGGTCGGCAGGGCCAGGGCCTCGTCGTAACAGCTGAGCGCCATCGACTGCACGCCGCCCAGCACCGAAGCCAGGGCCTGGAAGCCAGCACGCGCGATGTTGTTCAGTGGCTGCTGCGCGGTCAGCGTGGCGCCGCCGGTCTGGATGTGCGTGCGGAAGCGTAACGACTCCGGGTTCTGCGCACCGTAACGCTCGCGCAGCAGGTGGGCCCACCAGCGGCGCAGCGCACGGTACTTGGCCACCTCTTCCAGGAAGTTGTTCTGCGTATTGAAAATCCACGAGATGCGCGGCGCAAACTCGTCGATGTTGAGCCCGCGCGCCAGCACCGCATCGATGTAGGCCAGCGCATTGGCGACGGCAAAGGCCATTTCCTGGACCGCCGTGCTGCCCGCATCACGGATGTGATAGCCGCTGACGCTGATCGCATTCCAGCGCGGCACGTTTCGTGCACAGTAGGCAATCGTATCGGCGGCCAGGCGCACCGAGGGCCGCGGCGGGAAGATGTAGGTGCCGCGGGCGACGTATTCCTTCAGGATGTCGTTTTGTGTCGTGCCGCTCAGTTTGGCGGCCGGCACCCCCTGTTTGGCCGCCGCCGCAATCACCATCGCCAGCATCACCGACGCCGGCGCGTTGATCGTCATCGACACGCTGACCTTGTCCAGCGGAATGCCCGCAAACAGCCGCTCCATGTCGGCCAGCGAGTCGATGGCAACGCCGGCCTGGCCCACTTCGCCCGCCGCCCGTGGATCGTCCGAATCGTAACCGATCTGGCTCGACAGGTCGAAGGCAATTGACAGCCCGGTCTGGCCCTGGCCGAGCAGGTACTTGAAGCGCTCGTTGGCCTCCTCGGCGGCACCAAAGCCGGCGTACTGGCGCATCGTCCAGAAGCGGCTGCGGTACATCGTGGGCTGCACGCCGCGCGTGTACGGATACTGGCCGGGGAAACCAAGTTTGTCCAGGTAGGCAGACTGGGTTTCAGGGGCTGGGGGTTGGGGGTCGGTGTCGAGCGGTGTAAACAGCCGCTGCATTCCCTGGGTCTCCGGCCGCTCCGGCGCCCGTTTGAGCGCGTCGGCCAGGTCGGTCGTTTCCCATGTTTCGAGGGCTCGGGCAAGGGGTTGAATATCAGTTAGTGACATAACACACTCCGATCAGGCCGCGAGTTCGTAAATGACCGGCCGGTATCGCGGTTCCGGGATTGGCTTGCCACTGGCCCTGGCGGTCTCGAGCCACGCCGCGCGCGCGATCTGCACTTCGTGCAATGCTTCTTCAGGTGTCGCACCGAAGGCAGAGCAAAAACGCAGATCGGGGATATCAGCGATGTAGCCACCATCTTCTTCAGAGTAGAAGATACTAATGAAATAATCGCGCATGTCAATCCTCCAATTTCAGGTGGTATCGCTCAACCAGATCCAAAAGCTGACGCACCTGGTACGGTTTGGCCTGACCCTGGCCCGCGAGCAAAAGTCTGCCGTTCAGCCGGGCCTGCGCCAAGTCATGACCATGCGCTCGCACGCGTGTTCAACGAAGCGGACCCACGCGCGTGCGTGGCACGTGAGGTGGGCCCACCCCATGTGCCACGCATCACATTAGACAGTCTTCTTATACGCCCGGTTCTGCACGATCTTGATGAACGACCGTCCCCGCAGCTCCTCCAGGGTGACGCCGGTGGCCATCGCTTCATCCTCGGTAATCGCACCGCAGGCGATGCCGCGCAGGAAGAAGTTGAGCAGGCCCTGCCCGGTGGCCGCGTCGTCGAACATGTTGCCGCTCAGCGTGGCCTGCGCTGCGGCGTCGACGAAGCGGTTCAGGCGTTTCGAGGCATCGTCCAGGCTCTCCAGGAAGAAGGTGTAGACCGCGGCGTAACGCACCGGCAGCTGCGCCGGATTCAGGTCCCAGCCCTGGTAGTAGGCGTGGCGCAGCGAGTGGCGGATGTTGTCGTAGTGCAGTTTCCACGCGCTGTGCACGACGGCCAGGTTTTCGGCCTCCTGCTGTGGCGTCAGCGGCTGGTCCTTGCTCGCACGGTGCGGGCCGATCGGCATCACCGTCGTGGCGCCGTCGCTGATGTTCACCCCGGTGCCGGCCAGGCTCACCTGCAGCACGTGGCGGGCAAAATCGGCCGCCGGATGCGTGTGCGTCTGGTAGTGGGCGGTGATGTTGCACAGCGCCGTGTAGTCGTAGGTGCCGTAGGCACAGTAGCGCACACGCCCGTGGCCGGCGCGCACCAGCAGGTTGACCGTGTTCTCACCGCGGTGGTCGATGATCGACTGCGGGGTTTCGATCATCAGGTCCATGCCGATGCTGCCGGGGGCAATGCCGTTTTTGGCCTCCAGCATCTCCAGCAAGCTGGCCAGGGCTTCCACCTGTTCGGGGATCGTTACTTTGGGCAGGGTGACGACGAAGTTGTTGGGCACCTTGCCGCCGCTGGCCGCAGCTAACGACGTGATCGCCAGGTCCAACGTGCGCATGCCACGCTTGTGGCTTTCCGGCGTGAACGGCTTGATGCGGATGCCGATGAACGGCGGCAGCACACCGGTTTCGATGCCGGCAGCCAGCTCCTTGCCCACGTTGACGGCATGTGCGTCTTCTTCTTCGTCCGGTCGGTTACCGTACCCGTCCTCGAAGTCGACGCGGTAGTCCTCGACTGGTTCGCGCTGCAGCTTTTCGCGCACCCGTTTGTAGACGGTGTACGCCATCCACGCCGGCTCGTGCGTAAAGCTGGCCGCATCGGGGTCTTTTTCGATGATCGCCGCGAAGTGTTCGATATCGGCACTGGTGTCGGGCAGCAGTTCAGCGCCGGGCTGGCCCAATGCCTTGGCAAAGACGACAAAATTCGGCGCATAGGCCAGCAGATTACGCAGGGCAATGCCGCCCAGCTTGGACGCCGTGTCCGACTTGAAGAGGTGGGCACCGCCGTACACGGTGTGCACCGGCTGGCGCGAGGTTGCATCACCCGGATAATTGAACGCAAAATCGGCGTTGGCCGCCGCCAGCTGTTCGAGCACGGGCGCCATGTCGCCGGCGGATAGGGAAAGTGTTGTCATAAAACGAAACCTCTCAAGAGAGCAGCCGCTTGGCGATCACTTCGGCCTGAATTTCGCTGGTGCCTTCGAAGATGCGGAAGACGCGACCGTCGCGCCAGAAGCGGTGCGCCGGGTATTCCAGCGAGTAGCCGTAACCGCCGAAGACCTGCATCGCCTCCGACGTGACGTGTTCCACCATGTCGGCGCAGAAGAGCTTGGCCATGCCCGCTTCCAGGTCACAGCGTTTGCCCTGGTCCTTCATCGTGGCGGCATAATACGTCAGCTGGCGTCCGGCTTCGATTTGCGTTCGCATGTAGGCCAGCTTGTGCCGGATGATCTGGAATTCGCTGATGGCCTGGCCGAACTGCACACGCTCCTGCGAATACTTCAACGCGGCATCGAACGCCGCCTGGGCAACACCCACCGCTCGTGCTGCGGTCTGGATGCGTGCCCATTCGTAGGTCGCCATCAGCTGGTAGAAGCCGCGGTTTTCGACGTGACCAATCAGGTTTTCAGCCGGCACCGGGAAGTCCTCGAAGCCCAGGCTGTACGACTTCATCCCGTAATAACCGACGGTTGGGATGTGCTCGCCAAACAGGTGGGGCGGTTGGAACTGGTTGCCCGGCTCTTTTTCGACCAGGAAGATGCTCAGTCCCTTGTGGCGCATCGCCGGGTCGGGGTGCGTACGCGCCAGCACCGTCAGGATCTGCGCTCGATTGGCGAACGTGCACCACGTCTTGGCGCCGTTCATAATGTAGTTGTCGCCGTCGCGCACGGCACGCAGCTGCATGCCGGCGGTATCCGAACCGGCGTTGGGTTCGGTGAACGCGGCGGCCGTCAGAATCTCACCCGACGCAATGCCGGGCAGGTATTTTTCCTTCTGCTCCTTGGTCCCATGCTGCATCAGCAGCGTGCCGGTGATCAGGTTGCGCGTGAGCACACTGCCCACGCCGAGCCAACCGCGGCTGAGCTCCTCGGTCACAATGGTCATGCTGACGGTGTCCATGCCAGCACCGCCCCACTCTTCGGGGAACGACATGCCAAAAAAGCCCAGGTTGCTCATCTGCTGGATGAGGTCCATCGGAATCTCTTTGGCCTCGCGGTAATACTCGTCGGCAATCGGGATCACCTTGTCTTCGGTGAACTTGCGGACGGCCTGCCGAACTGCCTCGTGTTCTTCGGTTAAAAATGACATAGAACTCTATCCTCGATCTCTGCTCAACTCAGAAACTTCCGATAACGCTGCGTGTGCCGCCGTGGGCCGGGCGATTGCAGTACGCTGCAGCACCTGCCAGGTCACCCACGGGTGGCCCGGTGGACAGCGCGGCGCGTGCAGCCGCCCGGTTTCCTGAACCCGCCCTCGGTCTTAGCGCGGATCCCCAGCGCCCTCAGCCGACGGTCCGGCGCCGATCATCTGGCGAATGATGTCGGTCATCGAGATCACCCCGATTGGACGCAGCCCGCCGTCGACTTCTTCGACCACGACCAGGCGATGAATCCGGTTGCGCGTCAGGGTTGTGACCACCTCGGAAAGCACCGTGTCCAGCGTACAGGTGATCAGATCGGGTGTCATGATCAGACCAGCCGTCATGTGGGCCAGCTCGTCGGGTGTGCGACCCTGGCGGGCCAGGACGAGGTCGGTCTGTGAAACCACACCGACGGCAAAGCCGTCTTCGTCGACCACCACGATGGCGTGGATGTGGTTGTCCACCATGCTGCGTGCGACTTCATCCAGCGTCGTCTCTGGGGTGCAGGTGATCGCACCGGCATGCATCGCCTCGCGCACGGTCTGCGTATCGACAGCGCCCTCACCCGCCGAGATACCGTGGCGCGGGGGCGCATACCGGTCCTCCGGCTCGATCTCCTCGGGTGGTGGGGCAGGGGTCATGGCTTCCCAGGCTGCACGCTGCGCCGCCGTGTTCAACAGTCCTGGTCGTGAAGCGCCCACGAGAATCGACATGTTGCCATGGGGATGGCGGTTCTCGTACATCAGCTGGTGGGACATGGGCAACTCCTCCCAGGTGAAGGTCTGCGACAGGCATGGGTCCACCTTGCCGGCGATCACCAGGTCGTTGATGCCCTTGGCCTGGTCGTCGTTGGCGAAGTGCGAACCCTGCAGGCGCTTCTGGCGCATCCACATGTAGCGCAGGTCGACCGTGGCGTTGAAGCCGGTTGTGCCGGCACAGATCACTACCATGCCGCCCGTATCGCATACGAACATCGATGTGGGGATCGTGGTCTCGCCGGGGTGTTCGAAGATGATCTGCGGGCTGCGGCGCTCACCCAGGATGTCCCAAATGGCTTTCCCGAAGGCACGAACCCCCTTGAGCCACTCGTTGTAACCGGCATTGTCCTTCCAATGGGGCAGCATGCCCCAGTGGCTGAATTGTTTGCGGTTGATGCATCCCTTGGCGCCGATGTTGAGACAGAAGTCCACCTTGCTGTCGTCTGAAATTACGGCGATGGGGATACCCCCCGCCGCCTTGACGATCTGGATGGCCTGCGAACCCAGGCCACCCGCACCGCCCCACACGAGCACGACGTCATTGGGCCGCACGATGTGGGGTTCCCAGTAGTGCAGCATACGGTAGGCGGTGGCACCGACCAGCATGTAGGCCGCGGCTTGTTCCCACGTCAGGTGCGCCGGTTTGGGCAGGCATTGGTGGGCCTGCACCTTGGTGTACTGGGCAAAACTGCCCCAGTTGGTTTCATAACCCCAAATGCGGAAACTGGACGCAAACATCGGGTCATTCCCTGCCTTCACCCATGGCTCGTTGCGACTCCATGTCCCGCAGTGGATGACCACTTCATCCCCAACCTTGACGTTGGTGACGTCTTTGCCCACCTTGTAGACGATGCCTGATGCGTCACTGCCACCGATGTGGAACGGCTCCGGTTCACCGGCCTTGTTGCGCGCGCCAATGACATCGACGGGAATACCGAGGCCAGCCCATACGTTGTTGTAGTTGACACCGGCGGCCATGACGTAAACCAGGACTTCATCATCCGCCGGCTCAGGTATCGTGACGACTTCAACCTGGAACGATTTCAGTGGTTCGCCAAAGCGGTCCTGGCGAATGAGCCAGGCGTACATCTTCTCTGGAACATACCCAATAGGGGGCATCTCCCCGATGTTGTAGAGGGATTTGACAGAGGCGTCTGAGTCGCCATTTCCCCGCTTGCTGGCGGCAACCTTCGGTGCTTGTTTTACTTCCACAGGCAATACCCCCTCGTATTCTGGTGGCGCAAACAAACGTCACGGGTCGTTGCGCCGCCGTGAGGTTCCGTGGCACAGGACGTTATGAAAAGAGAAACAGCTTACACAGTTAGTTTATGGCACGTCAGGCACAATTGTCAAATTTTACAACGCAACGCGTCATTGGATTTTGGATTTTGGATTGAGGGTTGTTGGATTTTGGGTTGGGCGCCAAATTTTGGGGGTGGAATTCGTTAACGGATTTGTGGGGATTGTACAAGGTGGCGGTTGGTTCCTGGTAGTCATCGGTAGACGCTTCGGCATCCGAGGAGTCCGCACCCCCAGGTGCGGGAACGTGCGGCACACCTGGGTATCCGAGGAGTCCGCACCCCCAGGTGCGGGAACGTGCTGCGCTGGGTCTCAACTGTCTTGAGGGCAACATGGTCGTGACTGGTAGAACTGCGGTTGCAGATGGGAGTGCGAAATGATACGTGGGCGTGGGTGGTTGGTGCTCGGGCTGATGCTGGCGTTGGTGGTGCAAGACCTGCCAGGTGGCTGGTTGGTGGCGCCAGTGCGTGATGGGTCGCAGGTTGTGGTGATCCATGAGGTTGCCTGGAGTGGCACGGCGGCCTCCAGCAGTGACGAGTGGTTGGAGCTGTTCAACGCGGGTGATACGGCAGTCGACCTGGCGGGGTGGACGGTCGATGATGGCGGCGACCTGGCGATTGCCCTGCAAGGCACACTGCCGGCCGGCGGCTATTTCCTGCTGGAGCGCACCGACGACGCGACCGTCAGCGACATCCCGGCCGATCTGATCTACAGCGGCGGCCTGAGCAACAGCGGCGAGGCGCTCCGCCTGCGCAACCCGGCGGGCGAGGTGGTCGATACGGCCAACGGGGATGGCGGCGCCTGGCCAGCGGGTACGGCAGGACCGGCCTACGCCTCGATGGAACGGATCGATCCACGGGCACCCGACAGCGATGCCAACTGGGCCAGCAACGACGGCATCACGCGCAATGGCCATGACGCCAACGGCAACCCCATCAACGGCACCCCGCGCCAGGCCAATTCGGCCAGCCAACCGCCCGCTACACCCACCGTGACGCCCAGTGCCACGCCCACCCTCACCCCCACTGCCACACTCACCAGCACCCTCACCCCAACGCCTATTCCGTCTGCGACCCCCACCTTAACAGTCACCGCAACGCTGACGGTGACCGTTACCCCGTCCAGCACCGCCACGCCGTCGCCCACCCCAACCGCCAGCCCAACGCCTGCGACAGGCACGCCCACGGTGACGCCATCACCGACGATCACCCCCACCCTGCTGCCCACCGCCACGCCATCGCCGACACCCGGCGTGGTCGCGATTTCGCTCAACGAGGTGCTGCCGGCACCGTACGCGATCGACTGGAACGGCGATGGCACGCCCAACCAGGACGATGAATACATCGAGCTGTACAACGCCGGCACGACTTCCATCGACCTGGGTGGTTGGCAGCTGGACGATCGCGCCGGCACAGGCACGAATCCCTTTGTGATCTCGCCGGGCCGCGTGATTGCCGCCGGGGGGTTTGCCCTCTTCTTTCGCAGCGAGACGCACGTGGCGCTCAACAACACCGGCAGCGAAGAGGTGCGTCTGCTGGCACCGGGTGGCAGCGTGGTCGAGGTGTTCACCTACAGCGACCCGACGGTCGACTGGTCCTACAGCAAAGAAACCGACGGCGGCGCCACCTGGACCGGCGCCTATCCTCCCTCACCGGGACTGCCGAACCAGCCTTCACCCCCCACCGTCACCCCCACACCGACGGTGACCGCCACACCGGGTGTGACCAGCACCCCATTACCGGCCGCGGTTGCGCTCAACGAGGTGCTGCCCGCGCCGGAAACGATCGATTGGAACGGCGATGGCGTGTTGAACGAAGACGACGAGTACATCGAACTGTACAACCTGGGGGATGCACCGGTCGACCTGGGTGGATATCGCCTGGACGACGCTGCCGGCAGCGGTTCAGCGCCGTACACGATCGCCCCGGGAACGCTGCTGCCGGCGCAGGGCTTTCACGTCTTCTTTCGCAGCCAGACGCACCTGGCGCTCAACAACGGCGGTGACGACGTGCGCCTGCTGGCACCCGACGGCGGTGAAATCCAGCACTTCCCCTACGCCACATCCCACGACGACCGCGCCTGGAGCGCCGTGCCGGACGGGGGATCCTACTGGACCGAAGACGTCGATCCATCGCCCGGCACACGCAACGCGCCACCCGCCATGCCGCTCACCCTCTCGGGCACCGTGTACCAGGGGCAGCCCGGCGACCTCGCCAACCCCCTGGCGGGCGCCACCGTGCAGCTCTGGGCCAGCGCCCGACCCCATGGCTGGGACCGCTGGCTGCTCAACACCTGGACCGATGGCCGGGGACGTTTTTCGCTGGCGATCAGCCAGACCCTGCCTGGTTTGTTGTATTACCACCTCGTGGAAATCGACCCTCCGGGGTTGCTGTCGACGGGTGCTGCCGCCGGCCCGTCGGGCACCGTCATCAATCCAAACTGGGTCCAGTTTGGCCCGCTCACCGGCGGCGCCTTCGATGGTAACCGTTTCTGGGACGATGTGCCGCAGGCCACGTCTACGCCCCTACCGCCCGGCCAGCTGCTCATCACCGAAGTCGAATACGACACGATCGAGGCCAACGACGACAGCCGCTGGGAGTGGCTGGAGCTGCACAACACCGGCGACAGCCTGCTCGTCCTGGAAGACTGGTCGCTGGCCGATAACCTGGCCGCCGACCTGCTGCCCACCCTCGTCATCACGCCCGGCGGTTACCTGGTCGTCGCCGCGCGTGCGGCCGACTTTGCCAGTCACTATCCCGGCGTACCGGCACCCGTGGTGGACGTCGCCGATGGTCAGCTGGGGAACGGCCTGGGCAACAGCGGCGACGCCCTGCGCCTGCTCGACGCCGCCGGGCGCACGGTGGATGCCCTGTCGTGGGGCAGCGACCGCACGGTGTTCGATCCCGCCGTACCGGACGTGCCTCCTGGTCATGCCATCGCGCGTTGGAATCCCGATCTGGACACCGACACGGCGGCCGATTGGATCGACGCATTTCCACCCCAGCCCGGCCGCGGCGACGTGCTGGCCACGCCCACGCCGTCACCATCACCTACCACCACCGGGCAGGTGACGGCGACCCCAACATCCACGCCAACCCGCCGCGTGACGCCCACGCGCACACCCACGCTGACGCCGAGCCCGACACCCGCACCCCAGGGTACGCCCGGTCCTCTGCTGATCGGCGAGGTGCTGTACGATGGCACGGTGGCCGGCACCGAAGGTGACGAGTTCGTCGAACTCTTCAACCCAGGGGAGGGCCCCGTTGACCTGGGACACTACCGCCTGGGGGACGAAGAGACGGCCGGCGGCAGCGAGAGCATGTATCGCCTGCCAACCGCATGGCTGCTGCAGCCGGGCGCCAGCGTCGTCGTGGCCAAAAACGCCGCTGCGTACCGCTCCCGTTTCGCCGTCTGGCCCGACTTCGAGGTGCGTGTGCGCGGCGCCACTTACCCGGACAGCCCGGAGGTTCCCAACCTTGAACGTGATCGCACCTGGGGGCGCGGCGAGTGGACACTGGCCAACACGGGCGACGAGATCGTCGTGCTCGATTCACAGGACCATGTCGTCGATGCCCTGGCTTACGGGAGCGGTGATGGCGCACGCTTTGGCCTGATCGGCCAGGCGCG
>CAZXQZ010000149.1:0-4962 GCA_964642445.1 uncultured Anaerolineae bacterium
TCGCTGCTGTCCTACGAAATCGGTGGCACCGCGGTCGGGCCTGGCCTGGCCGAAGCGTGCACGCCCAACGACGACCTGACCGAGTGGACCTGCACGCTGCGCAGCGGCGTCAAGTTCCATGACGGCAGTGACCTGGATGCAACCGACGTCGTGGCCAGCTACGCACTGCAGTGGGATGCAGCCAACCCGCTGCACAAGGGTCGCACCGGGACCTTCACCTACTTCAACGCCCTGTTCGGCAGCTTCCTCAACGCGCCGCCGGCAGAGTAAATCGATCCTGTCGTGCCGGTGTGGAGCCATCGCGGTGAAGAGGCCCTGTCTTGCGGCTTCATCACTGCGAACAACCGCCCACACCGGCACGCGGGGGGCACAGGCGTCACTGCCTGTGCCCCCGCATCCTGTCTCGCAGCTGCCCCAATGATCGTCTGTCCCTTTGCAAGCGAAGGGAATCTGCTGCCCAAGGAGATGAAAGAGAGATGCGATCATTTCGGATCGTGAGCCTGATCGTGGTGCTCGTGATGATGGTGCTGGCACTGACGGCCTGCCCCGCCACAACCCCGACGAGCACCGCACCGCAGGTCAAAAAGTTCGTCATTGCCACCGATGCCCAGTTCCCGCCGATGGAGTTCGTCGACGATAGCAAAGAAATCGTCGGCTTCGACATCGACATGATGAATGCGATCGCCGCATCACAGGGCTTCGAGGTGGAGTACAAAAACACCGCCTGGGACGGCATCTTTGCCGGGCTCGAGGGCGGCGCGTACGACGCGATTCTGTCGGCTGTGACTATCACCGATGAGCGCAAACAGAAATACGACTTTTCGGAGCCGTACGTCAATGCGGGCCAGATCGTCGTGGTGCGTGGGGATGAAACGGCCATTACCGGCCCGGACAGCCTGGGTGGCAAGACAGTTGGTGCCCAGATCGGCACGACCGGTGCCTTTGCCGTGCAGGACATCGCCGGCGCCACGCTCAAAGAGTACGACAGTATCGACCTGGCCATGCTCGACCTGTCGAACAAGAACGTCGATGCCGTCGTGGTCGACACACCGGTCGCCGCCGACTACGTTTTGAACTCGGCCACCTTCCAGGGCAAGCTCAAGATGGTCGGTGAGGCGTTTACCGACGAGTTCTACGGCGTCGTCGTGCGCAAGGGCGATCCGACCGGCTTCACGCCGCTGTTCAACGCAGGCTTGAAGGCGATCAAGGACGCCGGCAAATACGACGAAGTCTACGCCAAGTGGCTGGGTGGCGCCGGTAACTAACCCGGGTCTTACCATCTGATTTTCAAAAAAGGGTGGGTCGGTACCCCGGCCAGACTCACCCTCCCATCTTGCTCTCTGCGCCCTTTCATGACGCAATACATTTTTCGGCGGATTCTTGCCGCCATCCCGGTTATCTTTGGCATTCTGTTCGTGACGTTTGCTTTGGCGCGCCTGCTGCCGGGTGACCCATGCCGCGCCATCCTGGGCGAGCGCGCCACCGACGAGCTGTGCCAGGCTTTCATCATCCGTTATGGCCTGGACCAGTCCATTCCGGTGCAGTTTGGCCTCTATTTGCAGCAGCTGGCGCAGGGTGACCTGGGTAATTCGATTCGTTACGGCCGGCCGGTCGTCGAGCTGCTGATCGAACGCCTGCCGGTCACGCTCGAGCTGACGGCGTGTGCCCTGGGTCTGGCGGTGCTGGTCGGCATTCCGGCGGGGATTTTGTCGGCGTACCGGCGCAACTCGGCGGTCGACGTCACCACCATGCTGCTGGCCAACATCGGTGTGTCGATGCCGGTGTTCTGGTTGGGGTTGATGCTGCAGTACGTGTTTGCCCTGCTGCTCAAAAACACGGTCTTGTGGCTGCCCCCTTCGAGCCGCACCACGGCCGGCGTCACGCTGCCCGCGCTCACCGAGGTGTGGAACATCCAGGCCACCGAAGGGACCTGGTACAACATCGTCGATTTTCTGTCTAATCTGTACATCTTCAACTCCCTGGTCACCGGCAACTGGGCTGCGCTGTGGGACGTCATGATGCATCTCATACTGCCATCGATTGCCCTGGCGACGATTCCATTGGCGATCATCGCACGCATGACACGCTCCAGCCTCCTGGAGGTCATGGGACTTGACTACGTGCGCACGGCGCGTGCCAAGGGGCTGCGCGATCTACGCGTGGTATTCCGGCACGCCTTACGCAACGCGATGCTGCCGGTGGTGACGATCATCGGCCTCTCCCTGGGTGCGTTGTTGGGCGGTGCCGTGCTCACCGAAACGGTGTTCAACCTGGCCGGCATGGGGCGTCTGCTCTTCGACGCCATTCAGGCGCGCGACTACGTTATCGTGCAGGCGATTACGTTGATCATTGCGATCGTGTTCGTCGTTTTGAATCTGATCGTCGATATTTTGTATGCCTTCCTGGATCCACGGATCCGTTTGGGTTGACGCCATGACAACCACCACCGCCGCACCCGTTCCCCAGGTCTTCACCCGCCCGCCGCGCAGTCCGTGGCGTATGGCGGTCTATACGCTGTTCCGCACGAAGTCGGCCATCGTCGGCATGATCATCCTCGGGTTTTTGATCACGATTGCCGTCTTTGCGCCGGTGATTGCGCCCTATGAGCCAAACAAAGTGCTGATCGGCGTCGAGCCAATCCGCATGCGCGCGCCGCCGTGTATCCACATCCTGGGCTGCCCGGCCGATCAGCCGCAGCACCTGATGGGTGTGGATGGCAACGTGCGCGACCTGTTTAGCCGCCTGGTGTACGGCGCGCGGGTGTCGTTGGTGATTGGCTTCACCACGGTGACGTTTGCCCTGCTCATTGGCACGTTTTTGGGCCTGGTGGCCGGCTATGCCGGCGGCTGGACCGACAACGCCATCATGCGTTTCATGGACGTGCTGCTGGCGTTTCCCAGCCTGCTGCTGGCGATTGCCATCGTGACGGTGCTGGGCCCCGGCCTGATCAACGCCTTGCTGGCGATCGGTATCGTCTCGATTCCGACGTACGCACGCCTCAGCCGGGCGAGCGTCTTGTCGGTCAAAGAGCTCGACTTTGTCACCGCCGACCGCGCCCTGGGGGTGCCGCCGAAACGGATTCTCTTCCGCAGCATCCTGCCGCACACCCTGACCCCGCTCATCGTGGCGGCGACCCTGGGCATTGGCGGGGCCGTGTTGGAGGCGGCGGCGCTTTCGTTTTTGGGACTGGGTGCCCAGCCACCCATGGCGGAGTGGGGGTCGATGCTGGGCGCCGAACGTAACCAGGTCTTCACGTCGCCCCACCTGGTGTTTTTCCCCGGCTTTGCCATCATGCTGACCGTGCTCGGCTTCAACATGCTGGGGGATGGACTGCGCGACGCGCTCGACCCGCGTCTGCAAAAGTGATCTATACATGGAGACGTTATGCTACAGGAACGATTTGGGGATGTGACACTCAAGGGGCAGCCGCTCACGGTACTCGGTGTGGCCCTGCTGCCGGGGGACATGGCGACCGAGGTCACATTGAATGACAAAGGTTTTACCGGCAAACGAAACTTGTTGGAATCGACCGCCGGTAAGATTCGCCTGATCAACGTGGTACCCTCGCTGGGCACTGGGATTTGCGATGCCCAAACCCGTCGCTTCAACGAGGAAGCGGCCAATTTCGGCGATCGGGTCGTGGTCGTAACGGTGAGTGCCGACCTGCCCTTTGCGCAGCAGGAGTGGTGCGCGGCCAAAGGGGTCGACCGTGTGGTGATGCTCTCGGACCACATCGACATGGCGTTTGGTGATGCCTACGGCACGCACATCAAGGAGCTACGCCTGGAGCAGCGCGCCGTGTTCGTCGTGGATGCCGACGACGTCGTACGCTACGTCGAGTACGTGCCCGACATTGGGCAGTTCCCGAACTATGAGGATGCCCTGGCGGCGGTGCGCGAGATGTTGTGAGGCGTAAAACGTGAAGGCGTGAGGGTGACCATTCGTTTGATTGTGTTCCTATTTGGGGATGGCGGGCGTGCCCCTGCGCGCAGCGAGGGCCAATCCAAAATCCAAAATCGCCAATCCAAAATCGTCAGGAGGATTGTCAATGACCGAACACCTACCGACGACCGGTGGTAGTTCACGTCTGGTCGATACGCGTGGTCGTATGGCGGGTATCGATCGCTGGTGGCTGCTGGTCCTGGCAGTCCTCGCCATCATCCTGTACCTGGTGCTCATCATCGGCGCACCGTACAATCAAATCCTGGAATTCATCCTCGTCGGCCCGGGGGACAACGCCTGGCAGAAGTTCTGGAACGGCGGGTTGGGCGTTACCATCAAGATCACCGTCGTTTCGTTCTTCTCCATCATCATCGTTGGCGTGTTGGGTGGTCTGGGGCGTATTTCCTCGAACCGCATCATCCGTGGCGTGGCGTCGCTCTACGTCGAAGTGGTGCGCGGCATTCCGCTGTTGGTCTGGCTGCTCTACATCTGGTTTGCACTGCCGCAGATCTTCCAGGTGGTGGGCAACGCCCTGGCGCCGGCGCTGCCTGCGGTCGGCAACTGGCTGGCCAATCTGCGCCTGGATCCCTTTACGGCGGCCGTGATCGGCTTTACGGTGGGTTACGGCGCTTACATGACCGAAATCGTGCGCGCCGGTATCGAGTCGATCCCGCGTGGCCAGATGGAGGCGGCACGCTCGCTGGGCTTGAGTTACGTGCAGGCGATGCGTCACGTCATCCTGCCGCAGGCCTTTCGGGTCATCCTGCCGCCGGTCAGCAACGAGTTCGTCACGCTGCTCAAGGACTCGTCGCTGGTTTCGGTCCTGGCCGTGTCCGACCTGACCCGGCGCGGGCGCGAATTCGTATCACGCTCGTTTTTGAGTTTCGAGACCTTTACGATGATTGCGCTGGTCTACCTGCTGCTGACCCTGGTCTTTACGCGGCTGGCGCGCTGGTTGGAGCAACGCATGTCAGCGGGGCACCGCTAATAGGTCACTCGTACTCGTACTCGTACTCGTAC
>CAZXQZ010000149.1:5062-11814 GCA_964642445.1 uncultured Anaerolineae bacterium
GCATGTCAGCGGGGCACCGCTAATAGGTCACTCGTACTCGTACTCGTACTCGTACCACCGGGTTACCTGGCTGAAAGTGACCCACCAGTACGGAGGAGCTACCCACATGGGTGAATTCATCATCGAAGTCAAAGATGCGGTCAAACACTTTGGGCACGTGCATGCACTCAACGGCATCAATCTCCAGGTGCACCCCGGTGAGGTCGTTGTGATCGTTGGACCGAGCGGGTCTGGGAAATCGACCCTGCTGCGCAGCATCAATCACCTGGAAACCCTCACCTCGGGCGAAATCTGGATCGACCAGAAGCGCATCACCGACCGGCACGTCAACATCAACGAAGTGCGCGCCGAAGTCGGCATGGTCTTCCAGCAGTTCAACCTCTTTCCGCACATGACGGTGCTGCAGAACATCATCCTGGCCCAGCGGGTGGTGCGCAAGCGCGCCCAGCCGGAAGCCGAGCAGGTGGCGCACGAGCTGTTGGAGCGCGTCGGTATTCCCGAAAAGGCGGACAGTTATCCAACCCAGCTGTCTGGCGGCCAACAGCAGCGTGTGGCGATTGCCCGCGCCCTGGCGATGAACCCCAAGATTATGCTGTTCGACGAGCCGACCTCGGCCCTCGACCCGGAGATGATCACCGAGGTGTTGGACGTCATGCAGGACCTGGCGAGCAGCGGCATGACGATGCTGGTCGTGTCGCACGAGATGGGCTTCGCCCGCGCCGCCGCCACGCGCATCCTGTTCATGGACGCCGGCCAGGTCATCGAAGATACCACGCCCGAACTGCTCTTCACCGCCCCCAAACACGAACGCACCAAACAATTCCTGAGCAAAATCCTGCATTAAGGCATCGTAAAAGAATAACTTCCCGTGCTCTATTGATCGAATTTGGCGGTGGCGGTTGGAAAGATGGCAACTGTGCAACCGCCACCGCCTTTCGTCCGCCTTGACATCCACGGCAGCGGGACGTATGATTAGGTCAGTGGTACAAGCAAGCGAGGAGGAACGCAACATGTACGTTCGTGATTTGATGAGCTCGCCGGTGCTGACCGTCACCCCCGATACGGGTGCCGGCCATGCGTTGCAGATGATGCGGGAGAAGATCATTCGACGGGTTGCGGTGGTTGACGACGAGGGCCATTTGGTGGGTATCGTCAATGACCGCGCGCTGGTCCGGCTCTTGTCGGAGCGGCGGCGCCATCAGACCGATCCTGTGCCGACTGTCGGCAGGGTGATGACCAGCCCGGTGATTACGACGCAGGCCGATCAGCCGTTGGAGGAAGCGGCCAACATGATGGCTGTGCACCGGGTGGGTGCACTTCTGGTGGTGGACAAAGAGAATCATCCGGTCGGTATCATTACCGATCGGGATTTGTATCGGATCCTATTTGATTTGCTGGGTGCACGTGAACCGGGCTTGCGCATCATGCTGCGCTCGCCGGCCACCAACGAAATCTTGACCGAGGTCGCAGCGGCGATTTCCAATGCCGGCGGGGTCGTACGTAGTTTTGGGAGCGTCACGCACCAGGACGAAACGCTCATCATGCTCAAGGTGAAGTATCTGAGCGAAGAAGATGTACGCGACCTGCTGCGCGACTACACGGTGGAAATCGAGAGTATCACCCAGGGGTAGGACGCGAACGGCATCACTCCTCGTCACTACCGCCGGCCGGCATGTCGACGCGCACGAGATCACCGTGATAATCGATGATCACGCGGAAACCTAGCATGCTGAGCCAGGACCGTGCCTCGGGCGGCATCGTTTCATTGAGGACCTGGTCGATGTTTTTGATCGAGGCATCGACGGCGGCTTTGGTGAAAAGATCGTCCTGACCCAGCATGCGTAACATCCCATCGACGGCGATCTCGCGGTGGGCTTCGATCTGTTCGCTCAAGACGCGCAGTACCTGTTGGTCCACTGCGGCGGCCTCGACGTGCCGTCGAAAATCACCATCCATGACCACATAGTAGGCTGTGTCACCGATGGTCGCCACATCGACTGGGCGACCATCGGTATCTTCAACCAGGCCGGCAAAAAATGCTCGATCTGTGCGTGATTGCGGCATTGTGTCCCCGTATCAACGATCGGCGATTTGTCTATTCGTCAACACCGTTGGCATTGCCTCACGCCGGCCGCGGCGCCTTAAAAATCACGACACCGAGCGGTGGCAGCGTGATAATAATGGAGTTGTCTCGTCCGTCCCAGGGTATGGGATCGGATGGTGTCAGGCCTTGATTCCCCACATTGCTGCCCCCATAGTGGGCCGAGTCGGAATTGAGAATCTCCTTGTACTCACCGGCAAATGGGACTCCGACCCGGTATCCTTCGCGCGGCACCGGTGTGAAGTTGCACGCGACCACGAGGCGATCGTTGACATCACTGGCGCGCCGTTCGAAGGCGATAATCGACTTGTCCACGTCCCTGAAGTTGATCCAATCGAACCCCTTCCAACTGAAATCAACCTCGTGCATGGCCGGTTCGCGTCGATAAAGCTCGTTCAAGTCAGACACGTAGCGCTGCAGCTGCGCATGCGGTGCCCATTGGGTCAGGTGCCAATCCAGGCTGTGGTCCTGATCCCACTCGTGCCATTGACCGAATTCACCGCCCATGAAGAGCAGCTTCTTGCCCGGGTGCGTATACATGTACGCATACAGCGCCCGCAGGTTGGCAAACTTCTGCCAATCGTCCCCTGGCATCTTGGTGATCATCGCCTTTTTCAGGTGAACCACTTCATCGTGCGAGAAGGGCAGGATGAAGTTCTCGCTGAAGGCGTACATCAACGAGAAGGTGATGCTGTTGTGGTGATAGCGCCGGTACACGGTTTCCAGCTCCATGTAATCGAGCATGTCGTGCATCCAGCCCATGTTCCACTTTAGATCGAACCCCAGCCCGCCGACGTAGGGTGGGCGTGTCACCAGCGGCCAGGCGGTCGACTCCTCGGCCATCGTGAGCACACCGGGGTATTCGACGTGCACGAGCTCGTTGAAACGCCGGATAAAATCGACCGCTTCCAGGTTTTCGCGTCCGCCATATTGGTTCGGAACCCAATCACCATGTTCGCGACCGAAGTCCAGGTAGAGCATGGACGCAACGGCATCGACGCGAAAACCGTCGATGTGGTATTTGTCGAGCCAGAACAGCGCATTGGACAGCAGGAAGTTGCGCACTTCGTTGCGTCCGTAGTTGAACACCTTCGTGCCCCACTGCGCGTGCTCACCCTTGCGTGGATCGGCGTGCTCGTACAGGTGTGTGCCGTCGAAATAACCCAGTCCATGGCTGTCGGAAGGGAAGTGCGCCGGCACCCAGTCCAGGATCACGCCGATGCCGTTCTGGTGCATGTGATCGACGAAGTACATGAACTCGGCGGGTGTGCCAAAACGACTCGTGGGTGCATAATAACCGACCGTTTGATAGCCCCATGACCCGTCGTACGGATGTTCACAAATGGGCAGCAGTTCGATATGGGTATAACCCAATTCTTTGACGTATGCTGCCAGCTGGTGGGCCAGGTCATGGTAGTTGAGATAACCGTTGGTTTCCGGTACCCGGCGCCACGATCCGAGGTGCACTTCGTAAATCGCCACCGGTGCGGCAAAGGCCTGGTGCTCGGCGCGCGCTGCCACCCAGTCATCATCTTTCCAGTCATACTGGCCAATGTCGAACACCACCGAACCGGTTTGGGGCCGGATCTCGGCGTAGAACCCGTAAGGGTCGGCTTTGTCCACCAGGTAACCGCCAAAGCGCGACTTGATCTCGTATTTGTACAATTCACCCTGCCCCAGGCCTGGGACAAACAGCTCCCAGATGCCGCCCGGGCCGCGCAGCTGCATGGGATGCGTGCGACCATCCCACTGGTTAAAATTCCCTTTAACGCTGACGCGTTCCGCATTGGGGGCCCACACGGCAAAATGCACCCCAGGCATACCATCGACCACGCGCAGATGGGCGCCGAGTTTCTCGTACGTACGAAAATGGGTGCCCTCCCCAATCAAGTGCAGATCGAAATCGGTCAATTGCAGCGGGTAGGCAAAGGGGTCTTCGATGTCCGATTCGGCACCGTTGTGTCCAATCAGGTGCAAGTAATAAGGAAACAACGTATCCCGATCCTCGAAGACCGCCTCGAAAAAGCCAGCATCGTCAATTTGGGTCATTGGCGTCGTTTGGGCCAGGCTCGACTTGTCAACAATGATGACTTCGCGATCGAGGGGACGAAAGGCGCGAATCGCCACCGCCATGCGCCCGTCGCTGAGTTCTTTGACGTGGGGTCCCAAGACGTCGTACGGTGCACCATGATACGCATGGACAATGGCGTCCACTTCTCCATCCAAAACAGTCCTCATGCGAAGGATTCCTTTCTTCCTCAACACAGCAGCCTATTGAATTCGCCTGGTACCATTGTAACCCAGATTGGGCGCAGGTTCAACTTCGCACCCCTGCTGTCACGATTCCCCCTGCGCGTGGGTGTTTGCACGTCGCCTGGCGCTGTGTTATACTCCACCACGGAGAACCACACCGTGATGTCCGCCGCTTCGACGATGCCCGCGCCGCCAACCCGCTTTCACCGAGCCATCCTTATTCTGATTGTCGTGTCCTACGTGGTGATTGGGACGCTGTACGCTGTATTCACCCCGCGCTGGCAGGCACCGGACGAGCCAGCCCACTACAACTACGTGCACGCGCTGGCAGCGGGCGGCACTTTTCCGATTCTGCAGCCTGGCGACTATGACGCCGCTTACCAGGCCCTGGTCGTCGGCAGCCGTTTCGATCCGGCATACTCGATTGCGCCGTTCCGCTACGAGTTTCACCAACCTCCGCTCTACTACGTGCTGGCGCTGCCCGTGTACAGTGTGACCCAAGGTGCCATCCTGCCGCTGCGTTTACTCTCCGTGGCCCTTGGCGTTGGCCTGCTGCTTGCCGTGTATGCCCTGGGGATGCGGCTGTTTGCACGTACGCCAGCCATTGCGCTGGGTGCTGCGGCGTTCACCGCCTTTTTGCCCATGCACCTGACGATGCTGGCCGCCGTGAACAACGATGGCCTGGCCGAGCTGTTGATTGCTCTGCTGTTGTTATTGTGCGTGCAGGTGGTGCAGCTGCCTGACCCCGATCCGCGGCAGGCAGCCGTGCGCTGGCGCTGGTTTGGGATTGGCCTGGTCCTCGGGCTGGGGTTGGTCACTAAGACCACGGTCTATACGATGATCCCGGTGGTTCTGGTGGCGATGACGGCGGCTGCCTGGCAGGTGCGTCGCCAGGCGCCCCAGCGCGCATCGGCAGTGCTTGGTTGGACCCTGCTGCTCGTTGGTCTGCCAGCGCTGCTGCTTGCCCTGCCGTGGTGGCTGCGCAACCTGTCCGTGTATGGTGGCACCGATTTCCTGGGACTGCAGCGCCATGACGAGGTAGTCGTGGGCCAGCTGCGCACTGCGCAGTTCGTTGCCGAACAGGGGTGGGCCGCCCTGGCCACACGTTTTGGCACCTGGACCTTTCGTTCGTTCTGGGGCCAGTTTGGTTGGATGAGTGTGCTGATGGATGCGCGCGTCTACGTGGCGCTGCTTGGCCTGAGTGTGGCTGCGGGAGTGGGTGCTGCGGTCGCGCTGATTCAGGCCTGGCGGGGAGGTGATGCACCGACGCGCTGGGCATGGCTGCTGCTGGGAACGGCGCTGCTGGGTGCCCTGGCTGGCTACCTGGGTTACAACCTGGGTTTCGTTCAGCACCAGGCGCGGTATCTCTTTCCGGCGATCCCGGTCATTGCCCTGCTGTTTGCGGCCGGCCTGGATGCTGTCGTCCGGCAGCCGCGGGTGAGCCGTGCAGCGGTGGTGGTGCTGGCCCTGGTGTGGCTGGCCAGCCTCATTGGCGGTGCGGACCGCTGGACACTGCTGCTGCTGGCGGCGGGCATCGTTGTCCTCCTGGTGTTGCCCCTCCTTCGGCGCTGGTCGGGGCTGGTGTATGCCGTGCCGTTCGTGGGCATGGCCGCCCTGGCGATTGGCAGCCTCTTCTGGTTTATTGTGCCGCAGTTGGGGGGGTAGGAAGGGGTATAATGTCTGGTTCCCGACGTTGATGGCGAAGTTGGCCTGCAAGCAGCCGATACAATTGGCAGAAACGAAAAGAAAGCCGTTGAAGATGCCGGCCCAGTCCGTGCCGGTTACCTCTACGCCATCATGTGTTGCTCAACAGCAGGGGTGCATAGTTGGGATCACCGTAAGACCCTGTAAGTCTGAGGGAGTCGACGCTGCCGCCGCCAATCCAGGTCTGGCCGAGGTGGTTGTGGCCGTTGTCGCTGGTCCACGCACCGCTTTGGCCCCAGTGGCTGGCTGCCAGTTGAATATCGAAGATGTCCACGTCGCCGTCGTGGTCCACGTCGCAAGCCGGGTCGTAGGTGGCGCCTGGCGCGCAGGGGGTGGAAGCGGGAGCTGCCGGCGCGTCCTGCGCGCCGGCAACGTTTGTGGCCAGGACGGCAACTGCCGCCACCATCGTCAATACCAGGGCTAACGGTCTCCATCGGTTCATGGCTGTTCCTCCATTCGATCGGTTTGCCGGATCACAAAGACGCCGGTGCACCAGGAGATCGACTTGAACGTGACAGCCAGACCGGTTCCGGCGCAGGCGGCCAGCGTCTCATCGGCCGCCCGGTGGCGGGTAAAGTTGCCAACTTTTTAAAAGTTGGCAACTTTGTCAACCCTACCGCCCGACCTCCACCGTGCGCACCGAGGCCACCCAGCGGATCGTCGTCCCGCTGGAACCCTGCACCTTGACCACCAG
>CAZXQZ010000150.1:0-11751 GCA_964642445.1 uncultured Anaerolineae bacterium
CCACGTCGTTCCGGCGACGGCTTCGCCGGCCAGGGTACGTAGACCCTCGTGCACGGTCACCCGGACCGTTTCACCCGCGGCAAACGGCTCGGCCAGCTCGAAGATGACGGTTTCCCGATCGTCGGCCAGCAGCGTGCGGCCGGTGTGCGGCCCACTTTTTTCCCCAACGACCTCGAATAACCGGTCGCGCGGCATGCTCCCTACGTCGAGGATGCTTCCGGCGCGTACCGCAATCGTTGTGACCGGCGATACAAGCTGCGCCCCGGGACGGGGTGCAAGATACACCAGCTGGCGCGCGGCCTGAGCGTGCGAGGAGGCCGTGCCCCACCACAACAGACCCAACGCAAGGCCCACCGTGAGTGCGCACAGCACAAGGAGTCGTGTACGTGTCATCATGTTTTCCTTTCGGGTTGCTTCGGTACCTATTCGATCATACATCGGTTGTTGACTTGTTTCAAATTACGCAATCAGGTTGCCACACACAAAGCATTTGTGGTAAACAACCACACCCACGATCAGGGTGAGGAATGTTCGAGCCGCGCCAGGAGACCGGGGAGCTGGCCCAGGTGGGTCAGCTGGTAATAGCCGGGCTGGTTGGCCGGCGGCGGATCGGCCGACTCGTGGGCCCAGCTCAGCTGGGCGGGGACATACACGGCGCTGGCACCCAGTTCGAGCACGGGCAGGATGTCAGAACGCAGGGAGTTGCCAACCATCATAAAACGTGCCGGCTCGACCCCGTAGTGCGCCAGGATCGCCGCATAATCGTCACGCCGTTTGTCGCTGACGATCTCGACGTGGCGGAAGTAGGGTGCCAGGCCAGAGCGTGCGATCTTGCCCTCCTGGTCGCGCAGGTCACCCTTGGTGATCAGCATGAGCGGGTGGGTGGCCGCCACCGCGGGGATGGTCTCGGCGACGTAATCGAGCAGCTCCACCTCGGCCGCCAGCATGCCCCGCGCCAGGTCGATGATCGTCTGCACGTCACGGCCCGCAAGGCGGCCCTCGGTCAGCTCGATGGCCGTTTCGATCATGGAGAGGGCAAAGGCCTTGATTCCGTAGCCAAAATGGGCCAGGTTGCGCATCTCGGTTTCGTAAAGACGCGCGTCGATCCACTCCGGGCTGTGGTAATGCGCCAGCAGCTGCTTGAACTGAGCCTGGGCATCGACGTAAAGACGTTCGTTGGCCCAAAGGGTATCATCCGCATCGAACGCAACAATCTCAAATAGTGACATTCTCCGTACTCCGTACTCCCTACTCCGTACTCCCTACTCCCTACTCCCTACTCCCTACTCCCTACTCCAGCTCAGCCAGCGCCTCCTGCACGCAGCCGACGAACACGTCAGTGTCCGGCATGATGTCGGAGCATGAGGTGGCGGTCAGGGTCACCGTGCCGGCGTAACTGAAGACGGTGATCAGCAGACCCACGCCATCGTAAATCGGCGTCATCCCCAGGGTGCGGATCATGCGCGCGCCGTGCAGGTAGAGCGGCACCTGAGAACCGGGCACGTTGGTGATGACACAGTTGAAGATTGGGTTGATGCGACCGGTGACCCGCGACCTGGTGTAAAGACGGGCGGCCGCACTGGCCAGTGCAAAGGGAATGAGCTGCGTCGCTTCGACCAGCCCCCGCGCATCGACGGCGTGGTGGTAGGACTTACTCTGTCGCGACGCGGCGTGGATGCGCTGCAGGCGCCGCACGGGGTCAGCCTCGTCGGTCGCCAGCTTGACCAGGATGGCCGAAACCTGGTTACCCATCGCCGACTGCGCCTCCACCCGACGGGTGTTGATCGGCACCATCGCAATCAACGGTTTTGGCGGTAGGTCGTCGTGGGCAAGCAGGTAACGGCGCAGGGCACCGGCCGAGATCGCCAGGATGACGTCGTTGACGGTGATCCCCGGCAGCCGGTTTTTGATCGTTTTGATACGGTCGAGCGAGATCGTGCAGCCATCCCAGGTACGGCGGGCGTTCACCGGCACGTTCAGACGCGTGTGCGGTGCGGCATAGAGAAACGGCAGCGACCGCACACCGGCGGCACGCGCGGCGAAGGGCAGCCCGATGGCGGAGCGCACAGACGCCGAGAGCAGGTCGAAGACCTTGCGCGGCATGCCCAGCGTATCCAGCGATTTCTGGCGCAGCACGGCCAGGTCATCCGGGACCGGCGCCGGCTGCCAGGGGGGAGGGGCCGCGGTCGGGGGTGGGTCGGGCGTCGTGTCCAGCACGACACCCAACATGGCACCGCCGGCCAGGCCATCGCTGGCCGCGTGATGGACTTTGCCGATCAAGGCTACCGATCCCGGCGGTACCCCCTCGACCGTGTCCAGTCCCTCGATGAAGACCATCTCCCACAGCGGCCGTGAATGGTCGAGCGGATGGCTGATGACGTCGGTCATCAGGGCGCACAGTTCTGGCCACCCGCCAGGCGCTGGCAGGCGCGCAAGGCGCAGATGATGGTCCAGGTCGAAATTGGGATCGTCGACCCAGTACGGGTGCCCCAGGTTGAGCGGGACCGTGACCAGCCGCTCGCGGTAGGTGCGCACCAGGTGCAGGCGTGCGGCGACGTGGGCGCGTAGAGTGGCAAAATCGAGCCGTGGACCATCAGTCCCCGTCTCGAAGATGTTGAGTGCAGCGACGTGCATCGGCGCGCGGGGAATCTCAAGATAGAGAAATGCCGCGTCGAGACCGGAAAGCGGCCTCATCCTGGCTGCACCCGGTTCCCCTGAACCGCGATTTCATCCATTAGGAAATGATCGGTTATCCTCCTGCCTATGATAGCAAGAGTATACACCTTTGGATAATGTACGGCAAAGCCGGCATGGATCGCATTTTCGGCAGCCCATGATTTTGCGTTCGTAGTGCGCACTTTGGCGCGCTGAAGCGCCCACTACAAGCCCTTAGAGCCTATCCGAATAACCCGATTTTGGTCTCAATAAGGCGGCTGAGGGGAGTTATTCGGATAGGCCCTTAGTTTGCCATTTTGCTGGCCGCGTTCTATGATGCTGCCATGTCCTTCACCCATCTGGAAGTCCACTCCCACTTCACCCTGCTCGGCGCTACGCCCTCGGTGCCGGCGCTGGTAACCCGCGCCCAGGCGGATGGCCTGCGCCACCTGGCGCTGACCGACACGCAAGCACTGTACGGTGCGGTGGCGTTTGCCCGCGCCTGCCGCGCGGCCAACATCCAACCCATCATCGGTATGACGGTGACGGTGGCCGGTTCGTCCGTTTTGGACGACGATACTGCCCCGGGCCAGCTCGTCCTGCTGGCGACCAGCCCTGCGGGTTACCGCTCGCTCTGCCGGCTGTCGTCCCGTATCCAGGGTAGCCCTACCCGCGAGGCGCTGGCGGCCCGCGGCCTGGACTGGGAGGACCTGGCGGCGAATCGGGAAGGGCTGATCTGCCTGAGCGGCGGGCGGCAGGGGTGGATCGAGCGTCATCTGCGCGCCGGCGACCCCGTCGCAGCCCAGCAGGTCCTATCCCGCCTGGCGGCCATCTACGACGAGCACACCGGCCTGGCCCTGGAGCTGCACGATCCGGCCGATGCAGCGGTTGCGCAAGAGGTGGCGGCGCTGGGCCGGCGGATGGGGCTGGCGACCGTGGCCGTGCAGCCGGTCTACTGCCTGGCGCCTGCTGACTGGCCGCAGCTGCAGTTGTTGGCCGCCATCCGGCACAACGTACGCGTGGGTGATGATACGCCCGGCGGAACGCCAGCCCGGCAAACCGCGGCGGAGAACCACTGGCTGTCGCCGGCCGAGGTAACGGCGCGGTTTGCCGGTTTTCCACAGGCGGTGACCCAGACCGGCGCCATCGCCGCCCTGTGCGCTGACTGCCTGCCGGATGGACGGCCCATCTGGCCTGCACTCACGCTGCCGCCGGCCCAAACCGCCGACACAGCACTGACCCACCTGGCGCAGGCGGGGCTGGATCAGACCTACGGCGCTGAATCACCCCAGCGCACCGTGGCCCAACAGCGCCTGTCGGCCGAGCTGGCGGCGATCACGACGCATGGCTACGCCCCTTTGTTCCTGGTGGTGGCCGACATCGTACGCTATGCCCGCGCACACGAAATCCCGGTCAGTACCCGTGGCAGCGTGGCCAACTCGCTGGTGGCCTACTGCACCGGCATCACCACCGTCGATCCGGTCGAGCATGGCCTGCTCTTCGAGCGCTTTCTCAACCCGGCGCGTGCTAATCCACCCGACATCGACCTCGATTTCTGCAGCCGGCGTCGCGACGAAGTGCTGCACTACGTGCGCGCAACCTACGGCTCCGACCACGTTGCACTCATCGGCACCATCAGCACCCTGCAGCTGCAGTCGGCGGTGCGCGAGACGGGCAAAGCTTACGGCCTGCCGGCCGCCCAGATCGACCGCCTGGTGAGCCAGCTGCCGCGCCGCTGGCACCCCGACCCGCGCCGCCGCGACCGCCGCACGATGGACGACGTCCTGACCACGATCGATGACCCCCTGGCGCGGGAAACGGTGCGTATGGCCTACGCCCTCGTCGGCCAGCCCGACCACCTGAGTGTGCACCCCGGTGGCGTCGTCATCACGCCCGGGCCGTTGACCGACGTGCTGCCGGTGCAGTGGGCACCCAAAGGCTTTCTGATTACCCAATACGAGCATGGCGACGTCGAGGCACTGGGCCTGCCCAAGATGGATTTGCTCGGCATTCGCGCCCTGACCGTGCTGGCCGATGCGGCCGACGCCGTGCGCCAGGGCCACGATCCGGCCTTTCGCCTGGCCTCGATCCCGCTGGATGATCCCGCAACCGGCGAACTGATTGCGCGCGGCGAGACGATTGGCGTCTTCCAGTGCGAATCGGACGGTGCGCAGCGCACACTGCGAAAACTGCGCGCCCATACCGTGCACGACCTGGCGGTGGCCAATGCCTTCTTCAAGCCGGGGCCGGCGATGGGTGGCATGGCCAATGCCTTCGTACGCCGCTACCGCGGTGAGGAGCCGGTGAGTTACCTCCATCCGGCCCTGGCACCGATCCTGGGTCCGACGATGGGCGTGCTGATCTTCCAGGAGCAGGTGCTGCGCCTGGCGCACGAGATTGCCGGCCTGAGCTGGGCGCAGGCCGACCAGCTCAGGCGCGGGATGAGCCACTTTGGTGCGCACGAGATGGCGGCGCTGCGTGACGAATTCGTGCTGGGCTGCCAGCGGCCACCGCCGGCGGGTCCCGGTTTCACACCCGCCCAGGCCAATACGCTCTGGGAACAGGTCATGCCCTTTGCCGGCTACGGCTTCAACCAGGGGCACGCGACGGCGTATGCCGACGTCAGCTACCGGTCGGCCTACCTCAAGGCGCACTACCCGGCCGAATTTCTCTGCGCCCGCCTGGCCGATTATGGCGGTTTCCACCATCCGGCGATCTACATGGCCGAGGCGGTGCGCCTGGGCCTGGACGTGCGGCCACCGCACGTCAATTTTAGCGCTGCGGCGTTCAGCCTGATCGAACGGCAGGTTCTGACCATGGGCCTGGGCCAGGTGCGCGATCTGCGGCGGTCGGCGGTGGATGAGCTGCTCGACCAGCGTACGCAGCAGCCCTTCACCGGGCTGCGCGACCTGGTGCAGCGGGTGTCGTTACGCAGCAAAGAAATCGACCATCTCATCCGCTGCGGGGCACTGGACGGGCTGGCGCCAAGCCGCGCCGCGCTGCTGGACGAAGCCAGAGAGATCGGCCGGTACAGCGCGGGTCAGCTGTCCTTTGCCTTCGAGCGGCCCCGCGTGCCGCCTGAGACACTGCGCCAGCGTTGGGACTGGGAGGACGGGCTGCTGGGCCTGCCGGTGAGCGCGTTTGCCGATCCGTTGGCCCTGGTGCGTGACCGCCTGCCGCCGCACGTGCCCCTGGCCGGACTGCCCACAACCGGCGGCCGGCCCGTGCTGACAGCCGGTGTACGGCTGCCCGGCTGGACCGGTGGACCGGGCTTTTTCCTGGGGGATGGCCAGACCTTCGTGATTGCACGCGGCGACAAAACAGCCAAAGCCCCGCCCCCCTGGCAGCCGCTTCTGGTGCGGGGGCGTTGGGTCGGTGATGGCTGGGGCAGCTTCTGGCTTCAGATCGACAGAATCGAGGCCGACAACGACCTCAGCAAATGATCGATTCATTGAAACGCGCCAGATAGCGGCCATAGTGCCGTTCGGCCTGCGCCTGCCAGTCGGGTGCGCGCTCGACCAGGCGCGCATCCAGGCCGCGCGGCACCTCGTAGAGGTAGCGCGCCCAGCGCACCAGCCACCAGGCTAGTAGAATCACGGTGTACGTCCTCACACGCACCGCCAGGGCGGGGTCGGCCCGCTGCGCCGCGTACGCGTTGATCAGCCATTCCCATCGCCACGGCGCCACCCCTGCGTAGGCTGGATGAACCGTGAGCTCGGCCAGCTCGAACGCAGGATCGCCCCAGCCGCTGTTTTCCCAGTCGACCGACCGCAGCCCTTGTGGGCCGTGGATGAAGTTGCGCCAGTTGCTGTCAACGCGGACCAGGGTGCGCGGCACCGGGGGCCACGTCGGTGGCGACCAGCCGTCGAGCCAGGCGACGGTTTCACGTAGTGAGGTGGGCCACGCGTCCGGCGGCAGCCGGGCGGCGTGTGAGCGCACCAATGCCTGGCCGGCGGCGCCGCTGAAGGCATTGAGGACACCGTCCGCCAACTTCACCGTCGTGTGCGCAGGAGTCACAGAGTGAATGGCGCAGTAGTGATCGAGCAGGGCCAACCATGCGCCATCGGTTTGCGGTGGATCGCCGAGAACTTGACCCACCAGCCAGGTCTGCACCACGACCGGCTGGGTATATCGCGCTCGATTGAGCAGAACCAGGGCCGGAGCGATGTCCAGGCCGGCCGCGCGCAGTACACGCAGCGCGGCGGCTTCGCGGCCGGCACGGTCGCGCGCGTCACGTAGGGTGAACTTGACGGCATAGTCGCCTGTATCACCGGTGATGTGGTACACAAGATTGTTCGCACCACCCGTGACCGGTGTGATGTGCCAGCAATCCCAGGCTGCCGACGACTGCGGCCGCGTCGTATCGAGGTGCTGCAGGAGGCCGAGGAGTGTATGCATTGCCGGCAAGGACGCTCGCAGCGCAGCCCTGGTTCCTATGCGCTGGGTCAGCGCTCCAGCGATACGATCGTGCAGCCCAGGTTGTGCAGGTGACGCACCAGGCCGACGATGCCAGATTGATCGGTACAAATATTCGAAAGCAGGGTGACATCCGCCTGACAGGTACGCTGTGTGCCCGCTGGGCAGAAGGCGGTCACAAACCCGTCATCCAGCTGCCCCTGGATCGTGATCTGGTATGTCCGCGGGTCGCCTGGGTGGCTGTCCAAAGTCATGGCTCATCCTTTCTTTGCGCCGCGCGCACGTGACGCAGGTATAGCATCACCCCACCCAGTCCGGCAACGAGCAGAAAGATGTACATGGCAAAGTCCGGCCCGACACTGAAGCCCAGTGCGATCTGCAGCAGTGAGCCGGCGGTGAGCAGGATGCCGGAAAAGGCCGCCTTGATCAGCATGACACCCCCCAGCAGGTATCCGAGCGGACGGCGGCGCCAGATCTGTACGGCCCCAAAAAGCATCACCGGGATGAGAAAGGCCAGGTCGAGCGCGTACACCAGTGCAGCCTCCCCAACCTGCTGTGTTCGGATCCCTTGTACGATCATCAGCAGCCACAGCGGTACGAACAGCAGCGTCATCCCCAGGATCCCGGAAAGCAGACGCACCGGCATGCGGGCGTCGACCCGGCCAGCGAAGTGCGCCAGATCGACACCGGCCAGCAGACCGAGCAGCGCATAAAACGACAGGCCAATTGCATCAATGACCGGTCTATAGGGGCTCGATGGGCACGTTGTACTCAATGGACGACAGCTCCAGGGCGGCTGGCATCCAGCTGCGGATCGTGGCCCAGTCGCGGTGGTCGGCCTCGGGCAGCCAGCTACCCATGCGAATGGCACTGCTGACTCACCGATTCTACACCTGACCAAACAAAAATGGACTACATGATGATGTAGTCCGCACGTCCAGGGGCATGTAGTCCGCCGACGACACGTCACTGACTGTACCACGCGCAGCGCGCCGGGGCACGAACGCCCTTACCGGTGAACGCAGCCGCTGCGCTGAAATCGGCATGCCGCCATCATTTTGGCATGCCGTGTGCAGCAGGATAAATGTCAACGCTACATGGGCCTATGCAGCTACCAGTGCATTGGTAACCCACGTGGTCACTTCGGCGACGCTGGGGATGCGCCCGCCGCTGACCAGCTTGCCGTCGATCACGAGGCCGGGCGTGTACAACAGGCCGTATTTTGGATAATCTGCCCGGTCGGTCACGTGCTCGATCTCGGCATCGACACCGAGCTGGGCGACTGCGGTGCGCACGTGTTCTTCAACCAGGTGGCAGTTATTGCAGCCGGGGCCGAGGACTTTGATTTGGATTGGCATGTGGTTTTCTCCGAATGAACGAATCGCCGTCAACGAATTGTGAACACGAATGAACGAATCGCGAATCACGAATCACGAGTAATCGTAATCGTTGGTTCGATGGTCACTTCACTCGTGACAGAATTTGCGACCAGGCTGTATTTCTGCGCGGCTTCCAGAGCACGTTGGATGCGCTTCTCATCCGATGTCCGGGTGATAATCTGGGGATAGAGCCGCAGGTGGGTAAACGTCTCGGTGCGGTCCAACTCGATCTGTTTGGTGCCTTCGGCATGGCAGGTGTAGCTGACCAGATCGATCTTGAAGCGTTGGCAGGCCCACAAGAACATCATCATGATGCAGGTGTTGACCGCGGCGACGAAGGCATCCTCCGGGGTCAGCACGCCCGCGTGCCCGTAGGCATCGGGTGGGGCTGAAAACGGCATTTCAGGGCCGTTGCCCATTTCCAGGTGCCCCCAATGCTCGCCGTCCCAGCGTACGTTGGTCCAATAGGTAGTTGTTTTGCTCATGTCGAATCGATACTCTCAACAAATGCCGCCAACGAATGGTGTGCACGAATAAACGAATCACGAATGATGGCTTGCACCGTACTCCATCCAGGCCCAGTTCAGCGCCGCGGCATACAGTGTTTCCTGGCCAGGGGGTAAGGGGTTGTACAGCTGAACCATCTCCATCAGCTGCGGCGACACGCCGTCGCTGGCGCGCTGGCCTTGGGCGTAGGCCTGGTCGAAAATCGCGGTCAGGGCCATGAACTGCACGGTCTGACCGTCGACCGCGATTGAGGTGACCGGTATGCCGGAGCCACACGCACAGGCTGCTTCGGAGCTGACCCGGGGGGCCGGGGCCAGGTCGATCACTTCACCCTGCCGGCGACTCCAGCGCACGGCCAACAGCTCGTCGACCTTGTCCGCCACAGCCGTCGCCAGGGTCGCGACGACCTGTTCGCCATCGGCATCCAGGCGGCGCAGGCCACGCGGCGTTGGCAAGTCGTTAGCCTGGACGAAGTCGCTGACGACAAAACTGGCAGCCGGCCGGTGGCTGTACAGCTCGGTCGCACGCGCAGCGCAGCGCTGGTCACAGCCGTCGATCGTGATGGTTGGGTAAAATCTGGCAAACGCCCGGTCACCTTCACCGCCCGCCAGGAACAACGGCAGGCAGATCGTCACTGTTTGCCCGGGACGGCGCTCCTCCAGGACCTGCAGCGCGGCCAGGCGGCTGACGAATCCTTCGGCCATTTCCTCACCCGAACAGGCGACAATGCCGACTTTCTTCTCCGGTAAATTGGGCATGGTTACACCCCCTTCGCCGCGGGCAGGGTGTTACGCTCACCCGGGGTCGCTGCGGCCTCAGTTGCGCGATCGACCACGGCGGCGGCTTCTTCAGCAATGCATTGGGCCAGGGCCAGCCCACCCTCGTTCAACTGCTGGATACCCTGGGGCTTGAGGTGGCGGTGACGACGGTAGACGTTCAGGACCTGGAAGTTCTCGATGACCACGGCGCCGGCGTCGCTGACGTTCTTGCGTGCGCATTCCAGGTTACAGCCGTCGATCGTAATCGTCGGGCACCCCTGCAGGCGTGCCTTGAGTGCCTCATCCCCCAAAACCACCAACGACAGCGGCACCAGCTCCACCTGCGCAGGCCGCAAGTCCTCGGCGAGCACGTACGCCGCCTCTCGCGTCACCGTGCCATACGTTTTACCAATCCCCGAACACGGCACCACCAAGACCCGCTCCCACCTCGCGTTTTCCATTATCTACTCCGTACTCCCTACTCCCCCGCCTCCGCCCGCATCACCTCAAAATAGGCTGCGGCGTCGAGCAGGTTAGCCCGATCCCGTTCCCAATTAGCCAACTGCACCTCAACCAGCCAGCCCGCGCCGTAGGGGTCCTGGTTGATCAACTCCGGTGCATCGTCGAGGGCCGGATTGACGCGTAGGATGCTTCCTGTCACCGGTGAAGGCACCTCCAGGTCGATCTTGACTGTCTCCAGGCTGCCGATCTCACCTCCCTGCACGACAGCGCTGCCAGAAGAGAGCATTTCGACGAACGCAATGTCACCGCTGGACTGCTGCCGAAAGTCGCTGAGACCCACCCGGGCGGTGCCTGTGCTGCGCTCTATCGCGACCCAAATGCCGGCCCGGTTGTACCAGAGGCCGCTTTTGACACGAAACGTGAATTTGTCGATGAACAGTTCGCGATATTCTTCCAGATCGGACACGTTGGTTGTATCTCCTTGACGTTGTTCGCAGCTTGACGGCAGACCTCAGCCAGGCTGAACCGGGGTCGAGATGGCGCACTGCGGGCAGGGACAGCCCACCAGTGGACGCGCATCGTCTCTGTTGGTGGGTACGGGGCCCAGCACAACGGCCAGCAGTGCTATGGCTTCAGGATCGGTCACGCGATAATAGACATTTTGTCCCTCTTTGCGATCGTTCACCAATCCCTCACTGCGCAAAATGGCAAGCTGCTGCGAGATGTATGGCTGTGGCCGGTGCAGGACAGTCTCCAGGTGACAGACACACTCGGCATGACGGCGCAGAAGATCGAGTATGTGCAAACGCACGGGGTGTGACAGGACTCGCATGAGATTGGCCATTCGGTCGTAACGGTCGGTTACCTTCATTGCGTCCTCGATGTCGCGCATGATCGGTTGTGCCCGCTCCCATCCACTCAGCAACGTATGCCAGTTCATATGCAACCGGCTGCATGTATTCTAGGCATATTCAGGATTCTGCATATGATGCCCGTCATATCGGGCGACCCGAGAAGCTGGGTGGGAGGCTCACGCCCGGGTGCGAAGATCGCGCAGCGGGTCCTATTTTCAGGTGATCTGGTTCGGTGGCTGAGGAGGAGAGGATTCGGCAACAACAAAGGCGCGAGAAATTTCTCGCGCCTTTGAGTCAACCGACCGAGCGGTGAACCGCTCAGGCCATCACGACGACGTTGCTGGCCTGCAGGCCCTTGGGGCCACGCTCGACTGTGAATTCGACCCGCTGGCCCTCGGCGAGGGAGCGGTAACCGTCCAACTGCAGGGCGGAGTAATGAACGAAGACATCATCGCCACCTTGCTGGGAGATGAAACCATAGCCTTTGGTGGCATTGAACCACTTGACGGTGCCTTGTACTCGTTGCGACATGATCGTACTTCTTGTTCCTTCTTACTAAAATTGAAATGACATAGGAAAATTGAAGGGCAAACTTCCGGAAAAAAAAGCAGCCACCAAAGAACTGGCGACTACTCAGCAACCGAATAGATACTGCCTTTGTCCTACGGGTCATGACTGTACCACGAGGCAGGGGTTCTGTCAAATTGGAGCATGGTGCGC
>CAZXQZ010000151.1:0-11723 GCA_964642445.1 uncultured Anaerolineae bacterium
CGGCCAATCCGGAATCACAAGTCCACATCCTCATACCCCACCTACTCCCTGCTCCCTACTCCCTACTCCCTACTCCCTACTCCCTACTCCCTAAAACCGTTTCTGCATACGGTTGCGCAGAATGATTGCCAGTGCATTGGCCGACAACAGAAGCACGAGCAGCACGATAATCCCCGCTGCGGCCAGGTCGTGAAATGCCGTCTGTGGACGTGATGTCCAATTATAGATCATGATCGGCAATGTCGTAAACTGGCTCTGCAAAGCGCCCGCCAGCCCCACGGCCTGCACGTCGGGCAGGTAGGTGATGTAGGTCACGGCGCCCACCACGATCAGCGGCGCCGTTTCGCCAATGGCGCGCGACAGGGCCAGAATGGTGCCGGTCAGGATGCCGGGGATGGCATTTGGCAGGACGACGCGCCAGATCGTTTGCCAGAGTGAGGCACCCAGGGCCAGGGAACCGTGCCGCAGCGAGACGGGGACGGCGCGGATTGCCTCACGCGAGGCAATGATGACGACCGGCAGGATGAGCAGCGCCATCGTAATGCCAGCCGCCAGGATCGAAGACCCCATCTGAAACAGGCGCACGAACACCGCGAGCCCCAGCAACCCGTACACAATCGATGGCACACCGGCGAGGTTGGATATGTTGGTTTGGATCAGGTTGTTGAGCCGGTTCTGCTGTGCATACTCTTCCAGATAGACCGCCGCGCCGACCCCGATCGGGAAGGCAACGACCGCAGTAATCGCCAGTACCCACAACGTTCCCACGAGGCCGGGCAGGATGCCCGCTTTTTCGGGCCGGCTGGATGGAAAACTGGTGATGAATTGGCGGTCGACGCTGGCCAGGCCGTCCATCAGGATGTCGACCAGCAGCAGCGACAGAAAGAGAATGGCCGTGCTGGTGGCCAGCAGCGCAACGACAACGAACAGGGTTCCCAGGCGCTTGCGCCTGACCAACCGGCTGCGGTATTCGGTGGTGGCTATCGCGGTCATTGGTACACCTGCCGGTATTTGCGCACGAAGCGATTGCTGATCAGGTTGAGAATGAATGTGATGACAAAGAGCAGCATCCCGACGGCAAACAGCGTCTGGTATTCGACACCCTGGTGCGCCACGTCGCCGGTGCTGACACGGGCGATGTAGGCGGTCATCGTTTCCATGGGACCCAGCGGATTCGGCTGGATCGACGTGCTCTGGCCGGCGGCGGTCAATACGATCATGGTCTCGCCGATGGCACGCGAAATTGCCAGGATGAAGGCTGCGGCAATGCCGGAGAGGGCGGCCGGCACAACGGTGCGCAGGGTCACTTCCAGTTTGGTGGCACCGAGTCCATAAGCACCTTCACGCAGGGCATTCGGCACTGCATTCAGCGCATCTTCACTCAGCGAGGAGACCAGCGGAATGATCATGATACCCATGACCAACCCCGCGCTCAGGCCGTTGAACACCTTCATCCCTGGAATGACCTCGCGCAGGGCTGGTGTAATGAACGTGAGCGCAAAATAGCCGTAGACCACGGTAGGGATGCCCGCCAGAACTTCCAGGATCGGTTTCAAGATGCCACGAACACGCTGGCTGGCATATTCGCTCAGGTAGATGGCGGCCAGCAGCCCAATCGGCACCGCCACCAGCATTGCAATGAGCGACGTGACCAGTGTTCCGGTCACCAGCGGTAGAACCCCGTACGAGGGTGGTGAAAACAGCGGCGCCCACGTGGTTCCAAACAGAAACTCGGTCAGCGGCACGGCTTGCACAAAGGCAATCGTCTCCAAGAGCAGGATCGCGATGATGCTGATGGTCGTGGCAATCGAGACCGCCGCACAGAGAAACAAGAATCCTCGAATAGCCGCCTCGGCAATGGTGCGCACGCTGCGGCGCCGGGTGAGGCGCAATGGCTGGCTGAATACGTTGGCGCTTGAAATCGTCGTTTCCACGTCGCTGTGATCCTCTTCTGTAACGTGCCCCCCTTGTCCCAGCGGGGGCTCGGGACAAGAGGGCACGTTACCTCGTGCCGGTACAGGTCGGTTGTTCGGTGCGTTGATCGCTGATTACAGGGCCGCTTCACCGAAACGGTTGCCGGCACCGGCACTGGCCTGGCACGAGGGATTCGTCTGCCAGGCAGCTCTTGATGGTTTCAGAGTGAGCCGTTACGGCTGCATGCTTTCGAGCTTGGTCAGGGCATCGGCGTAGATGCTGTCCTCCACCGGTACGTAACCAACCTCGGCCACTGTTTCTTTGGCGTTCTCCAGGTAGAACTTCACGTATTCGAACACCTCAGGCCGCTCGAGTGCGCTGTTTTTGACGTAGATGAACAGCGGGCGCGCCAGGGGTGAGTACGAACCATCGGCCACGGTCTCGAAACTCGGGGTCACACACCCATTACCGTCGTCGACGGCCAGCCCCAGCAGCTGATCCTGGTTCGCGATGTAGTACGCCAGGCCGAAGTAACCCAGGCCACCGTCGTCGCCGGCGACACCCTGGACCAGTACGTTGTCATCTTCGCTGGCGGTGTAATCGGAGCGCGACTTCTTGGCCTCGCCGTTGATGACCTCGGTGAAGAAGTCGAAGGTGCCGGAGTCGGTGCCCGGACCGTAGAGATCGAGCTTCAGATCGGGGAAACTGGGATCGATCTGGTTCCAGTTATTGGCCGTGCTGTCCGGGCTCCAGATCGCGGTCAGTTGGTCGACCGTGAGACAGGTGGCAAAGTCGTTGCTGGGATTGACAACGTTGACGATGCCGTCCAGGCCGACCTGGAATTCGGTGTAGTCGATGCCGGCCGTCGTGCACTCTTCGGCCTCGGAGTCTTTGATGGCGCGCGACGCATCCTGCACGTCGGTTTCGTTGGCGCAGAACTTCTTGAAGCCGCCGCCCGTGCCCGAAACACCCACGGCAATCCGCACATCGGGATTCGCTTCATTGAACTTCTCGGAAATGGCTTCGGTAATCGGGAAGACGGTGGACGAACCATCGATATTGATGCTGCCGCTCAAGGCGACCGGCTCGGGCGCAGCGGTTGGTTCTTCAGCGGCTTTGGTCGGCTCGGCGGGGGCGGCGGTCGGCTCGGCGGGGGCGGCGGTCGGCTCGGCCGGTGCCGTGGTGGGCTGGGCGGCCGGTGCGCCGCAGGCACTGAGACCCAACGACAGTACGACCAGCAGGGATATCGCTATGAACAGCTTAGGCAAACGCATTGCTCTCTCCTTCAAGTAAACACACACGATTGATTGATGTGGACTTCGGTTACGCGACTGCGCAACGTCGTCGCACTGGTTTGCAGCCACGGGGTCTCTTGTGGCCGGGCATTGCCAGCCGCAGACCGATCGATCCCGTGGCATCTGGCCACACGGAAGGATGCAAACCATGCGTGATTGTGAAGGATGTGATTTAAGTATGCGTTATCGCCGCGTTAAGGGTTGGGGCGGATTGTGTAAACAATCGTTAACGTGCGAGGACGGTCATCGCCGAACAGACAACGAATCACACGTGCGGGTCGTTATTCGGCGAATCGATAGCCTAAGCCACGCACCGTTTGGATGCGCGTGGGGTGGGCGGGGTCGTTTTCGATCTTCTCGCGCAGCCAGCGTACGTGAACGTCCACGGTGCGCGTGTCGCCGTAATAGTCGTAACCCCAGACACGATCGAGCAGCAGATCACGCGATAACACCGCACCACGGTGGCGCATGAGCTCGGCCAGGAGGCTGAACTCCTTGGGGGTCAGAGCCAGTTCCTGGCCACGATGCAGGGCGCGGCGCGTGATCAAATCGAGCGTCAGGTCGCCCGATTGCAGGACGTCGCGCGGGGCCGTGCTGCGTGTCCGGCGTAACATGGCGCGCACGCGGGCCAGTAGCTCGCCCAGGCTGAAGGGTTTGGTCAGGTAGTCATCGGCACCCGTTTCCAGGCCGACGATCTTATCGACCTCACCGGTACGCGCCGTCAAGATCAGTATCGCGACCTCGGCCGTCTCGGGTTCGCGGCGCAGGCTGCGGCAGACCGAAAGCCCGTCGAGGTCGGGCAGCATCAGATCCAGGATGACGACGGCGGGATGCTCGCGACGTGCCACCTCGATCGCCTGCAGGCCGTTGTTGGCTGCCACGACAGCATAGCCCTCGTGCGACAGATTGTACGCCAGGGCTTCACGCAGGCCAGTATCGTCTTCCACAACCAGGATCTTCGTCGAATCTTCCATAACAGCTCCGCCGCCTATTGTAACACACCTGTGCCCCGCGTAAAATCCACCGCCCAATCCAAAATCGGCAATCCAGAATCAAATCAGAAAACTTCCGTTGACGATGACCAGACAGCATGTTATAATGACGATAATCGTTGCTATCCGGTCATGTGTGACAAGGTACCTTGCACCCACTCGATGAAAGCAGGATAACCATGAATGAGACCCAGCAACCAACACCCGCTGCCTTGTGGGAAACTGTATCGGGGTTGATCGAGGCGGTTCACCGCATGGAACTGCGCCGCGCGCAGCACCACGTGGTGCCCGCCAGCGCCCTCGAGACACTGCTCGACGTCTTTGGTGTGGGTGGCCTGGTCCCGCTGCTCTATACTCACGTGACCGGTGGTGGTCACTATCCCAGCCGCGTGGCCACTGTCGGTGCCGACGAGGCCTTGTTGGAAGTTGGGCGCTGTCGCGATGTTGCACAGCCCCGCGAGACCACCTGGGCCCACACGTCCCTGCGCTTGCAGCGCATGCCCGACGCCGGTTGGCTGGTGGCCGACCTGCGGCCCACGGCCTTGGGATCGCATTTCAGCCGCCATGACCTGGAGCAGGCACTGGCTGCGGAGTCTGGCGACGTCACTGTGCTCAAGCTGCTGCTGGGTAAGCTGTACATGAAACCGCGCAAGAACGCCACCCTGGATGCTGTGGAAATGTCACTGGCCGATGGCATGCCCAAAGCCCAGTTTGGGTTCCTGGAACAGGTACGGGCGCTGATGCTGTGGCGTAGCTATCTCAGTGCCGGCGGCGACTTCGATGAAGAGGGCGCGCCGGCGTGGGCGGCGGCCATCGAGCAGATCATGGCCAACCTCAACGGGCGTCACCTCAGCACCCCGCGCGTGGCTAAGATGTACGAAGTGGCAGAGTCGGTCGTGGATGAACGGCGTATGGCCCTGGTGACAAGCCTGGCGATCGCCGACCGAGACGAACGTTTCACCGTGTTCGATGCCGCGGAGAAATAGGATATGCCACCCCTCCCTGAACTTCAGCCCACCGACCTGTATCGGCGCTGCGATCCAGCCCAGTTTGATTTCGATACCACAGCCGATCTGGCGGATTTGACCGTTTTCGTGGGCCAGCCGCGGGCACGCGAGGCCATCGATTTCGGAATCGGTATCAAAAAGAGTGGCTACAACCTGTATGCCCTGGGTCCGGCTGGTACGGGCAAACGAACGCTGGTGCGTCGCCTTTTCGAAGAGCAGGCCGCACTCGATCCGGTGCCGTCCGACTGGTGCTACGTTAACAACTTCGCCCAACCGCACTGCCCGCATGCGCTGGCGCTGCCGGCTGGACGCGGCAGCGATTTCCAGGGCACGATGAAGCGCCTGGTGGAGGCCATCAGCGCGGCCCTGCCGGTGTCGTTCGAGAGTGAGGAGTACCAGACCCGGGCCCAGGTCATCGTCGAGGAGTTCAAGGAACGACAGGCCCACGCCTTCGAAGCGATGCAGAAGCGCGCCGAAGCACGGCAGCTTGCCCTGCTGCGCACGCCCGCCGGCCTGGCCTTCGCCCCCGTGCGCAACGGCGAGGTCATGTCGATCGAAGAGGTGCAAAAGCTGGGTGACGAGGAACGTACTCACATCCAGCAGGAAATCGAAGCACTGCAGGAGGAGATGGCGCGCCTGGTACGCCAGTTCCCGGCCTGGCAGCGCGAGATGCAGGAGAAGATGACCCGGCTGAACCGCGAAATGGCCGGTTTTGCCGTGGGTGGCCTGATCAGCGAGATGCGCGACAAGTTTGCTGACGTGCCCGGTGTGGTGACCTACCTGGACGCCGTACAGGCCGATGTCATCGAAAATGCGCGCGATTTTCTGCCGCCTCCCGCAGCGGGTGCAGACGGCGAAGCTAGCCGGCGCCCGGTGGACGAGCACCAGTCGCTGCGCCGATTTCACGTCAATCTGCTGGTCGACCACAGCGCCTCCACCATGGCACCTGTCGTGGCCGAGGACAATCCGACCTTCCAGAACCTGGTGGGACGTGTGGAGTACGTACAGCAGATGGGCGCATTGATCACTGATTTCAGCCTGATCAAACCCGGCTGCCTGCACAAAGCCAACGGGGGCTACCTGATCCTCGACGCGCGCGAGGTGCTGCTGCAACCGTACGCCTGGGAAGGTCTGAAACGCACGTTGAAGGCCGGGCAGATTCGCATCGAATCGCTGGGTCAGCTCCTGAGCCTGATCAGCACTGTCTCCCTGGAGCCGGAGCCGATTCCGCTGCACGTCAAAGTGGCCCTGGTGGGCGACCGCATGCTGTATTATTTGCTCTACAACCTCGACCCTGACTTCGGGGAGCTCTTCAAGGTGGCGGTCGATTTTGCCGAAGACATGGACCGCACGCCGGAGAACCAGCGCCTGTATGCGCAGCTGCTGGGAACACTGGCCCGCCGCGAAGGACTGCGCCCGCTCGATCGCGGCGCGGTGGCGCGCGTGATCGAACACAGCGCCCGTGTTATAGGCGACGCCGAAAAGCTGTCTACCTGGATGCGCGGGATCAGCGACCTGGTGCAGGAGGCCGACTATTGGGCCGACCGCGCCGGTAATGGTGCCATGACCGCCAATGACGTACAGCGCGCCATCGATGCCGCAATCTATCGCAGCGACCGCATGCGCCAGCGCTTGCAGGAAGAGGTTGTGCGTGGCACGATGTTAATCGATACGGACGGCACTCAGGTCGGCCAAATCAACGGTCTCTCGGTGCTGGCACTGGGCAACTTCAGTTTTGGTCGACCGTCACGCATCACAGCCCAGGTGCGCCTGGGGCGTGGCGATGTCGTCGACATCGAGCGCGAGGTTCAGCTTGGCGGGCCTATCCACTCCAAAGGGGTGCTGATCCTCTCGAGCTTCCTGGGCGCACGCTATGCGTCGGACACGCCCCTCTCGCTGTCGGCCAGCCTGGTGTTCGAGCAGTCGTACGGTGGCATCGAAGGCGACAGCGCGTCGTCGGCCGAGCTGTATGCACTGCTTTCGGCGATTGCCCAACTGCCCATCCAGCAATCACTGGCAGTGACCGGCTCGGTCAACCAGCATGGGCAGGTGCAGGCTATCGGCGGTGTCAACGAGAAGATCGAAGGCTTCTTCGATTTGTGCCAGGCGCGCGGCCTGACAGGCGCACAGGGGGTGCTCATCCCCACGGCCAACGTCAAACACCTCATGCTGCGGCAGGAGGTGGTCGATGCCGTCGCGGCCGGCCAGTTCCACATCTACCCCGTGGCCACCATCGACCAGGGAATCGAGCTGCTGACCGGGGTGCCCGCCGGCGAACGCGATACCGAGGGTCACTTCCCGACCGACTCGGTCAATGGGCGGGTCGTGCAGCGGCTGGCTGAACTGGCGAGCAAACGGTCGGCTTTTGGCAGTACATCCCCGGAGCGCGACCAGGAGCCCAAGTCGTGAGCGAGACACCGGGGCAGCCGATCATTCTGCGGCGTATTCTTGTGGCCCTGGATGCATCCCCGCACAGTCTGGCTGCGCTGCGTGCTGCCGCCGAGCTGGCAGCACGTTTCGAGGCTGAGCTCCTGGGGGTCTTCGTCGAAGACATCAACCTGCTGCGCCTGGGTGAACTGCCCTTTACGGATGAGCTGGGCTCCATTTCGGCTACCCGCCGCAGCCTGGAAACCGTCGAGGTCGAGCGCCAGCTGCGGGCACGGGCCTTTGCCCTGCGGCGTACGCTGCAGACTGTGGCCGAGCAGGCCCGGGTACGCTGGGAATTCCAGATGACGCGCGGCCCGATCGTCGAGGAGCTGTTCAAGGCTGCAACGGGGGTTGACCTGGTCATCCTGGGCCGACAGGGATGGTCGATCGGCCTGCGCCGGCGGCTGGGATCGACTGCGCGCGCCGCCGTCTACCAGGCGCCGACGCTCACCCTGATCACCGGGCCGGGCACGCCCACGCGACTGCCGATGGTCGTGGTGTTCGATGGCAGCCCGCTGGCTGGTAAGGCCCTGGCCGTGGCATCGGCGATTGCGCGTTTTGCCGACGGTCACCTCCAGGTGCTGATCCTGGCCAGTCCAGGGCAGCCAGCCGAGGCAGTGCACGCGGCGGCAGCCGCGGCCTTACACGCGCAGCCAGTGCATACCCGCTACCGCCTCTTGACCCTGCACAGCGTCGGCCGCCTGGCGCACATGCTGCGCCTGGAAGGGGGTGGCACGCTCGTGCTGCCCGGCAGTGACGATCTGCTGCAGCACCCGGCGCTGCAAGTACTGCTGGAAGAGACCGAGAGCCCGGTCTTGCTCGTACGCTAATGAACTCAAGAGTTGCCAGGTCTCGCGGACCTGGTAACTCTTTGCATCCCGAACCTTCCGAGTTGCCAGGTTTCGCGGACCTGGCAACTCTTTGCGTCCCGAACCTTCCGAGTTGTCAGGTCTCGCAGACCTGGCAACTCTTTGCGTCCCGAACCTTCCGAGTTGCCAGGTCTCGCAGACCTGGCAACTCTTCGACGTTGCGATAGGTTGAATCGTGGCACGCTATGTTTTATAATGATGATGTGCCCGCGACCCAAGACGCCAGAGCAAGGCCTGTGTTTGGCTATCCCGTCGTCTGTTCCGTGATCGACATGCCGAACAGGTTTACTGCTCCATCATCAATCGCCCGATTCGCCTGCGTCCGGATCGTTGTATCTGGATCCCGCCACGATCGTTCTGGAGGAATACACAATGCAGTCTCGTTCACGCCGCTGGGCTATAGCCCTCGTGGCGATCGTTCTGGTCTTGAGTGCCGCCATCGCCTTGCCGGCCCTGGCGACCCCTGCCGGCACCACCGGCCAGGGCAGTCCCGTTCCGGTGGGTGCTGTCCCCCCGCAGCTTGCGCAAGGTGTTCAGCCCCTGGACCAGGTTGATGTCCTGGTGATGCCCGGCGTCGATGCGGCAGCCCTCGAAGCCGAAGATGTGCTGCGGGCGACCGCCGGTTTGGCGCCCCGTTTCGCCCAACCCCAGGAAACGCGGGTCACCCCCGGCACCCACGGCACGTGGGAAAACCTGGCCGATGGCAGCGCCGTCTGGCGCCTGCGGATCGTATCACCGAAAGCCATCTCCCTGAACCTGGGCTTCACGCGGTATGCCATGCCAGCCGGTGGCCAGCTCTACCTGTACACGCCCGATTACCAGGTCGTGCGCGGCCCGTTTACGGCGACCGACAACGAAAGCCACGGCCAGCTGTGGACGCCGCTGTTGCCCGGTGAGGAAATTGTCGTCGAAGTCCAGCTGCCGGCGGCGGTGCGCGATGCCCTGGGCCTGACCCTGACTTCGGTCAATCACGGCTATCGCGAGTTCGGCCGCGCGCCCGCCTCCGGTTCCTGTAACGTCGACGTCATCTGCCCCGAAGGCGATCTCTGGCGTTCGGAGATCCGTTCGGTAGCTGTGATCTCGACCGGTGGCAGCACCTTCTGCACCGGGTTCATGGTCAACAACGTGGCGCAGGACCTCAAGCCCTACTTCATGACCGCCAATCACTGCGGCATCAACGCCGGCAACGCGGCCTCACTGGTGGCCTACTGGAACTACGAGAACTCCACCTGCCGCCCACCCGGCAGCCCGGCCAGCGGCGGTCCCGGTGATGGCCAGCTGAACCAGTTCAACACCGGCTCGTTCTTCCGCGCGTCCTACAGCGCCTCGGACTTCACCCTGGTCGAGCTGGATGACCCCCCGCAGCAGGCGTTCAACGTGCACTGGGCCGGTTGGGATGCCACGAGCGCCAATGCCACGTCAGCGGTGGCGATACACCACCCCAACACCGACGAGAAGCGCATCAGCTTCGAAAACGATCCCACGACGACTACCTCGTACCTGGGAACGACGTCACCCGGCGATGGGACCCACGTGCGCGTGACCGACTGGGACCTGGGTACGACCGAGGGTGGTTCGTCCGGCTCACCCTTGTTCAACCAGGACCATCGTGTCGTTGGCCAGCTGCACGGCGGGTACGCGGCCTGCGGGAACAATGACTCGGACTGGTACGGGCGGATCTCGGTCTCGTGGAACGGCGGGGCGACGTCCACCAGCAGCCTGAAACCGTGGCTCGACCCCGGCAACACCGGTACGACCGTGCTCAACGGGCGTGACCAGACCCCCGACTTCAACCTCGGCGCCACACCCGATGCGGTCAACATTTGTGCGGGCAGCAATGCTGCGTACACGATCAACCTGACAGCCAGCGGTGGCTTCGCCAATCCGGTAACGCTCAGCGCCACCGGCCATCCGGCCGGCACGACGGCAACCTTCGTGCCCAATCCACTGACGCCGCCCGGCAGCAGCACGCTGACGATTGGCAACACGGCGGGTGCGGCCGCGGGTGCGTACAACGTTCAGGTGACCGGCACCTCAGGTGCACTGGTACACAGCGATACGGTGGTTCTGAACGTGTCGACGACCGCGCCCGGCGCACCCACGCTTCTGACGCCGGCCAATGGCGCCATCAACGTACCCGTGCAGCCGACATTCACCTGGGCGGCGGGGGCCAACGCTGTGGCCTATGACTTGCAGATTGCCACCGACGCTGCGTTCACCAACATCGTGCACAGCGCCACGGGCATTGCGGGCACCACCTACAACGGCGCGACCCTCAACACCGGCACGACCTACCACTGGCGGGTGCGCGGCAGCAACGGCTGCGGTATGAGCGCGTACACGACCGCGTTCAGCTTCACAACGCAGGCTGCCCCGGGCGACTGTGGCCCCGGCTCCACGCCGCGTATCCTGTTTCAGACCGACTTCGAGGGCACCGTGACCGGCTGGACGTCGGGTGGCACGGGCAACACCTGGGCGCTGGGCACCAACAACCCGCACAGCCCCACGCACAACTACCACGCCAACGACGTCGGCAGCGTCACCGACCAGCGCCTGGTTTCGCCCGCCGTGGCTTTGCCCACCGGTCAGGACCCGCTCACGCTCAAGTTCTGGAATGCGCAGAACATCGAGTCCAGTTCCAGCGGCTGTTACGATGGTGGCATCATCGAAATCAGCACCAACGGCGGCAGCACCTGGGCGCAGATTCCGGACTCGGCGATGCCGCCGGGCAACCAGTACAGCGGTAGTGTCTCCGGCAGCTTCGGCAACCCGCTCGCCGGCCTGGAAGCCTGGTGCGGTGACCCGGCCGCATACGCCAACTACATCGTCGACGTATCGACCTATGCCGGCCAGACCGTGCAGTTCCGCTGGCGCCTGGGCACCGACAGCTCGATCAGCCAGCCGGGCTGGGACCTGGACGACGTGATCGTCCAGTCGTGCGAGGTGCCAACCGCTGTCGGCCTGAGCGCCGTCACCGAAACAACCGCAGCCCCGGCGGCCACCTGGCTCGTTTTGGGTCTGCTAGGAATCGTCGTCCTGGCCCTGACGAGCGCCCTCCGCCGCCGCACCGAATAATCTCTGGCGTGCGCAAGCCGTGCTTGCGCTCTGGTGTGCGCAAGCCGTGCTTGCGCTCTGGCGTGCGCAAGCCGTGCTTGCGCTCTGGCGTGCGCAAGCCGTGCTTGCGCTCTGGCGTGCGCAAGCCGTGCTTGCGCTCTGGCG
>CAZXQZ010000152.1:0-11227 GCA_964642445.1 uncultured Anaerolineae bacterium
GCGACAGCATGGCTGTCGCACTCCAGAGCGACAGCATGGCTGTCGCACTCCAGAGGTTATGCGCGGGGTTGTTTGCTGAGAAAGCCCAGCAAAATCGTATTTATCTCGGCGCTGCGTTCACGGAAGACGGCGTGGCCGGCTTCGCGTACGACGTGTAGTTCGGCGCGGGGGATGGTGTCGGCCAGTACCTGCGCGTAGTCGCGCGTGCTAAAAATGTCTTTTTCACCGACGACGATGCAGGTTGGCGATTTGATGTCCGGCAGGCGCTCGCTGATATTCAAGTCGAGATAGCAGGTGCAGACCCGCGCAACCGCCGGAAAGTCGAGACGCTGGTAGCGGTCCTGGAGGTCGATCAGGGCGACCGGGTTGGCACGAATCCAGGCTGGTGAGAAGTTCAGGGGGGTTGTCACGTTGAAGAACAGCTCGGGATCGCGACGTGTCGCAGCATCGCGCCAGCCGGCGATGCTGGTGGCCAGGTTGCTGTCTACCTGACTCGCTCCGCCCACGACGACCAGGCTTTGGGTGCGCGCGGGATGGCGCAGTGCAAATACCATGCTGATGGCCGCGCCGTAACAGGCACCGACGATGTGCGCACGAGCACAGTGCAGGCGCTCCAACAGGCCGGCCAGGTCATCGGCGTGCTGCTCGAACGTGTAGGGACCTGGCGGGTGGGCCGAAAGTCCCTGGCCGCGGTGATCAGTCAGCACCACGCGGAAATTCTGCCTGAGCAGTGCCAGCTGGCCGCCCCAGCCGGTCGTATCATCCAGGATACCGTTGCTCAGCACGACAGTCGGTGCACGCTCGGGACCATGCACTTCGTAATAGAGATCGATACCATTAACCTTCATAATCGACATGGGGCAGCAGCCTGTCTTCCTCAACAAAACGTACGATCGAATCGACCAATGCCGCCGGCTGCTCGATCATTGGGCTGTGACCACAGCCGCGGAACACTTCCAGGTTCGCAGCACCGGCAATACCCAGGAACGTGACGCGCGTCGCTTCGGCATCGACGATGATATCGCGCTCGCCCCAAATGAGCAGGGTGGGCAGGCGCAGCGCCGGCAGTCGCGCCATCACATCCCACTGCGCCAGGGCACGCGCCGGGCCGGTGAAGGCGGCCAGGGGCATGGCCAGCGCGTCGTCGACCAGCGCCTGGAAGAAAGCATCGGGGGCCAGGGAAGGCATCACGCTGGCCAGGCCCTTGACCAGCAGCCCACGATCATGATGCATCTGCACCAGGTAGGGAAAGGCCTCATCCGGTGTGATGGCCCCCATGGCGGGGGCGGTATCGACCAGGATCAGGCCATGGGGTGTCAGTGGTCCGTTCACGATACCGTGCAGCGCGACGGCACCCCCAAAGGCGTGCGCCACCAGAAAATAATCATCCAGGCCCAGCGCGTCGACCAGGCCGGCCAGGTCGGCGGCGAGCCGCGGTATCGCGTAGAAGTGCTCCTCGTCATCACGACCCGCCTGGCGTGACTGGCCGCTGCCACGCAGATCGACGGCCAGCGCGCGCCAGGACTGCGGCAGAAGGGCCAGGGTCGGCTGCCACCAGCGGCTGCTGGCAAGGCCACCATGCACGAAGAGCAACGTGGTGTCGGCCGTCACCGGACCTTGTTCGAGGTAATGCAGCTGGATGTCGGGCAGGCTGACAAAGGGCACGCGCACAAGCTCCGTTCAGTGATCGATGAGGGCGGCCAAGACGGCCGTCGTGTCCTGCAAATCGGGAAAAACGAAATCGGCGCCGGCGTCGAGCAACGCATCGACGCCGTACGGCCCCGTGGCCACCGCGACCGTGCGCGCCTGCACAGTCTTGCCACACGCCACGTCGGCCGGTGTGTCACCAATGACCACCACGTCCTGACCTACGAAGTGGTGACCGGTGACCGCCCACGCGCGCGTGACGGCCAGTCCTGGCAGCACATTTCGATCTGCGGCGTCCGATCCATATGCGCCCACGCGAAACTGTCCCGGTTCGATACCGGCAGCCGCGAGCTTGATGACCGCCGTGCTGTCGAGATTGCCGGTCACCAGTCCGAGCAGCGTACCCTCGTGTTGCACGCTGGGCACGAGCTGCTGCAGCAGCGACTGTGCCCCCAGACAGGCGGCGATGGGCCGCTCGGCAATCGCCGCGGTCAGGTACTGCGGCGCCATGCGGCAGAACGCAGGCCAGCCGGCTTCGATCTCGGCCAACGTCATGCCCACGGCCTGCAGTGCCTGGAACACGGCCAGTCTGTCGGTGCTGCCGGCGAGCGGCACCGTTTCGAGCGTGCCAGAAGTGCCATACACCGCCTGCACGGCGCGTACCAGGGCCAGCCGGCCAGCACCGCGCGAGTTGACCAATGTGTTATCGATGTCGAAGAGCAGCAGTTTCGGACTGCGTACGCTAAACTCACGGTCTGTTGAAACTTGGGGTTGTGAGGCGGTAGGAGGCTCACGAAACTCCTGGTTTCTCCAGAACATGCGTTCAATTCACTCGGAAGTTGGTTTCAGCCGCGTCGGCGTGCACCACCAGCACCGGCAGGTAGGTCAGACGCAGCACGGTGTCGCTGACGCTGCCCAGCAGCGTTTCGCTCATGGCGGTCAAGCCACGCCGGCCCATGACGATCAGATCACACGCCTGTTCTTCGGCCACCCGTGCAATGGCTTCCGGCGCAGGGCCTTCGACGATCACCGGTCGCACGTCGATCCCGCTCGCTTCGGCGGCGTGAACCGCGGGGGCCAATACCCGCAGGCCTTCCGCCTTCTCTTGATCGAGAAACTCGTCGTCATTATCCAGCAGCGAGGAGCTGGTGATGGGCGCGTACGCATGCAGCAGATAGAGCGACGCGTTGAGTGTTTCCGACATTCCTAAGGCATAAGCCAGGGCCTTCTGGCTGTGAATCGAGCCATCGAAGGCCAGCAATAGCCGCTTGAACATACATTTCTCCTGTCAATTCACTTCGAAGTCGACCGAAATGCGGCTGGCAGCCACGCTTACGATCTCATCGATGACGGCCTTGACGATTGGGTGGCGGTAGTACCGCAGCAAGGCGTCCTTATCCGCAAAGTCGGCCACCAGGGCCGCGTCATAATTGAACTCGATGGGGAGCACGTTGGCCCCAAAAGACCAACTGATTATCTCGGGCACGTGGTTGGGCACATCGGCCAGGCTCTTCAGTAAATGTTCGATCCTGTTTTGCGGCTCGTGCGCGCGAAACTTAAAGCAGGCAACGTGTCGAATCATCGTTGTGTGGTCTCCCTTTGTAGCGTGAATGCTCCATCGACCCTGATCGGCCGGTTATCAACGACATGTCACGATCGCGCACGATGAAAACACGATCGTGCACGATCACTCCCATACAGACGGCGACGACATTGTGCGCACCTTGGCATATCAGCGCTGGCAACTCAGTCGCACGTGTTCTCTATTATACCCGCAAGATGTGTTGTCGTAAAGTGAGGGCTGGTGGTGGGAATACAGTGTGGGAAACGATCAGGAAAACCAAAATCCTGTGCTGGTTTTCCTGATCGCAGCGTATGACATGACAGCAATCAGCGCGACGTGACCAGGAAAATACCAGCCAGTATCAAGGCAAATGAAACTGTGTAGAAGATAGCACTGGTGCGATACTTCGCCGCACTGTCGGCTGCTTTACGCGCACGTGACCGGCCCACGTGCGCCAGGACCACGGCCAGCAGCATGGTCAACGGGTGTTCGAATGCGGCGACCATGCCGCGACTCCAGGCCTGGCTCGCGATCCAAACCAGAAGGCCGAGCAGGACCTCGATGTCGATCGTGATCGTGAAGATCATGCCCAGCTGGTCGTCGAGGCTGGCCCAGTCACGCCGGGCCAACCAGCCATACAACATTTTGATGACCGTGATCGCAGCAACCACCAGCACTACCCAGCGCCACCACGAATGGATCGTCAACAACGTCTGTGCCATTAGTTCGCGAATCTCCTTCCAGAATCCATGAGATGTGTCGCCCGGCGGTTACCGTGGCCCTTTGATGCCCGGCACCCGTGCCGGCTGCAGGTCACCAACCTGACAGCATCCCGCGGCGCATCGCCGCCGCAGGGGCTAACCGCCTTGCTGTACCAGTATAACTGTGCTTGCAGGATAACGCAAGTGGGATTTTGGAGGTTGGATTTTGGAGGTTGGAGGTTGGAGGGGTGTTGCAGGAGGCATGGGCCCAGTTTTTGTGGCGCGTTGGAGGGTGCAAAATTGGCGGTTTGGCGCGATAATGGGGAGGAATGTTCTTGCCGCAGTGTTCATACGACCCGGCTCGACGCCGGTAGGGTAATGAGGAGGCTCCTTATGGCCAATCTGTCTGATTTTAGCAAGCAGGCCGTCAAGGTTCGACGCGTGCTTGCCAGTTACGATCCATTCCGCCACGCCAGCGACTTTGTCGCTGTGCAGCCCGGCCCGCAAGGGGTCGAAATTTATGGTGCTGTGCGTACCGAGACGATCGCGCGTAGTGCTCTGCATTGGGTAGGCGCCAACCTGGGGGATGTCCCGCTGGTCAACCACCTGGTTGCCGACAATGTCCTGGAGGCAGACGTCGCGCAGGCGCTGGCCAGCGATCCACGCACGCGCGCGGCCCACCTGCGCGTCGGTGCGTACCTCGGCCAGGTGGCGGTCATCGGTGCCGCGCCGATGGTCGATCGCGAGGTAGTTCTGGAGATCGTGCAGGGTATCACGGGCGTGCGCCAGGTCGATACCAGCAGCCTGGCGCTACCACCGGATGCCCAGCCGGTGGCCACGATGGCCGCAACGATGGTTCGTTAGGCCAGGACGCAACCCGTTCGTGCCCGTCCATGAGGCGGGCCAATCGATGCTTCAAGAAGGGCATACAAACTGCACGGTTTGTATGCCCTTCTCTTCCCTCAAACACAACTCTAACGCTCGTCTTACATCAATCTAACGCAGATGTGGCATAGTACGGGATGTCGAAGCAAAGTCTTCCGTGCCAATGTTCCGGCTGAAGTATCGATGCGACAATGCAGGAGGTAACATCTATGGCAAACATGACGATTTGGGAACCAAAACGGGATCTGCTGTCACTGCGTGAGGCCATGGATCAGCTCTTTGAAGAGAGTTTCGTCCGACCGCTGGGCGCACTGCTCCCGGCACGCATGCCCGGCGAAGGGATGCTGACCCTGACCCTGCCCAAGGCGGAGCAGGTCAAGCCCCAGCGACTGGCCGTCAAGACAAAATAGTTTATCGTTGAACAGACACCCATCAAACAGACAGAAGGAGACTAAAAGATGGCACGTATGATGACGCGTTGGGAACCGCTGCGTGAGATGGTCGGCCTGCGTGAGGCCATGGATCGGTTGTTCGAAGAGAGTTTTGTGCGCCCGTCGTGGAGCACACCGGGTGAGGGCGATCGGGCTTACGTCTACCGGCTGCCCATCGACGCCTACAGCACGGAGAACGAGCTGGTGATAGTGGCCTCGGTGCCGGGTGCCAACCCCGAAGAGGTCGAGATTACGATCGAGGGTGAAACGCTGTCGATCAAGGGCGAAGTGCCGGCGCCGCTGGGCAACGTCAACTACATCATGCAGGAGCGCGGTTACGGTCGCTTCAGCCGCACGTTGACCCTGAATGTGCCGGTGCAAGCCGACAAGGCCGAAGCCGAGTTTGTGAACGGTGTGTTGACCCTGCGGGTGCCCAAGGCCGAGGCGGTGCGCCCACGCACGATCAAGGTTACGTCCAAGTAACATCTCAACCGATTTCGGGCGCGAGCAGAGGGGTGTTGGCGGCTGTGATGAGTCCACAGTGGCCAACACCCCGTTTTGGTTTGTGAACAAACTGAAATTTGTCACAGCGCCCCATTCATGCTACCTTAAGCTTGGACTGATATACTGCCGTACCATCAATCTTCTCCCGGGTCAGTCAGGTAGACTATGTCCAAAGCGTCTTCTCGTAACCATACGCCAGGCCGCCCAAGCACACACGTGTTTCCGGGCTCTGTCGATGCGTCCACACAGTCTGTGCGGTGGCGCGCGGCACCCATCCAACTGCTGGTGGTACTGGCCCTGGCCATCGTGCTGGTGGCGTCCGGTGCCGCCATACCAGGCGCAGCCCAGACAACCTTCGACCCGCAGGCGCCGGCGCGTTATGGACCGCATCCCGGTGTTTATGCCTTCGAGGACTTCAGTGACCTCGATCCGCGCGTCGTGCCGATTGTGGGCAGCAACATCATCTTCGAATGGCACAGCTTGAATCCCGCACCCGGTGTCTACGATTGGTCATTGGTGGATGAATGGCTGCAGTCGACCACCCAACGCAGTCTGCCCGCCGGGCTCGGCATCACCACCTATTCGGGTATCTGCTGCGGGGGCAACATGGTGCCGCACTGGGTTTACGTCCAGTACCCCAGTGCCAGGTTGACCTGCGACGCCGGCTGGGTTATCCCCAAGACGTGGGATGCTGGCTACCAGGCGGCCTACCGTACGTTCATTCAAGCCCTGGCCGATCGTTACGACGGTGATCCCCGGTTGGCCTGGGTGGAGATGGGGGTGGGGACCTTCGGCGAAACCCACCCGACCGACCCGGAATACGTAGCCTGCGCCCGCGCCGGCGGCCTGACCTCGGCACGCTGGGTGCAGACCGTGCAGGCCATCACCACCCTCTACGACGATGCATTTTCCCAGACGCCGCTGCTCTTGCAAATGGCATCGATATTCGAGCACCAGACCGAACGGCGTGAGTTTGTCGATTTCGCCGCCGCGCGCGGCATCGGCCTCAAACACAACGGCTTGACGCCCGACAACGATGGGGTCGTTTACGATAACCCTGCCTACAGCTTCTACCAGTCCGGGGCCTTCGATCTCATGCGCAAGTGGGGCAACCGGGTACCGATCGGCTGGGAGAGTTACGACTATCTGCTGACAGGCGTCACCGGTACGACCTGGGGTATCTACAATGGGCTCGACAAACATGCAGATTATATGGTCCTGGCCGATGACATCACAACCGATCCGGCTCGCCGGCCGCTCCTGGAGTTCGCCAATGCCCATCTCGGCCGCACGCTCGACACGACGCCCAGCGTTTGGGTTGCCCTGCGCGAGACGCAGAAAACCTGGTACCCGGACCGCGGCAATTACGAGTTCTGGTTGTGGCAGAATGACGATGTACCGGGTGGTCGCACGGTGGCGCTGTGGAATACAGGACCGGAACCGCAGGGACGCTTCACCCGGCGGACCGATGCACCAAACAATCCCTACATGTACTTCGATATCGCCGACGGTTATGTGGCGCTGCACGGTGATACCCCACTCGACATCACGGTGATCTACCTGGACCAGGGCAACGACCGCTGGGAGCTGAGTTACCCGACGGCATCCAACCTGTATCAAAGCGCCGGTGTCGTGCAGAAAACCAACTCCAACACCTGGAAGACGGTCACGTTCACAACCACCGGTGCCGTATTTGCCAACCAACAACCCGGCGGTGGCAACCATTCTGGCAGTGATTTTCGCATCGACAGCCGGGGTGACGGCAACGAGGTCATCCACTTCGTCCAGGTCGAGCCGCATGGCAGCAGCCCGCCACCGGTTACCATCACCCTGACGCTGCAGCAGGGGGGGCCGTTGCCCAACGGCCAACCCTACAACGGCAGCCGCGATACGATGCTCAGCGCGGCTTTCCCCATGCGCAATTTTGGCAGCAACGACGTCATGGGCGTACGCAGCGGCGCCCACAGCCTGCTGACCTTCGACCTGACACCGCTGCCCGCCGAGGTGGCAGTGGTCGACGCAACCCTGCGCCTCTTTGTCGCCGGTCGCACGGCTCCGGGTCCTGTCACGCTCGAAGCCGTGCAGCTTCTCCGGCCCTGGTCAGGCAGCTACGCCACCTGGCAGTGGGCGTCGGCCAATCAGCCGTGGGCCGAGCCGGGGGCCAGCGGTGTGGGGATCGATCACCGTGCCGTGCTCGAGGATGCGCAGGAGGTCACCGGTGCGGGCAGTTGGGTGGAGCTGGACGTGACAGACGCGGTGCGTGCCTGGCAGGCGGCACCGCTGCGTAATCGCGGTCTGCTGCTGCGCACCGCCGGCACCTCGACGCTGCAGGTCAACCTGGCCAGCGCCGAATGGGCTGACGTGACGCAGCGACCCACCTTGCAGATCCGCTACGCCCTGCCGCCGGGTGCGCCGACACCGACACCCACACCTGCCGCGACGGCCACCGCGACGGCCACCGGCACGCCACCCACGCCGACACCCACATCCACGACTGCGCCGCCGGTGCGCGTGCGTACGCTGCAGCACGGTGTGGGGGGATACCAGGGTGTACGCGACACCTACATGTCGAACTGGACACCGACCGGCATCTTCGAAGGTGAACCAAAGCTCTCCATCCGCCACCCGGACGATTTTTCGGCGCTCATCCGTTTCGACCTGGCCAGCCAGCTGCCGGGTAATGCCCAGATCATCCGCGCCGATCTCAAGTTGTATGCGCTGAATGCCAGCATCACCGGTGGCTTCTACGTGCGCACGTTCGACCTTTTCCGCTCCTGGACCGCCAACCAGGTGACGTGGTACCAGGCGCAGAACGGTGTGCCGTGGGGATTGCCCGGCGCCAACCACACGACCCAGGATCGGGCCGCCGAGGCCGAGGATTGGGGCTTCATCCAGGGTGCCAACCGGTGGGTACGCATCGAGCTGCGCGACATCGTCGAGCGCTGGCTGCAGAACCCGAGCAGCAACCGCGGCCTGGTTCTCAAAGGTTATTCGAACCGCAACATCCAGTACGATTTCGCCAGCAGCGATCATCCCACGCGCGACTATCATCCGATTCTGCGCATCGAATACCTGCTGCCGGGCGACATTCCAACTGCGACGCCCACCGCGACGCCGTGCACGACCTGTACGGCCACGCCCACGCCGACCCGTACGCCGACCGTTACGGCCACGCCCACGACACCGGCGACGGCGACACCGACTTCGACGCCCACGAGCGGACCGACGGCCACGCCGACGAATACGGCGACCCCGGCACCCCCCACCGCCACGCCAACCAATACGCCGACGCCAACGCTGACCCCCACGTCAACACCCAGCCCAACGCCGCAGCCCACGGCTACGCCCATCACGGTGATCCTACAGCAGGGCGTGGACGGCTACAGCGGCAGCCGTGACGCCTCTCTGCACAGCTGGTACCCCACCACCAATGACGGTACTGGCGCGGCGTTCGCCGTACGCACGGCCAACGGTGCGCACGGCATCCTAGGTTTCGAGCTGGACGGCCTGCCTGGTTTCAATTCGCAGGCCGAAATCCTGTCAGCGCACCTGGCCCTGTACCCGGTGGGGCAAACCAACCCGGCGGCTCAACAGCTGACACTCTATCCCCTGCTGCGCAGCTGGGACGAGACCAGTGTGACCTGGCAGCGACCGCGGGCGGGTGAAACGTGGCAGGCACCGGGTGCGAGTGGAGCGGGCGACCGCAGCAGTACGCCGGCGGCCAGTGCTCAGACGGGTGGCCTCAACCACTGGGTCGAGTTCGACATTACGGGCCAGGTCGCGGCCTGGACTGCGAATCCAACCAGCCATCACGGCCTGCTGCTCACAGCCAACAGCAGCACGCAGGTGGAATGGACGTACGCCAGCGCCCAGGCCAGCGATCCCGCGCGACGTCCCAAGCTGACGCTGACCTACCGGCCGCGCACCCTCCAGCCCACGGTGGTGACCGTGCAGGCGGGTGAGAACGGTTACCAGGGCGCCGACGACACGACGATCAACCAGTGGTTCCCGACGAGCAACTTCAGCAACCTGGCCACCCTGGGACTGCGCGCGCCTGCCGTCGCCAGCGCCCTGCTGCGCTTCGATCTCGAAGGCGTCGTACCGGGTGGCAGCACGGTCGTTGAGGCAACCCTGGCGCTCTACGCAGATGCCAGCAGCAATCAGCACCCGCTCGATGCTGGCGTCTACCAGTTACTGCGCCCCTGGGCCGCCGACGAAGCGACCTGGAACCAGGCCAGCGCTGCGTTCGCGTGGCAGGTAGCGGGTGCGCAGGGCAGCAGCGATCGCGCCGCAACGCCCCTGGCGACGGCGGTGGTGACGGGTGCCGGGCAGTGGTACGCGTGGAACATCACGAATGCGGCCGCAGCCTGGGTGCAGAACCCAGCCACGAACTTCGGCCTGGTCATGGAAGCCACCGGCCAGGCCCAGGTGCAGTACGACCTGGCCGCCAGCCGCTGGGGCGTGCCAGCGCAGCGCCCAAAGCTGACCATTACCTACCTGGCACCGTAGGGTACGGGGGTTAGGGGATGGGGGTTGGGGTCGAATTCCACCCATCCTCCAAACCCCTAACACCCAACCCCCATCCCCTATTCCCCGCAGCTCCGCGCCGGCAGGTCGGTCACCGGGAAGCTCGTGCGAATGTCGGCGCCGTAGGCCCAGATGTTCGGATAGGTCTCGCTGCCGGGCACGTCCAGCCAGAAGTAGAGGCGGTTTGACGTGTCCCGTGCGGGGCTGACGTCCACGCCCACGAAGTCCCACGCCGTCCAGCTGACTTCCCCTTCGTTCATCGCCCGCGGCGCACCGGCCAATCCCAGCCCAGCCATGTTTACGCCGTCGTTCAGCGACCTGTGCAGCTGCACGGTGGGCGCAGCCTGGCCGTTGGCCAGCACCGCCCGCGCGGTATCGTATTCGAACAGATAGGCGCTGAGATCGGCGCGGGTGGCCTGTGAGATGGGTAGCCCCGCCTCGCGCAGCAGAGAGACGATCGCAGCATCGACCGCCGGGGGCAGGCCGGTCACGGCCGCCAATGGTACCGGCGGCGGGGGCGGTGTCGCAGTGGGGCTGATGCCGTGCGACCAGATGTTGTGGCGTGTCGGTACCCCGTCGACCGTGACGTAGAAGAAGAGTGTATTGGCCGGGTTGCGCCCGGCACTGATGTCCACATCGTTGAAGTCCCACACCGGGAACGTGCGCCCCTGCTGTGTTACCAGGCGGCGTGTGCCAACGGCGCTGGGCCGTGCCGGCTCGCCGTTGCGCGCCTGCCACAGGCGCACGACCGGATCCCAGGCACAGGCCACCGGATTGAGCGCCTCATCCGTGAACAGGTAGGCCGTGAGATTGGCCAGGGTGGCCTGGCTGGGTGGCAGACCATCGTGCGGCCACAGAATCTCGATCTTGGCCAGGACTTCCGCCGGCAGCACAGTGGGCGTATGCGTAGCGGTCGGGGTGACCGTGGGTGACGCTGTCGGCGTGCGGGTGAAGGCCGCGGTTGCCGT
>CAZXQZ010000153.1:0-11200 GCA_964642445.1 uncultured Anaerolineae bacterium
CCCGCCGACGTGAACTCCATGACGCCCGAATTGGGTGTGCTGAAGTTGGCCACCAGGACATTGCTGTTGCTGGCGCCCGCGACCTGCTCGCCGAAGGAGACACTGCCCGCAAAGACCCCCAGCGGTGCGCCGGTGAGATCGAAGCTGAGCACGTTGTCACTGTTGATGCTCGGCACCAGCCAGTCCGCCGTGCGCGGATAGACGTCGAAGGGACCGTCCAGGCCACCCGCAGCGTTGGCGACGAAGTTGCCCAGGTAGTTGCCGCTGGTATCGAACTCGGCCACCGAATCAGCATTGGCACCGCTCTGCACGGCCACCAGCAGGTTGCCGTTGGGCTTCAGGTCGATACCGGTGATGTTGTCGAGGATCGCGGTGTTGGCACCACCCGCCGGGGCGAAGACGCCCAGGTAGTTGCCATCCAGGTCGTATTCCTGCACGACGTCGTCGATCTGGTCGGCCACCAGGATGCTGTCCCCGCTGGCGCTGAGGATCGCATTCTTCGGCGTCGACAGGTTGGTGGGATCGGCAGGGATGAAGTCGGCATCCACCAGGTTGCCGGTCGTCGGATCGAAGGCCATCACGCGGTCGTTGGTCGAGTCGGGGACCAGCAGCAGACCGGTGGTGAGCAGCAGGCGGCGCGCCGCGGCGTGCGCTGCCGGGTCGCGCGTGGGCAGCGTTGCCGGGGTGAAGCCGTCCTCACCACTGCGTTCCGCCGCCTCGTCGGGCTGCCAGGCACTGGGTGCGGTGGGCTGTGCGCCGGTGGGCGCCGTTGGGATGACCACCGGCTCCTCGAAGATTTGCCAGTTCAACACACCACCGCCGGTGTTGGTAATCGTCAGCGTATCCTGCATGACCACGTTCGGCGGCTGCGAGCTGCTCAGGCTCAGTGGGTAGACGTCGATGTTGGGCACACGCGGTCCCGGCACGGTGACCGTGGCGGTGTCGGTGGCCGAAACCTGGTTGATGGGACCGGCGTTGTAGGCCGTCCAGGTGGCGGTGTTGACCGTCGTCACGGCGATGTTGGTCGTTTCCGTCAGGAAGGCCGATGCACTGGGTGCCAGCGCATAGGGGAAGCCGCTCAGGAGTGATCCCAGCTCGCTGTCGACCAGGTCGTGCAGGTTGAGCGTTGCATCACCGGTGTTCGTCACCTCGTAGCAGTAGGTGACGGCACCACCTCCTGCCGGCAGCGTAATCTCATCCGTCGTGGCGCAGACGCTGGGGTCGGTGCCGACGGTTTTGTCGAGGGTGATGGCCGGCGACGGCAGTTCGACCGTGACGGTCGCCACATCGGTAGCCGTGACGCCGCCGCCTTCAGAGAGGTTGTAAGCTGTCCAGGTCGCGGTGTTGACGGTCGTGACGGCGATATTGGTCGTCTCGGTGACAAATGCCGACGCGCCCGGCGTCAGCAGGTAGTTCAAACCGGCGAGGATGTTGCCCAGCTCGCTGTCCACCAGGTCGTGGGTGTTGAAGCTGACGTCGCCGGTGTTGGTCACCTCGTAGCAGTAGGTGACGTCGCCGCCGCCGTAGGGCAGGGTGATCTCGTCGGTCGTGGCACAGACGTTGGGATCGGTGCCGACGGTCTTGTCGAGCGTGATGGCCGGGTTGGATGGGATCGGCTCGCAGGCGGTGATGAAGGCGTCGTCCACCTCCCACCACCAGTCGTACGTACCCTGTGCATAGTGCCAGCGCACCTGGACATCGTTGTCGCCCGCCGCGCCGGTCAACACCTGGTCGACCAGCAGGGGCCCGCGATGGTCCTCGTCCCAGGTGAACAGGTTGGCCCAGGTGGCACCGCCATCGGTGCTGACGTCCAACAGCCCCTGGTCGCCGCCCGTGGCGAGGTCGTTGTAGTCGGTGTTGAACGACACCGTCGGGCTGACCAGGCCGGTGAAGTCGAGCAGACCGGTGGTCATGATCGTGTCCAGCGTGCTGCCGGAGCCGCAGCGGTCGCTGTCGGCAATGGCAAAGGGACCTGTGCCACCGGTCAGGTTGGCGCGATTGGCGGGGTTGGTGTTGGTCCACTCGGGCACGCCGGGGGCGACGCAGTTGGCGCTGGTGTTGGTAACGGTCCAGCCGGACGGCGGGAAGGGATTGTCGAAGAACGCGTAGTCGAGCGTAACCTCGTCGAAGCCCGCCGGGCAGTAGCTGCGCACGTTGACCGTGGCTGTGTCGGAATCTGAAGCCGTTGGGCCACCATCGGGCAGGTTGTAGGCCGTCCAGGTACCGGTGTTGGTCACCGTCTCGTAGATCGTAGCCTGCTGGATGTGCGAATAGGTCGCGCCGGGAGCCAGGGCGTAGTTGACGCCGGTGAAGATCGTGCCCAGTTCGCTGTCGACCAGGTCGTGGACGTTGAGCGTGTTGAGGCCGGTGTTGCGCACGGTGTAGCAGTAGTAGACGTCGAAGCCGCCCGGTGGCACCGTGACCGAGTCGGTGGTGGCACAGACGGCCGGCACTGTGCCAACCGTTTTGTTCAGCTCGATCGCGTAGGGCGGTGGCGGGTCGCCGCAGATCTCCAGGCTCCAGCTGGACAATATGCCGCCGCTGGTGTTGGCCAAATCATCGGCCAGCTGGAGGGTCCACGTGCCGCCAGCCGGTGTCCCGTTGAAGGTGGCCAGGCGGCCAGGCTGCTCGGGCTGATTGACCATACCGGAGACGACAGTGAAAGTGCCAATGGGCAGTGCCGCCTGGTCGTCCAGCACGACGTTCATCTGCGTTTCGCCGCCGGTGGCGGTTGCGCCAACGTCCGTAAACAGGGGGGTGCTGGTCGCGATAGGCCCGACCAGGGTGACGTCCAAGTCAGCCATGATGCTGTGGGTCAGCACGATGGTGGCGTTGATATCCTGGATCGACGAGGTCACGGTGGGCGGCACCACGATGGTCGACGTCGCCGTGCCCACGCCGGGGCCGATGGTTTTTGGCACGTCGGTGCTGGTAAAGGTGGTGCAGTTGTTCTGGGCCTGTTTGGAGTAGATACTGACGCTCAAGTTGTAGCGTGCGTTGGGGCCCAGGCCGGTTGCGCTGGTGCTGTCGACGTAGGCGTAGTAGGTACCGGCCTGCTGTACCGTCATGAAGAAGGCCTCAGCATGCGGCTTGGTCGTGCTGCTATCGTTGGCAACCAGAAAGAAATTATTCAACACCCCGAAGCCGAGGCGTCCATTCCAGTTGGTGTTACTGGCCACACGGCCGGGGTCCATGTCCAGGCCGAGGTACACCGAATCACCGGCGTTCAGGGTAAAGGAGAAGAGATCGGGATCGGTGGTTGCGAGCATCGTACCCGTCATCCAGCCCGAGGCGGCCAGCGGCGTGGCCGTGGCGAGGTCGTTGTTGGGTTCGACCTCGGCCGTGGGCGTTCCGCTTTGCACACGGACGTGCAGGTAATACGGCGTGATGCTCGACGTCGTGCTCGCGCCGTCCACGCGGATGTAGTACGTGCCATCGGCCGGGATGATCGTGCCGCCGATGGCCGAGGACAGGGTACTGAAGCTGCCGTTGTCGGTATCGGTCTCCAGCACCGTGGTGCCGTCGGAGGCGTAGATGTCCAGGGTTGTGTCGGTCGATCCGCCGTTGGACCACTGCGTCTGCGTGGCGGCGTAGACCCGGTCGCCGGCGGTGGCGGTGAAGGAGAAGAAGTCGACCTCGGTCGCCGGGTTGATGGTGCCGTAGACGGCAACCTGGCTGCCGGGCAGCGCGTTGGCGGTGGCCGCGGTGTCGTTGGGCTCGGTCTCGTTGAAGAAGCCCATGCCGGCCGGGATGTCGGTGAACGAGGCGCCGGCCTCAGCGGCCGTGCCCAGGGCGTCGTCGCCAGTGACTTCGACGATTTGGACAGGCCCGGTGGGTTGGCTTGGTGGTGCAGACTCCTGGGCAGCCAGCGGCAGCACGGAGCTGATTACCAGCACCAGCAGCATGAGTAACGCCAGAAATTGGAAGGACTTGCGTTGCATGTGTATTTCCTCCTCGAACAGATGTGGCTTGATCGGGCACAGGCGGGCCAATAATGTCAGGGTATCGGTTATGGGGATCATCGACTCCTTTCTACTGTGAGAAGTCGCAAAGGTCAGCGCGACTTCGGATGATCAACGGTCGACGATGCGCAGTTTGTCCGGCGGTGCCGATATCACCGGAAAACGAGGCGTCACGGGGAGCCGGTGTCGGGAACAGACCAGTCAAATTGCCTGGCTGAGTGACCAGGGCACCGCGCAGTTTTCTTGGACCGGCATTCTTGAATGGCCGGCCGAGATTCGTCTGGAGCTGAGATCTGAGGGTTACCCTGGGTGCCAGGGTGCAGTCGTTGCCAACAGTTTACAGCAAAGTGAGCGGAAGGTCAAGCATTTGGCTGTACCTCCATCGACTGGCAACAGAGGTAGTGTAACACAGCTGGGGCATGGCCGTCAATGAATGCCTGCGGCAGAGCGAATGAACGAATGGGCCGCGTGGCGCTCATTCATTCGTTGCCCCCATTTCCTTGGCGGCCATTCGTGGCCACAAAACTGCGATACACCCGCCCCAAACTTCCCACTCGATCGGGACAACAGTCCCATGACAACGGGATGGGAGCCGGTGTATAGTATCGGAAGCATGAAACGTGATTCGTTCATTCGTTCTGCCCATTCGTTGACGGCATTCGTTCGTTGACGGCACTCGTTGAAAGGAGCAACAACCATGAACCTCTCCCAAACTCAAAGCACGCGCACCTCCTGGGTGATCACGGTGTGGCTGGCCTGGCTGGTCGCCACGACACTGGGCATGGTCGCCGGCGGCCTGCTGGGTGTGCCCCTCGGCTGGTCGATCGGTGAAACCCTCATGCAAGCCATCGGTGAGGGGCCAGCCCTGTTCGTTGTTGGGCTGGTCATGGGTGGTGCCTTGTTTGGTGCCATCGCCCTCGCACAATCGATCGTATGGCGCGGCCGCCTGCCGGTGGCGGGACGCTGGGTGTTGTTCAGTGCCGTGGCCGGCGCGGCCGGGATCGGCGTCATTTTGCTTGTCATGAACGGCAGTGACGAGATGTTTGCATCAGCCCTCCTACCGGCGGCCGTCTTTGCCGTACTGGGCCTGTGGCTGGGTGCCGCACAGTGGCTGGTTTTACGCCGGTACGTGGCGCGTGCCGCCTGGTGGATGGCGATCAACGCCGTGGGTCTTGGATTGACCCTGGCCATTCTGTTTGGCCTGAGCGCCGAGGGACGCGAGCTGGTCAGCCTGGTGTTGTCGGGCCTGCTCTTTGGTGCCATCACCGGCGCGGGCCTGGCCTGGTTGCTGCGTGACGCTGGCAGGGTCAGCTCGTGATCGTCAATCTCAACTCTCTACGTAACGGTGCCCTGGCCGGCCTGCTGGCGGGCGCAGTGATCGGCGGTATCGGGGCGCGTCTCGCCATGCGCATCGTGGCGCTGGTGGTTGGCAGCCAGCCATCCTTTACCCTCACGGGAACCGTGCTGATTTTGTTGATGGGCGCAATCCTGGGAATCCCGCTGGGCCTGCTGTACGTCGCGCTGCGCCGTGTCTGGCGTTGGCCGGATGTCTGGTTAGGACTACTGTTGGGCATCGCCCTGCTGCTGCTGCTCGTCGTGCCGCTGTTCGCCTCGCAGCCCGGCGGTGAATTCGGCCTGCTGTCGCCGCTGGCGGGAATTGTGCTTTTTGGCGTGCTGCCAGTCGGGTTCGGCCTGGCGTTGGCATGGCTCGTGCCGTTCCTGGAACAGCGCTTCGCCGGATCCCCCGCGCGCCAAACATCGGTGGTCTGGGTAGCTTTGTTTGGCTTGACGGCCCTCCTGGCGCTGATCAGCATGTCCTCGCTGCTGGGCGAGCGGGTGATCCTGCCGCCGGCCATGGTTACCGTGTACACCGAGTCGGGGGTACGCGCAGAAACGGCGTATGGCGTGCTCTCGCTGCTCATGCTGGCTTTCATATTGAGCTACCTGGGCCTGGCTGTGCTGATTTTCTGGCAGAACGGGCCGGGTGGGCTGCCACAGTTCGCGGCGGTCGTGCTGCTGCTGTTTGCCGGCGCGTTTTTTCACCAGGGACCGCTGTTGCCGGCTACGATGAGCAGCGCTGCGTTCGTGCGCCTGATTCCGCCCCTGCTGCAGGTGGCCGGGCTGGCGGGGCTGTTTGTCCTGCTGTGGATTCTGCCCGACGGACGATTTGCCCCACGTATCGTGTGGATCGCGGTGGCAGCCTGGGTCATCTGGTTGACCTTGTGGTTCGTCAATCCCTGGCCCGACACCGCCCTCGATCCGCGCACCTGGCCCGAAACACTGCTGTGGCTCGTCGTGGTGGGGGCGCTCAGCCTGGCCGTGAGCGTGCAGGCCGTTCGCACCCGCCAAATGCCGGTAGGGCGGCACCGCTTGGGTACGGTGGTGGCGTGTGCCCTGGTTGTGCTGGCGTTTGGACTTTTGTGGGCGCTTATGCTAAGCTTTCCCGCATTCCGCATTCGCCACGCTGCGGCACCAACCATCCTGTTTGGTTTTGTCCTGTACCTTTTACCCTGGTTGGGGCTGATGGTGACCGTGTATCTGACGCTGCGTTCGTCGCGCGGCCGCGTTACCACGGCATCATCGCCTGCGCCACGCCCGCTGGAACAGGTGGGATAGGCATCGTTGTTTGCCGGTTTCTCGCCGTCAGGAATGGAAACACGCATGGCCGTCGACAACACCCGCGACCTTTTGCCAACCCTGCCGCGCCGCAGGGTCATGGACGCGCGTGGGGGACACTGGCTTTTTTTGTTGTTTTTCGGTCTGTATACCGCGGCGGTTGTGCTGTGGCTCGTGCTTGGCCTGGTGCCTTGGTTGTTGGCGCGTGGATTGGCCTGGCAGGATGCCTATCTCGCCTGGTACCGCATCCTGGACACACCTTGGCTGAAGCAGCTGGCATTCGATTTGTACGCCGCGCGCTACAACACGGGCACTTTCGGTTTCATCTTCTTCCAGTATCTCTTCAGCGTGCTCAACCTGGTCCTGGGCATAGCCCTGGTGCGCCGCCGGCCCGACGGCTGGGTGCCGCGTCTGCTGGCGCTCGGCATGGTTGGCACCGCGGCCGTCTTCAATTACCAATCACACACGGCGCTCGAATACTCTTCCTCCGCATTGAGCAACTTCCACGAGATTCTGCACATCTTTGCTGGCAGCACCTACCTCCTGGCACTGCTGCTGTTTCCCGATGGACGCCTGCCGCCGATTCCTGGCGTCTACTTCCACGCGCCGCGTTGGATCGCGTGGCCGGTGCGCCTGCTGACGCTGCTGGTTTTTGCCTTTTTTGGCTATGTGTTCAGCTGGACGACACATGGTGAGCCGGCGGGCTTCGTGGCCTTTTTTGGTGTGCTCGTGCCGCTGACCGGCATCACGGCCCAGGCGCTGCGCTACCGCCGTGCTCGCAGCGACCCGGCGCGCCAGCTGTCGCGCACGATGATGCTGGCGTTGGGGCTGGCGCTCGCCCTGGCGCTGCTCATCGGCCTGGTGGCGCTGCTGCTGAACCTGCCGGCGCTCGCACCCGGTGTGCGGGGCCAACGGATCCTGGAACAAATCGCGTTTCTCATTTTTCCACCCCTCTTTGCCCTGCTGCCCGTCGCGTTGACCTTCATCGTTCTGCGCCACCGGCTGTGGGAAATCAACGTGCTGATCAACCGCAGCCTGGTGTATGGCACACTGACGGTGCTGATTGCTGGTCTTTACGCGCTGGTGGTCGGTAGTTTCAGTCTGGCGCTGCAGGTGCCCGGCAACCTGGTCATCACGATCCTGGCCACCGGCCTGGTGGCGGTGATCTTCCAGCCGCTGCGCCAGCACCTGCAGCAGGCCGTCAACCGGCTGATGTACGGTGAGCGCGACGACCCGGCGACGGTGCTGTCGCGCCTGGGGCAGCGCCTGGAGGGCACCCTGACACCCGAAGCGGTGCTGCCGACGATTGCCGAAACCCTGGCGCATACGCTCAAGCTGCCCTATGTGGCGGTCACGCTGGCCGACGCCAGTGACGCGGGAATAGGTGCCATCTACCAGGCACCGGGCAGCCCGACCGCCCCGGCCGATTTGCGACGGCTGCCGCTGGCCTACCAGGGTGAAGTGTGCGGTGAGCTGGTTGTGGCTGTGCGCGCGCCGGGCGAAACGTTTACGCCGGCCGAATCACAGCTGTTGGCCGACGTGGCACGCCAGGCCGGGGTAGCCGTGCACGCCGTCCGCCTGACCGCCGCTTTGCAGCGCTCGCGTGAGCGCCTGGTGGCCGCGCGCGAAGAAGAACGCCGCCGCCTGCGCCGCGATCTGCACGACGGGCTCGGCCCCCAGCTCGCTAGCCTGGCCCTTCAGATCGATGCCGCCCGTAACCTGGTGACACAGAAGCCCGAAGCTGCTGCCCAGGTGCTGGGTGAGCTCAGTAACCAGGCCCAAACCGCCATCACCGATGTGCGCCACCTGGCCCACAACCTGCGCCCGCCGGCGCTGGATCAGTTCGGCCTGGTCGGCGCCCTGCACGAGTTCGTCGCCACCCACGGGATGGCCACCGGCAGTCTGCAAGTGCGCGTGCGTGCCCCGGATTCACTCCCCGTGCTGCCGGCCGCGGTCGAAGTGGCCGCCTATCACATCACCCTCGAGGCCTTGACCAACGTCATGCGCCACAGTGATGCCAGCCAGTGCACGGTCTGGCTGTGCATCGACGACATCCTCTACCTGGCGGTGGACGATGATGGTCACGGGCTGCCCGATATGCTGCGACCCGGCGTCGGCCTGACCTCGATGCGTGAACGCGCCGCCGAGCTTGGCGGCACCTGTCGGGTGGTACGCCGGCCCGAGGGCGGCACGCGCGTCATGGTCACGTTGCCACTTGCCCTGTCAGCCGATCCGGCGACCCCGTAGGTCGCACAGACAGTTGCCATCTTTTTGGAAAGATGGCAACTGTCTGTGCGACCGCCACCACCAAATTCGATCAAAAAAGCACGGGAAGTTATTCTTTCACGAGCCCTCAGGGTCTGATTTGACAGCCCCACAGGTCAGCGATAAGATGAACTTGTGCGAAAATCAGAATTTCGCACAAACCGACATGGTGGGTGGATACGATGCACACGAGAACCTATGCTGTGCGCCTGCGTGAACGAGGACAGATTACGCTGCCGCAGCCTGTGCGTGAGAGCCTGGCTGCGCAGGACGGCGACATACTCAACCTGGTTCAGGTCGGCGACTTTGCCGTACTGACGACCAAACAACCCCGCATTCCGCAACTCAGCCGAGAGTTTGCCCGGTTGATGGCGGAGGACGGTGTGACGTTGGCCGAGCTTTTGCTCGGCCTGGACGAAACGCGCACCGAAATCTGGCACGAACGTCGAAGCCAGAATGCGTAGGATCTTCGTCGGCGCCAATGTGTTGATTGCGGGTGCTGCCTCCCCGACAGGCGCCAGCCATGCCGTTTTGCGACTGGCCGAAGTAGGACTCTTCACGTTGGTTGTGTCGCGACAGGTGCTGGACGAGGTCGAGCGCAACCTGCGGCGCAAGCTGCCACAGGCCCTTCCCAATTTTGCCGCACAAATGGCTGCGATTCGACGAGAGGTAGTCGACGATCCACCACCAGACGAAGCAGAACGCTGGTTGTCGATCATCGAGGCCAAGGACGCACCAATCCTGGCCGCTGCCGTATTGGCAGCGGTCGATCGATTTTTGACCCTCAATACGAAGGATTTTACACTGGAGGTTGCAGCACAGAGCGGCCTGCTGATCCAGACGCCGGCGGAGTTTATAACCAGGCTGCGAACCATCATCGACGAAGGTATTTGAGGATGCTCCATGGAACCCATCCATATCCTGATCGCTGACGACCATGCCCTCTTTCGCAGCGGCTTACGTTCGCTGCTGGCGTCGGTGCCGGACGCCGACGTGGTGGGTGAAGCGTCCACGGGTCAGGACGCCATTGCCCAGGCCGAGGCCTTGCAGCCCGACGTCGTCCTGATGGACATCCAGATGCCAGGGCTGAATGGGATCGAGGCCACACGGCGCATCGTCGCTACCAGCCCGCACATCGGTGTCATCATCGTGACCATGTTCGAGGACGATGACTCGGTTTTTGCCGCGATGCGGGCCGGTGCGCGTGGTTACGTGCTGAAAGGGTCCGACCAGGAAGAGGTGCTGCGTACGATCCGTGCCGTGGCGCGCGGTGAGGCGCTCTTCGGGCCGGCCATCGCAACGCGCTTGATGAGCTATTTTGCAGCGCCTCGCCCCACCGTTGCCCCTCAAGTGTTCCCTGAATTGACCGAGCGCGAGCGTGAGGTCCTGCAGTTGATCGCCGCCGGCCACAACAACGAGGTGATTGCCCACCGGCTGGTGCTCAGCCCCAAGACGGTGCGTAACCACGTGAGCAACATCTTCAACAAGCTGCAGGTGGCCGACCGCGCCCAGGCCATCGTGCGCGCTCGCGAAGCAGGGTTGAGGTAGATCGATGCATGAGCTGCGCAAATTACGTGCGGGCTGGGCCGAGGTCGAGGCGCAGGAAACGGAGCTGCTGCGTACACTGTCGGTGGAGCAGGGCATTCGTCAGTACCTGGCCTTGCAGCGCGAGTTCGAACCGCTGCTGCAACAGACAGAAGCCACGTTTCGCGCATCGCGCAATCAGGCGCTGGTCGAGCTACAAGCGCGACTGTGCACACTCAACGCAATGACGGATGGGATGACTATGGAACACCTGACTCGTTCGGTAGCGGCGCTGCAAACGCGCTTTGCAGAGATCGGTGTGCCTTCGGTGGTAATCGGCGGACTTGCCGTCGGTGTGTGGGGTACGCCGCGGTTGACACGCGATGCCGATCTCAAGGTACTGCTGCGACGAGACGAGCGTGCCCGTGTCCTCGCGGTGCTCGCCGACCTGGTGCCACTGCACGCCGACCCCGACGAGGCGCTGCGACGCCAGGGTCTGGCGTTCTTTCAGGACACCGATGGCACGCGTATCGACGTCATGCTGGCCGAGACGTCGTTCGATGAAGCCGCGATTGCGCGGGCCCGCAGCGTAGAGATGCCGCCAGGCGTGGAGGTACGCGTCTGCAGTGCTGAAGACTTGATTGTCTATAAGCTGGTCTCGACACGCGCCCAGGATCACCTGGACGTCGAGGGTATCGTTCGGCGGCAAGGATCTGCACTGGACGATGCCTACGTCGAGCAGTGGCTGCGCCAGTTCGAGCGGGCCCTGGATGACAGCACGTTGTTAGCCGAGTACCGCGGCCTACGGCAGCGGTTCGCCGCGTAAGCCCGTT
>CAZXQZ010000154.1:0-11119 GCA_964642445.1 uncultured Anaerolineae bacterium
CCCAACCCCTATCTCCCGAATCCGTTGACAGTAATCCGTTCAATCCGTTCCCCGAATCCGTTGACAGTAATCCGTTCCCATCCCTACTCCCTACTCCCTCCCCGCGCGCGCAGCCCCGCCCGCATCGCCTCTTGCTCATTCCACGGCGTCTCAGTCGTGCCAAAACACATCGACCGCTCGTGCCCCTTGCCACAGGCAATGACCACATCACCGGCATGCGCCATGCGACAGGCAAACGCAAGCGCCTGCGCACGGTCATCCACGCGCCAGAAGCTTTCTCCCTCGACACCACCGGCCTCGCGGCAGCCGCGTGCGATCTCGGCTGAGATTTCTGCCAGAGACTCCGTGCGCGGATCTTCGGCTGTAATGATGGTGATGTCAGCCAGCTGACCCCCTACCGAACCCATGAGGTAGCGCTTGGCCCGGTCACGTTCACCGGCAGAGCCGAACACCGTAATCAGGCGACCATTGGGTGCCACCAACGGCCGTACCGTCTCCAGGGCGCGGGCCAGCGACACCGGGGAGTGGGCAAAATCGACGACCGCCAGAAAGGGCTGGCCTTCATCGATGCGCTCCATGCGCCCCAGGACACCAGGGAACTGCGCCACCGCCGTCTGCACAGTCTCTGGCGCAACGCCCAGCGCCATCGTCACACAGGCGGCCGCCAGGATGTTGTAAACATTGAAGTTGCCGATGAGGGACGTCCGAAGCGGCAGCTGGCGCCGATCGGACGGTAAAGCAAATTCGCGGACGGCTGGTCCCAGGTCCAGGAGGAATGACGTCCGATCGGGCGCGTGCGTGATGTTGCCGGCCTGTACCATGCCGTTGTCCAGGCCGTAGGTCAGCCGCAGAACATCGGGCCGGCCCTGGTTCAAGACAGCCGTCAGCAGTGGGAAACTGGCGTCGTCGGCGTTGAGCACCGCCACCTTGCCCGCACCCGGTTTGTCGACCGCATAACTGAGCTCACGAAAGAGCCGGCTCTTGGCGGCGGCGTACGCCTCCCAGGTCCCGTGGTAATCGAGATGTTCGTGTGTGATATTGGTGACGGCGGCGATGTCAAACTCGCAGGCATCGACACGCCGCTGGTGCAGGCCGTGTGAGGTGCTTTCCAGGACGGCAATCTCGCAGCTCGCATCGACCATGCGGGCCAGCAGGCGCTGCATGTCCGGCGCATCGGGGGTCGTCACGTGCAGACCGGTGTCGATGGTCTCGCCGTTGATGTCGGCGCTCACGGTGGTCACCAGGCCCACGGCGCGACCGGCTGTGCGCAGAATGGCAGCAACCAGGCTGCTGGTGGTGGTCTTGCCATCGGTTCCCGTGACGCCAACGACTGTCAGACGCCGGGCTGGAAAACCGTTCCAGGCGGCAGCTAACCAGGCCAGGGCAGCCCGGCTGTTTTCCACCTGGTAATAGGGCAGGGAAGACAGGGTGTCGAGCACCGGCAGCAACTCGGGCGGGCGTTCACCAACGACGGCGGCGGCGCCCCGCTGGGCTGCCTGGGCGATGTATTCGTGCCCGTCGGCGTTGACGCCCGGAATGGCCACGAACAGCGTGCCAGGCTGCACGCGGCGTGAATCGGCGGTGACGCTGGTGATGTCGGTGTCGTTGGAGCCCAGCTGTCGCACAATGCGCAGCACGGAAACCAGGGATGATAGTTTCATTGCGGTCTTGTGGTCACTTTCAGTGACGACTGTGTTGTGTGCCATCCTTGCGTCGTTTGCCGCGGCTGATGCGCAGCCCCTGCCAGCCGCAGGTGGGGTTGTTGCACGCGTAACGGCGAACGGGTAAAAGCACGGCGGCCATACGATCGAGCGTACGGCGCGGTACGCGTGTCAGCTCACCACCACACGCCGGACAGGCCCTGGCCGTCCAGCGCGTCGAGTGGATGACCCGGTAACGGACACGCCACGCCAGGAATATGGTGGCACCTGCGATCAGCACGATGCCCATCAGGTCGAAGGCTGAGCGGCTGGATAGGAACTGGTCCAGCCGGTGGCCAAACGTTTGCACGGCGTTGGCGCTGTCACTGACCAGGTTCTGTGCCCGATTCACCAGGGTATCCTGGAGGCTGGCACCCACTACGACCAAAATCACGCCGAGCAGGGCTAAAGTGGCGACGATGATTTCCAGGCGATAATTGCTGATGTCTCGACGCATAGCTTTACGGAGGCTCCTACAGATGTCGATGTAGCCGGCACCGGTGCAGTGTGACGCAGCATCGGCACCGCAGAGCGATTGTACCAGACGCAAACCAGAACGACAAAACTTCGGCACAGCGCCGGGTGCGACCAAAAAATCACCCGGTGACCGTAGTCACCGGGTGTGTATTACATGCTTTTTTGCGTCTTGGCGAACGCAATGGGCAAACCCCTCTTACACGCGCTCTCAGAGCAGTGCCAGCATCGGCGCGGCAGCTTCGGTCGCCCACTGGATGAACGGTCCCGGCATGAGGCCGATCACCAGGATCATGATCACAGCCGCCACCAGGACGACCTGCACGGCGCGATTGACTCGGAACGGTGCCAGATCGCCAGCCGGCTCGAAGAACATGTAGCGAACGACATTCAAGTAGTAGAACGCGGCAATGGCTGCATTGACGAGCGCAACCAGCGCCAGGAGGTACTGCTCGACCTGGATCGCCGAGCCGAAGACGAAGAATTTACCGATGAAACCGGCGGTGGGTGGAATGCCGGCCAGTGACAGCATGAAGATCAGCATCACCACCGCCAGGAAAGGTTGGCGGCGCACCAGCCCCGACCAGTCTTTCAGCTCGACGCTCCCCGTCGCCTGTTCCACGGCCGCGACGGTGACGAAGGCACCGACGTTGGTGAAAATGTAGGCGAACAGGTAAATCAGCACGGCGTTGATGCCGTTGAATGCCGTGCCACTGGCAGCCGGTGTCGCCAGCCCAATCAGGATGTAACCTGCCTGGGCGATGCTGGAATAAGCCAGCAGGCGCTTCACATTGGTCTGGCGCAGGGCGGCCAGGTTGCCAATGGTCATCGTGACCATGGCCAGGACAGCGAGGCCGTTCGTCCACTCCGGCTGCAGGCCGGGGAACCCGATAGTCAAGGTGCGGATCAACAGCGCAAATCCGGTTGCTTTGGAGGCAGTCGAAAGAAACGCAGAAATGGGTGTTGGCGCGCCATCGTAGGTGTCGGGTGCCCACTGGTGGAACGGAACCAGGCTGGCCTTGAAGCCAAAGCCCGTGATGATGAAGACGAGGGCGGGCAGGCCCAGGGCCAGGCTGACGTCGCTGTCTGCCTGGAAGACTTTGGCCAGGTCCGCCAGGTAGATGCCGCCGGTCGCGCCGTAGAGCAGGGAAAAACCATACAGCATGACGCCGGACGCCACCGAGCCGTACAGGAAGTATTTGATCGCCGCTTCATTGGACCGTTTGTCGTTGCGCAGGAAGCCGGCCAGGATGTACGAGGTGATGCTCAGGAATTCCATGCCCAGGTAGATCAGAAGCAGGTTGTTGGCGCTGACCGCAACGGCCATGGCAAGGGTGGCGGCCAGCAGCGCGGCGTAGAATTCACCGCGGTTGTGGCTGCGCGCGGCGATGTACTCGCCGGCCGACAGCACCACCAGGATCATGGCGATGATGACGCTCATCTTGAAGAAGATGGACAATCCATCGATCACCATCATGTCCAGGACAACCTGGTTCTGTCCCAGGAGTGGGACACACGCCGCCAGCGCCGCCGCCAGACCCGCCAGGGTCAAGCCTTGCAGCAGGGCCGGTGACGCCTCGTCCTTGCGCACCAGATCGAGCAGAAAGACGATCAGCCCGAACGTAAAGAGTATGAATTCAGGTGCCAGGAGCAACAGAACATTCACAGGATCATGCTCCCTTCCGGGCTACAGCCGCTTGAGCAGTTCGGTGGATGCCAGGTTGAAGAAATTGATCAGCGGCGTCGGGAAGATACCGAACAGGATCATGAACGCCACCAACGGCCACATCGTCACCTTCTCGAACCGCGACATGTCAACCGGATCGTGTTTTTCTTCTCCCGTATCGAGATCGGTCCAGTGATCGATCTTGTGCGCATCGTATTCGCCCAGGAAGACGAATTGCACGATCTTCCATAGGATGTAGGCCGCCGTGAACACAATGCCTATCACACCGATCGCTGCGTAGACCGCTACGATGTCAAAAGCGCCACGGAACACCAGGAACTCGCTCCAGAAGCCGGCCAGACCGGGCAAACCCAGTGAGGCAAACGCAGTCACGAGCATGATGCCGTAGAAGTAGGGCAACTTGGCGCCCAGGCCACCAAAACGTTTCAATTCACGGGTGTGGGAGCGCTCGTAAATGATGCCGACCAGGAAGAAGAGGCCACCCGTGATGATACCGTGGTTGAACATCTGCAGCGCGGCGCCGTTGATGGCCATGGCCTGGCTGTCGAAAGTGCCGGCTTCGGCCATGCCGATCCCGGCCGCCGCCGCACCGATGCCCAACATCACGTAGCCCATGTGGCTCACCGATGAATACGCAATCAGGCGCTTGAGGTCCCATTGGGCCATCGAGACCAGGGCGCCGTAGATGATACTGATCACCCCCAGGGCCACCACCACCAGAGCCCATTGCTTGAAAGCGTTCGGGAAGGTCGGCAGCACGATGCGCAGAAAACCGTAGGCACCCAGCTTCAGGAGAACGCCGGCCAGGATCACCGAACCGGCGGTAGGCGCCGCCGTGTGGGCGTCAGGCAACCAGGTGTGGAACGGGAAACTGGGCACCTTGATGGCAAACGCCAGGAAGAACGCCCAGAAGGCCAGGCTGCCCAGCACCATGTCATTGGCAAAAGGCTTCAATTCGGCCGCCCGCACGATGTCGAACGTGCCGGTGACGAAATAGATGCCCAGGATGGCCAGCAGCATCGCCACGGACCCAACCAGGGTGTAGAGGAAGAACTTGATCGCCGCATACTGCGGGCGGTCTTTCGCCTGGCCCCAAATCGCGATCAAGAAGTACATCGGCACCAGGCCGATCTCCCAGAACACGTAGAAAAGGACAAAGTCCAGGGCCACGAAGACGCCGAGCATGCCCATCTCGAGCAGCAAAAACAGCAGGAAAAACTCGCGCACGCGGACTTTGATCACCCGATTCGAATACCACAGACCCAACGTGGTCAACAACGTCGTCAGGAAGATCAGCGGTACGCTCAAACCGTCGACACCCATGTGGTAGGATGCACCCAGTTGTGGAATCCAGGGGAGCATCTCGACAAACTGGTACCCGCCTGTTGTCTGGTTATAGGAAAACCAGAGATAGATCGACAACAGGAGGGGCACGATGCTGATCGCCACCGCCCACGATTTGATCAGGCGCTCGTTGTTTTTGGGCAGCAACAGGACGACCACGGCTCCCAAAAGCGGCAAAAAAGTGATGATCGTCAATAACGGAAAAGACATGTAACCTGCCTCCTCAACAAATCAGCCAACATTGCTGTCACTGCTGCCAGCAGCGTGGAGCCAGCGCGTCGTTGGCCAGCCAGGCGCGCGGCACACACGGCTTGCAGTTTAGGTATATAAGAAGAACCCAAGCACCAACAGGATGGTCAGTACCGCAAACAGCAGGTAATTCTGACCCTGGCCGGTTTGGATGCGGCGTACGATGCCACCAAACCACCCGGTGACTGCACCCACGCCGTTGACCAGGCCATCGATAATCGGCTCATCGAAGAAGGAACGCAGCGCATTGGCGATCCAGCGCCAGGTAATGCCCACCAAGTTGACAATGCGGTCGATCACGCTGCGGTCGAAACGGGCAAAGAAGTTCGCCGTTGCCACGGCCGGACGGATAAAGACGGCCTGATACAGCTCATCGAAGTAGTACTTGCGGTTGAGCACTGTCCAGATCGGACCCAACAGACGTTTGACCGGATCGACCTGGCCGGCCACCAGGGGTTTACGCCCGTACACCAGCCAGGCCAGGCCGAGACCGCCCAGGGACACGACCAGCGAGGTGATGAGCACAAACCAGGTAAATTCGGGCACGTAGATTTTGCCCAGCAGCGCCTCTTCCAGGCCGCCGATCCAATGCTCGAAGAAGTTGCCCACCTGGCCCAGAATTGGGAAGTCCTCGTGAATCCCGATGTAACCGTTGATCACAGCAAAGATCGAGAGGATGATCAATGGCCAGGTCATGAGGTCGAACATGCGCAAGCCGGAACGGGGCAGTTTTTTGGGAATGCCCGCCCTGGCCGCCGCTTCCGTACGCGGCTGGCCCGCAAAGGTCAGGAAGATCTGGCGACCGGTGTAGAACGCTGTCAGCAGCGCGGCCACCGCCAGGGTCCAGAAGACCAGCTTGTTCAGGCCCCACGCCGAAGACAGGATCTCGTCCTTACTCCAGAAGCCTGAGGTGAAGATGGGGAAGCCGGACAGGGCCAGACCACCGATGAGGAAGGTCCAACCGACGCGTGGGATACGTCGCCAGAGGCCACCCATGTTCATCATGTCCTGCGGGTCGAACGGCGGGCCGCTGGCCGTGTCATGCCCATGGTCTTCATGCCCGTGGGCGTCGTGACCGTGCGTTTCACCCTGACCGTGGGCCAGGTGCGCTTCGTGTTCGCCATGTTCCACGGCGTGGATGACGGCACCCGAACCGAGGAAGAGCAGAGCCTTGAAGAAAGCATGGGTGATCAGGTGGAACGTGGCGGCCACGTAGGCCCCAATGCCCAAAGCCGCAAACATGTACCCAAGCTGGCTGATGGTCGAATAGGCCAGGACCTTTTTGACATCGTTCTGGGCGACGGCGATCGTGGCGGCGAAGATAGCGGTGAAGGCACCGATAAAGGCCACGAAGTGCATGACCCAGGGCGCCGTTTCGGCCGCCGCTTCGAACAGCGGGAACATGCGAATAATCAGGTACACACCGGCCGACACCATGGTGGCAGCATGGATCAGGGCGCTGACCGGGGTTGGGCCTTCCATGGCGTCGGGCAACCAGACGTGCAGCGGGAACTGGGCCGATTTGCCGATGGCGCCCCAGAAGACCAGGAATGCGATCAAAGCCGCCCACGAGATACCCAATCCGGGCAGCATCGTCTCGGCCAGGCCATGCATCGTCTCCGGGTTGCGGAAGATTTCCTCGAAGTTCAAGGTGCCGGTCACGACGAACAGCAGCGCCATGCCCGAGAACATGATCACGTCGCCAATGCGGGTGGTGAGGAACGCTTTGAGGCCAGCCCCTTTGGGGGTAATCTGCTTGGGATCCCAGTACTTCTTTTCAAACCAGAAGGAAATCAACAGGTACGAACAGAGGCCCATGATTTCCCAAAACACAAAGAGCATGAAGAGGTTGTTGGCCAGCACTACCCCCAACATACCTGCCGCAAACAACGACACGTAGGCGAAGAACCGGCCGTAGCGTGGGTCGAGTTCCTTGGACGCTTCGTCCTGGCGAGGGTACTCACTGGCTGCGTTCAGGTGGTGGGGCCACGACATGTAGCCGCGGGCGTAGATGAAAATCATCAGGCACACCAGCGGTACCATCAGCAGCATGACCGCCGCCAGGGGATCGATCAGGATACCGAAATAGCCGAACACCGACGTACCGGTCGGAACGAACAGGTAGGTCATATCGAACGGGTGCTCGGCAAATTCGTGGTAGTTGGCCAGGACCGGGATCGACACCACGATGAGTGAAAACAGCCAGGTGATGGCCATCGCCACGATGGCGATGGTCGAGCTCAGCTGTTTGGCCCGGGCGCTGGCACGTCGCTCACCACGATTGGTAACCAGGATAATGATGGCAAAAGCCAGGAGCGGAATAACGGGTATCAGCCACGAGAGATTGAGCATGCACAACCTCGACTTCCAATGAACTATGCTGCTGCTTGCCTACCGCGGGGTTCGCACCTGGGGGTGCAGCACTCCGCATGTCATGGCTACTTCTGGGCCAGGCGCTGCGGGCTGAGGAACCGGGCGTAAACCTGTTGCGACAACCCAATGCCCACCAGCAACGCCAGTGCACCGATGATCAACACCCACAGATCGCTGGGCCGCCAGACCAACCACACGATCGCGACGACTACAACCATGAACAGCGCTGCGCTCCACTGCACGAACGTTTGCGCCCGCTTGCCTTCATCGGCGATTTTCGCCAGGGCCGCCGCATCACGATAGCCCGGCTGGGCAGCTTCGAGGGCGTGCAGGATGCGCCCGGCACGTTTGTAGGCCCCTTTGTGCAGGTACTCGACGGCCTGTTCGTACAGGGCGTCGAAGTCGGCGGGCGTGGTTGGGCGAGCCGCTGGTTGGGTCTTGGGCATCGTTGGGCCTTGTGACGATTCTCAGGACGGGCGAGAGTCACCCTAGCCCTGGAGAAGGTCAACCTCCTCCAGGTTAACGGTACCGCGCAGGCGGTAGATGGCAATGATCAAGGCCAGACCGACAGCTGCTTCGGCGGCGGCGATTGTGATCACAAAGATCGCAAAGATTTGCCCGGTCATTTGCATCGGATTGCCGTAACGCCAGAAGGCAATGAAGTTGATGTTGGCTGCATTCAGGATGAGCTCGATACCGATGAGCACACCCACGGCGTTCCGACGCGCCAACGCGCCAAAGAGACCGATGGCAAACAAGGCGGCGGATAACGTCAGATACCACGACAAAGGAACCATGCCACCTCCCTACTCGCGCTCGCGCGCAATCATGATCGCACCGACCAGGGCGACCAGCAGTAGAACCGATGCGACTTCGAAGGGAACCACGTACGAACCGACCAGGTCGGTTCCGATACGGACAATACTGTCGGCGGGTGGTACTTCCGTGGTTGTGAGCCAGGTCACCGTGCCGGTAATCGTGATCAGTACGAGGAACAGGGCCACCACACCGATGGCAACCGCACTCCACTGGGCATTGAGTCGACCAGCCTGACTGGTGATGCCGCGGCTCAGCATGATCGCAAAGACGATCAGGGTGGCAATGGCACCGATGTACACCAGAATCTGGACGATGGCCAGAAACTCCGCTTCCAGCAGGGCATAGATGGCAGCAATGCCGAAAAATGCCGCTGTCAGGAACAGAGCTGCATGGAAGAGGTTACGCAGCACGACCGAAAGCAGGCTCGCCAACAAGACAAACGTGGCCAGGCCCAGGAAAATGGCCTGTGGCACCGTAGGCAACGGGATGGGGAGACTGGGCATCGAAATACTCCTCCACAGTTCAGGTCGTCAGGCGCACGTCCGGGCCGACCCGCACGGAATCAGGTTCACGAACTAGCCGCGGCCGTGATCTTCTGCCCGGAAGCCGCGGCCAGGCGCAGGCTGCGTCCGACAACTCCCAGGCCAATCAGAATGCCGGCCAGCTGCATCACCAACAACGCAACAGACTGCACGACCGGGCCGCCCGGCAGCTTCACTGCCACGGCGGTCATCAACACACCCAGCAGGGCCAGGGGAACGAGCACTTTCCAGGCCAGGCTCATCATTTGATCGATACGCAGACGTGGGAAAGTGGCACGCACCCACATGTTGAGGTACATGACAATCAGGACCTTGATGCCGAAGTAGACGACACCGAGCAGCGGCACCTGCTCGACAAAAGGACCCTGCCAGCCACCCAAAAAGAGGGTGACTGCAATACTGCTCAGAATGAACGTATTCAAGAAGAAGGCCAGATAAAACCAGGCAAACTTCATACCGCTGTATTCGACGTTGTAGCCAGATACGATTTCCGATTCGGCTTCGAGCAGGTCGAACGGGGTGCGCTCACCTTCAGCGAGCGCTGATACGAAGTAAATGAGAAATGTCAGCGGCATGACGAATGCGTACCAGCCGAACCCGAACACCCCACCCTGCTGCTGCGCAATGCCGTTGAGCGACATCGTGCCGGCAACGATCACCACCGTCAGGATGGCCAGGATCATCGGTATTTCATAGCTCAGCAGCTGGGCGACGACCCGGAACCCACCCAGAAGCGCGTATTTGTTGTTGGAGCCCCAACCGGCCATGAGGATGGCCATGATACCGATGGAACCCAAAGCCACGATGTATAGCGCCGCAATGCTGAGGTCCGCGCCCACCAGGCCATTGGCAAAGGGGATGACGCCAAACAGCATGATGACGGTGAAAACGGCAAAGATGGGTGCCAGGTTGAAGCTCAGCTTATCGGCCGCGCTCGGTGTGACGTCCTCTTTGCTGAGCAGCTTCATGGCATCGGCTACCGTCTGCAGCAAACCATACGGCCCCTGGCGGTTCGGTCCCAGCCGGTCCTGAATGCGCGCCGCCACCTTACGCTCCAACCAGATCAGTCCCAATACCAGGGTAAGGGCAAAGATCAGGATACCAGTGGCCTGCACCGCCAGGCGAATGAAGGTGGCCAACCCCTCCGGAATTCCCCAGCCAACCAGGACACTCTGCAGCCACTGACTCCACTGCCCAGGATCGAGGAGAGTTTCCATGATTACTGCCACTCCAATGCATTCTTACGCCAGGCGTAGATCAGTCCGCCAAACAGGATCAGCACAAAGATGACCACTTCCACCAGTGCCCACAGTCCCAGCTGCCCGTACGCCACCGCCCACGGGAACAGGAAGATGGCTTCGATATCGAAAATGACAAAAATCAAGGCAAATAGGTAATACTGGGCTTTGAACTGCACCCAGGTATCGCCCATCGTTTCGATACCGCACTCATAGGTAGATTGTTTGATGGGGTTTGGTTTTTTGGGCCGCAGGATCCATGCCACCAACAATCCCACAATTGGGAACCCAATACCAACAGCCACGAGGATACCGATAAACGCGTAGTTTTCGAGAACATTCATAGGCGCCTCACAACGTGGGGGAATCAACGGCATGAGTGACTTTGATCGTTTGTGCCACCTGCTGCGCTGGTTGGTGCAGTCTTTGTGACAACTAGTGCGATTATAACATAGGACATTTCAAATGAAAAGTCTTGCACCCATCCTGAAATGTATCCCTGGCTACTGCCTTTGATTGACAAGTACCGGTGCACGTGTTAAAATCGTGGTCGTGACAAACTGAACGAAGTCCGATCGTTCGCGGGCTTTGATCATTGTGCAGCCTACATTCTTTGAACCAGCCTGCGCCGCCAGGAGATGCCGAACCTGCTGCCTGCGGCACAACCGGGAGGAATGAGTGTCTCAGGACTAT
>CAZXQZ010000155.1:0-11050 GCA_964642445.1 uncultured Anaerolineae bacterium
TGGCGCTTGCACAGTTGCCATCTTTTTGGAAAGATGGCAACTGTGCAAGCGCCACCCCCAAATTCGATCAAAAAAGCACGGGAAGTTATTCTTTTACGAGCCCTTAGAACCAGAGATGCACGCAAAGAGGTGCTACGTGCACCCTGCCGCGAACTTGTCAAATGCATTTCTCTGCTGTACACTCCATGGCGCAGCCCAAACCAGACTACCAGTTCTGGTTGTGTGGTGCGGCTGACATTCAAAACACCATCGAACGACAAGGAGAGTCCGACCATGAGCAATTCCGACGAACTGTTGAATTCACAAATCGTTGTGGCGGCGTTCAACGACGAAACCACCGCCGACCAGGCGATGCAGGCGTTGAAGGCGGCCAGCAAAGAGCAAGACTTTCAGATTCAAGACATCGCCGTCGTGCGCCGCGATGAGAATAACAAGGTTCACATCAAGGAAACAGGAGATGTCGGTGGTGGCAAGGGCGCCGCTTTGGGTGGCCTGGTCGGTGGTCTGGTCGGTCTGATTGCCGGCCCGCTGGCGATCGTCACATCCGCTATCGGCGGTGCCCTGGTCGGCGGTCTCGTAGCCAAATTCTGGGACAGCGGCATCAAAAACGAGACGCTGCATTCGCTGGGTAACGCCCTGCAGCCGGGCACTTCGGCGATCGTCGCCGTGTTGGGCAACCAGAAGGTCAGTGCGCTGCGGTCGATGCTGCAGCAGGCCGGGGGCAACGTCATGGTGGCCAATATGACCGCTGACATCGCCAACGCCGTGGCCGGTGGCCAGGACGTCGCCATGTCGGTGGGTCTCACCAACGACAGCGTCAGCACAACGCGCGTCGCCGCCGATGCACAAAGCGTCGAATACACCGGCATGGTCGCAACCGCCGAAGGTGTCTACGTCGAAGGTGTGCAGGCCACCCAAGACGCCGTGGTCGCCGGCGCCGCCGTCATCACCAACAGCGGCACCGTCATCGGCGAAATCGCCGCCGTCACCGCCACCACAGCCGGTGAAGCCGTCGAGGCTGCCGCTGAAACAGCAGGTGCCACGACGGAGGCCGCCGGTGAAACCGCCCAGGCTGCCACCGAAACCGCCAGCGCCGCCGCCGAGGCCACCGGTGACGCCGTCAGCGCCGCCGCCGAAACAGCCAGCGAAGCCGCCAGCAGCGCCGTAGACGCCGCCAGCGACGCCATCAACAAAGCCTGACAAGGATCCAAACCTGGGACACCGGCCACCCACCCCAACACCCGGTGTCCCAACATCCAACATCCAACATCCAAAATGTCCAAACATCGTATCATCGGCCTGGCCCTGGGCGGCGGCGGGGCACGCGGCCTGGCCCACATCGGGGTGCTCAAGGTGCTCGATCGAGCGGGCATCCCGATCAACGTTCTGGCCGGAACCAGTATGGGAGGCATCGTTGGTGCTCTCTACGCCGCTGGTATCTCGCCCGGTGAAATCGAAACAACCATCCTGGCCGCCATTGGTAACATCACCGATCTGTTGTCCCTGGTCGATCTGCGTATCTCGCAGAACGGTCTTCTCAAGGGCAACCGCGTCTATGACCTGGTGGCCGACCGCTTGGGGCCGCAGCGAACCTTTGCCTCGTTGCGGCGACCGTTTGCCGTCGTAGCGGTCGATACGGTCACCGGACGTGAAGTGGTCCTGGAGAGCGGTTGGGTGGCTGATGCCGTGCGGGCCACGATGTCGGTGCCAGGGATATTCGCCCCTGTCGAGCTGGGGGCATACCGCCTGGTCGACGGCGGACTGCTGAACAACGTTCCGGTCGATGTCGTGCACCAGCTGGGAGGCGAGTTCGTGATTGCGGTCGATGTTTTGCCCAGTTTCAGTTCCAACCGCCCTGGACAACAGCCCATCGTGCAGCGACTCAGTCCCCGCTTCATGCCGCGTGCCTACCAGGACCTGTGGCACATCGAGATGATCATGATCTCTGCCCTGACCGAGTACCGGCTGCGCGACAATCCGCCCGATGTCCTGATTCGACCCGATCTCCCGGCTGACATGGACGTATTCATTGGCTTCGAGCGACCCGCAGTGGCCATTGCGGCCGGCGAAGCGGCCGCTGAGGCAGCCCTGCCCCACATCAGGGCGTGGCTCGAAGGTGCGCCCATGCCGGCACGAGAGGAAAATTGACATGCCAACGCCAAGCCGTGTGATCCGTCGCCCTGATTCAACCCTCATTATTTTCGGGGATGTGGCAGGCCAGGTCTATAAACTTAGCCAGCCCGACGTCGGGCGCATCGAACAACGTTTGAGCCGGCCGCTCGACTTCATCAACCAGGACGAGTTGGAAAGTGCGCTGGATGGCTTGCACATTGGCCAGCTCGCCCTCGATGCGGCCGATCAGGCTGCCTTTGGTTCTGCGCCAGGGCTCCGGCCGATTAGCGGCGCAACACCTGGACCCTATCCACCCGGCACGCCGGCGCCCACACTGCCGTCGGCCACACCCACCGTTACGTCACCGGCCACCGGCAGCAGCGGGACGGTACCGCCGCTTTCTTTCGATGACGAAATCGAACCGGGTGGCACCAACCGCTGGCTGCTGATCGGTGCGGCGGTGCTGACGGTGGCGACCGTGTTGATCTGTGCGCTGGTGTTCTTCAACCTGCGTTCGGGCGGCACGCCAGACGCGACACCAACGCCTGGCCTGGACGGCACGGCGGTCGTGCCAACTGCCGAACCTGGCATCCCCATGGTGTCGGCCATCACCAATGCACCGGTGTACGCCGGTCCGGGGAGTGTCTATCCAACCGTGGGCACCATGCTGGCCGGGCAGACCGCGGAAGTCGTTGGCAGTAGCGCCGACCGCAGCTGGTGGGTGGTTCGTTTCCCCGCTGCGGCCAGCGGACAGGGCTGGGTCGCGGCCACGCTGGTACAGCCGACGAATACCGACAACGTGCCCGTCGTCGCACCACCCCCAACACCCCAACCGACCAGCACACCGGCACCCCCGTTAGCAGTAATTTCTGGGCCCGCCCAGGCGCTGAGTGGTGAACAGCTCACCTTCAGCGGCACCAATTCTAGCGCTGCGCCGGGCCGGTCCCTTGTGAATTACACCTGGGACTTCGGCAACGGCACGACGGCGCAAGGTATCGAAGTCACGGTCATCTACCAGGCGCCGGGTACTTTCCAGGTCACGCTCGTTGTGACCGATGACACAGGACTGCAGGGCCAGGCCAGGCAGCAGGTCACCATCGCCGCGCCCACCGCGACGACGGTGCCGGCGCAGCCACCCGTGGCCGCGATCAGCGCGCCAGTCGAAGCTTTCGTGGGCGAATCTGTAACATTCGATGGTAGTGGTTCGCGTGGCAGCGCATCCATCGTACGTTACACCTGGGACTTCAGCGATGGCGGTACGGCCAACGGCATGCTCGTCGATCACACCTTCCGCCAGCCCGGCACCTACACGGTAGTGCTGGAGGTGCAAGACGCCAACGGGCTGAGTGGCAGCACAAATCAGTCGATTCGTATCGTGGCCCCGGCCACGCCAGTGCCGACCCAACCGCCACCCACCCTCGAGGGCACCAACTGGGTCCTGGAGAAAACCCTGCCAGGGACCAGCATCACCGTCACCTTTCAAGAGGGGGAGATCAGCGGGTTTGCCGGCTGTAACAATTACACCGGCACCTACACCATCGCCGGAGCAAACCTGACCATCGGTGGCCTGCAGACGACACAGCAGGCGTGTTCACCAGAGGTCATGGCCCAGGAAGAGCTCTACCTGGCCGGTTTTGCCACCGCCTTTCGTTACGCGATCGCCGACGGGCGCTTGACCCTCTACACGGGTCCAGAGGATCAGCCGGTGCTGCTGACCTACGTGGAGGCGCCGCGTGAGCGATGAGGCCGATGTGACACACACCGCAGAAGGTTTCGTCGTCTGGTTTGTGGGACGTCCCGCCTCGGGCAAAACCACCCTGGCCGGTTTGGTGCGCCAGGCACTGGCTGCGCGGGATGTACACAGCGTCATCCTGGACTCGGACGAACTGCGTAAGGCGTTGACCCCCGAGGCCACGTTCAGCGAAACCGAACGTGACCGGTTCTACGGCGCGGTAGCTTACCTGGCCGTGTGGCTGGCACGCAGCGGCGTCAACGTCCTCATCGCCGCCACCGGCCACCGGCAGGCCTATCGCAGCCAGGTTCGTGAGCAAGTTGCCCGCTTCGCCGAGGTCGAGGTTCGTTGCCCGCTGGCCGTCTGCCAGGCCCGTGACCCCAAAGGCCTCTACCGGCGGTCGGCCAGTGGTGAGGTTCGAGACCTACCCGGCCTCGGCGGAACCATCGAACTGCCCCATGCACCAGACGTGGTGGTTGACAACGACACACTGTCCCCCGCCGCTGCAGCGGCCGTGGTGATCGACTGGCTCGCCGATACCTGGCACGTGGTCGAGCCGGCGGCAGGACCCTAGGCCAAGACCTGTCAGCTGCTTCCATGTCTTCGACCTCTCGGGGCGGTCCCGTCGCCTCCCCTTTTCCCCTGCGCGCCTTCGCGTGAGCCACCATCGACGCGTTCGATCAACCTCGCCAATTTGACACCCCTTCCACGCGCGGTATAATCAAAACCCGTGCGCAAACGTGTGCGCAAACGATCGCGACCTGAATGGAACGTCGATGCCAAACACGGCCACTTCGATCAAAGATATTGCCCGCCTGGCGGGTGTGAGCCACTCGACGGTCTCGCGCGCCCTGGCCGGCAATCCTCGCATTCCAGAGGTGACGCGGGAACGGATCCTACGCCTGGCCAGCGAGCTGGGTTACACCCCCAGCCTGATTGCACGCAGCCTCGTCAAACAGGAGACGCGCACACTGGGTGTGGTGGTGGCCAGCCTCACCGATCCGTATGCCGTCGAGGTAGTGGATGGCATCGAAGCGGCGGCCCGGGCCGATCGTTACACGGTTGTGATCATCAGCTCGGACGGGGAGCCGGCCCGCGAAATCGCGGCGATCGACGCGTTGGCCGGCCAGCGCGTCGATGGGGTGATCGTGGTTTCTTCGCGCGCTGGCGACCGTTACGCGGCGATGAGCGTGCAGTGGACGTTCCCCCTGGTCCTGGTCAACAGCGCACAGCGTGGTGCCACCTTCTACTCGGTGGCCAGCGACAACGCACACGGAGCCAGCCTGGCCATGGCGTACTTACTCGGCCTGGGACACGAACGGATTGCCTACATCGGCGGGCCGGCAGGTGCGGTTTCGGCTCGCGAACGCCTGGCGGGGTATCGCCGTACCCTTACGGATCACGGTCTCCGGCCAGACGATGCGCTGCAGGTGGACGGTGATGGGACACCGGTCGCCGGCGAAAACGGATTGCACCGACTGCTCAAGCTGCCGGCCAGCCGCCGGCCCACGGCCATCTTCTGCTACAACGACCTGACCGCCATCGGGTGCCTGCATGCGGCCCATCGTGCGGGAATTGCCGTACCCGAGGCGGTGTCACTGGTCGGTTTCGATAACATTCCCTTCAGCGGGTTGACCTGGCCGCCGCTGACCACGGTCGACCAGCGGAAGCAAGAAATGGGCCGCCTGGCCACACGCATGATCCTCGATCTGCGCCAGGGGGCCGAAGCGGCCGCCGACGTGCTCATGCGCGGCCGGCTGGTCGTGCGCGAGACCTGCGCACACGTGTCCGCTACTTGATAACGGTATTCTGACTGCTTCGGCAAGTCAACATCAACCATTTGAAACTGGAGACAACATGGGAGACAAAAAGGTTCGTGTGGCCATCATCGGTGCAGGCAACTGTGCCTCGTCCTTCGTGCAGGGTGTGCATTACTACCGCAACGCCAAAGCCGGAGATCTCATTCCGGGTTTGATGCACGTCGACCTGGGTGGCTACCACATCAGTGATATCGAATTCAGCCTGGCCATCGACATCGACGCCGAAAAGGTGGGCAAGGATCTGTCGCAGGCGATCTTTGCCGGGCCAAACAACACCTACAAGTTTACCGACGTGCCCCATCTGGACGTGCCCGTGGTACGCGGCATGACGCACGATGGTTTGGGCCGCTACCTGAAAGAAGTCATTCACAAAGCACCGGGTCCCACGGCACCGATCACCGAGCTGCTGCAAGAAACCAAAACCGACGTCGTCGTCAACTACCTGCCCGTGGGCAGCGAAATGGCGACGAAGTGGTACGTGGAACACGTGCTGGAGGCGGGCTGCGCCTTCGTGAACTGCATCCCCGTTTTCATCGGCCGCGAACCGTACTGGCAGAAACGCTTCAAACAGCACAACCTGCCCGTCATCGGCGACGACATCAAGAGCCAGGTGGGCGCCACGATCACGCACCGCGTCCTGACCCGCCTGTTTGCCGAGCGCGGCGTCAAGGTCGAGCGCAGTTATCAGCTCAACTTCGGCGGCAATACCGACTTCTACAACATGCTCGAACGCGAGCGCCTGGAGTCCAAGAAGATCTCCAAAACCAATGCCGTGACGTCGCAGTTGCCCTACGCCCTGCCCGACCGCGACATTCACGTCGGCCCCAGCGACTACGTGCCCTGGCTGGACGATCGTAAATGGTGCTACATCCGCATGGAAGGCCGCACATTCGGTGATGTGCCGCTCAATCTGGAGCTGAAACTGGAAGTGTGGGACAGCCCCAACTCGGCCGGCGTGGTGATCGATGCTGTGCGCTGCGCCAAACTGGGTCTCGATCGTGGCCTGGGTGGCACCCTCGAAGGCCCCAGCGCCTACTTCATGAAGTCACCGCCGGTGCAGTATGCCGATGACGAAGCCCACGACCTGACCGAACGCTTCATCGCCGGCACCGACCTGCGCGTCCAGGCTGGCGCAGGCACGCCAGAGGTCCAGGTGCGTCACAACGGACAGCAAGTGGCTTTCGATCCCATCATCTAACAACCAGGGCGCAGAAAACCTCTTCACCACATAGAACGCACAGAACACACAGAAACCGTAATTCTCTGTGTGTTCTGTGCGTTCTGTGTGGTAGATAAAGCAATCGGTGCACAGATGTGACAGGCAGGTCGTTCTGCGGTATGATGGGACTCAGCCGACCCCCGCCGATTAGCAAAGAGGAATACGATGACAACTGACAAGAGTGCCAAAGACCTGATCCGCCAGCAGTTTGGCGCGGCGGCGGATGCTTATGCCACCAGTGTGGTACATGCGCAGGGGGCCAGCCTGGAACGACTGCTCGAGCTGGTGCCGCTACAACCGGACTGGCAGGTGCTCGACGTGGCCACGGGAGCAGGACATACGGCGTTGGCCCTGGCGCCGTTCGTCGAGCGCGTCGTGGGCGTTGACCTGACGCCGCAGATGGTGAGCCGGGCGCGCGCCCTGGCTGTCGAGCGTGGCCTGACCAACGTAACCTTCGAGGTAGGCGATGCCGAGAAACTGCCGCTGCGGCCCGCCAGCTTCGACCTGGTGACCTGCCGGGTGGCGCTGCACCATTTTGCCGACCCCGAACGCGCCGTGGCCGACATGGCGCGTGTGTGCAAGCCGGGCGGCCTGGTGGCCGTGATCGACAACATCGTGCCCGCCGACGCCAACGTGGCCCGCGCCCTCAACAGCTTCGAGAAGATGCGCGACCCCAGCCACGCCCGGGCATTGGCCCTGCCCGAGCTCATCGAGATCATGCGCAGCACCGGACTGACGATCACGCACAACGAGACCCTGCGCAAACCGATCGACTTTTACGACTGGTTGGAGCGCATGCAGGTGGCGCCGGCCATGTGTGACTACCTGGAAGCCTGGCTGCTCGATCCGCAGCGCTCCGTGTATGCATTCCTCGAGCCCGCCCGGGTTGACGACCGCATCACGTTCATGCTCACCGAAGGCATCGTCATCGGCCGCAAGTGAGAGACCCTCGAAGTCTGTCACGGGCACGTGATCGAGCCGCGCACACAGGTGACGTTCTCGACGTCCTGACCGGCGATAAAATCGGCAGACCAGTCGCGCACGCGTACGCCGGCCTCCTGGGCTGTATAGAAGTCAGGCAGGGCCAGCACCGTGTGGCGTGTGCCGCTTTCCACGAAAGAACGGAACGTGGGAATGGACGTGTGCAGGGTCTCGAGCTGCGTATTCATGGCCGCGGCCCACTCACGCATGTCACCGCCAGCAACGTTGTAGTAGACGATCTGAAACGCATCGGCGGCTGTGGTGTAGATGGCGAGGGGAAGGTCCGGGTGCTGGGCAGCTGTCGCCTGGTACAACGTCGGGATGAACTGGTCGGCCGGCACGTCGGCCAGCGCAGTCTGCAGCTCGGGCGGCAGGTTGGCCCGGCTGTTCCACACCGTGGTGCCGTCCCAACCTTGCGGCATGACACCCACCAGGCCATCACCATACTGGACGGCCTGCGCGGTTGGATAATGGCTGACGATCTCGTCGGTAAAGAAGATCGAGCCAATCGCACCACCGCTGGTACCGATGATCACCACGCGGTCGAGGGTCGGATACTGGGCGTAGACCCAGTCGAGTACGGCGCGCACGTTGACGGCGCCGCGGTGCTGGATCGTGAACTGGCGGCCGTGATTGGGCGTGTACGTCACCGCCGCATTGCCGGTGTGCAGGTCACCGGTGCAGTAGGGAATGAATACAAAATCGTAACCGGTGAGCGGGTTCTCCGGGTTGCGAAAGTCGAAGATGCCACCGTACGTATTCAACTCGGTCGGCTCGACACTGCGGTCGTAGAGGCTGCTGTTGGGGCCGCACGATTCCGCATCCCAACAGGCACCCCCCGTCTGGAAGTAGATCACGAGCTGGCGGTTGTTGATGTTCTGCCGGGTGATGAACTGAAATGGGCTGCCGTCGGCGCAGATGGTCTCACCGGCGGTTGGATTCAACGCCCAGCCGGCAGGCGGACCTTGCAGCGCTCGCGGGTCAGGATCGGGGTTGTTCATCCCCATCCGCAGCAGTCCGATGAAGATTAGAGTGATGGCCACGAAGCCGATCTGCTGGTACCCTAACCGGACACGGGGAAAGAGACGTGTCCGGGGCGCGTCCGGATCCAACCGGCGCAGACCCATCAGCACGCGCACGGGGTTGTATGGCATGACGAAATACTCGATGGCGCCCAGGGTGATGAACAGTGCGCTCACCGTCAGGATCAACGCCTCGATCTGCGGATCGATATAGAGCCGCACCACGTAAAACGCCACGATCACCACCATCGGGTGGTGCAGCAGGTAGAACGGCATGGCGATCTGCGACGGATAAACCAACGATTTGATGGGCCGGTCAAGGTAGCGTTTGCCCAGACTGAGGATGAGCAGAACCAGGCTCCAGCTGTTCAGGGTGAAGAGCAAAAAGAACACCGAATAGACAGTGACCACCGCCCCCATCAAACCCGGCATCAACGCCGTGGCCTGCGCCTCGACTTTGACCTGCCCAATGCCTTCGGTGCCGGCCAGGCTGATAACACCCAGCGCTGCGGCAATGCCCAGCGCCAGCAGGGCGACGATCGACAGGATGAAGGTCCACAGCAGGATCTTGCGATCGCGCAGGAGGGCGGTGGTGAAGCGATCGTCGGCGATGAACAGGTAACCAAAGACGAAGTAGCTGCCCCAGAAGGCAAAATCGGCCCAGCTCTGATAGTCCCCATAATCGGCACGCAGCAGAATCTGTGAAAGCGCTACCGGCAGGGCAAACAGCAGCAGGCCGCCGCGCCGCATCGCCAGCCGCGCACACCCATCGATCCACCGTGCACCGGTCGGACGCCGCAGGTAGAGGAAGAGGGGCAGCGCCACCATCGAAAAGGCAAACAGGAAGACCAGGTACCAGAGGTGGTAGCCGTAGGCACCAGCCCAGCGCAGGTCACAGCAGGTGAAGCGGCTCAGGTTGAAGAACTCCGGCAGGTAACCGATGAAAGACCCGCTGTAGGTGCGGTGATGGATGGCTTCGTAATAAGCCTGAAGCGGTGACAAGAACACCACGAACACAAAATAGGGCACGATCAGGCGCTGCACGCGCTCGCTGGCGAACTTGCGGCCGCTGCGCCGTCGCAGCGAGAACCACGCGGCGGCGCCAGCCACCAGGAACATCAGCGGCATGGCGAACTGGTTGCCCAGGAGCGCCACGACCAGACTGATCGGCAAGATGCGGCCAGCCGTGATGAGCCAGGCAGCCCCGGTGAACGGCAGGAAGGCATGGCCCAAAAAGACGGCAAAGACCACCAGGGTGCGCAGCCAATCGAGATAGTAGAGGTGGGGGGTTGCCTGCCGGGCAGGCGCCTCGTCTGCACCCGGACGGTGCGTATCGGCCCCAGGGGTCATGACCGGTGGTTCGGATGGTGCTGTGTCTGCGCGGTTCGTCATCACAATTGCCTAATCCTCGATTAGAATCACGGCCCGACCGGCGCTTAACGCACCGAGATCTTGCTGCAAGGCAGCGACATGCTCCAACGGCAGCTGCACGTGCAGCTGCACATCGGCGGCATAATCGATGCCCAGGGTTTCCACTTCGTACGCAGGCAGCCGGCGCTGCACCATCTCGAACAAACGATAGGGAATCGTCACCATCAGCCGGCGGCGCTCGACCCGTTCGCTGCGCGGCAGCTCGGCCAGGGCTGCCTTGACCCCGCCGCTGTACGCCCGCACCAATCCGCCGGTCCCCAGTTTGATGCCGCCGAAGTAGCGGGTGACGACGACCACGACGTCACCCACGCCGGAACCGAGCAGGACCTGCAGCATCGGCTTGCCAGCGGTGCCCGACGGTTCGCCGTCGTCACTCAGCCCCACGTGAGCCGTCGTGCCCGGCGGGCCCACGACGTAGGCCCAGCAGTTGTGCGTAGCGTCGCCAAATTCGGTACGCAGGCGCTCGATGAACGCGCGTGCTGCGTCGACGGTCGGGGCCGGCCCCATCGTGGTGACGAATCGCGAGCGGTCGATGGTCTCGACGACGCGTACGTCCGCAGCGGGGATGGGGTAACGATGGGTCACGGCGCCGGCTCGAGCAGCGGCTCACCTGAGGCGCGGGTTTCCGCCATCCAACCCACCTGGTCGCGGTAGCGCACCTGCCACCACTGCAGGTCGTCGGCCGCCTGCGGTCCCCCCAGCACATCGAGAATGGCGCCGCCGGGCACGGTGC
>CAZXQZ010000156.1:0-10746 GCA_964642445.1 uncultured Anaerolineae bacterium
TGTTAGCCACCAACGCCACGTCGTCGTAGACCAGCATTGGCGTGTTTTCGACAGCCCCCGGCCGGCCGCGCCCGAAGGAGGACTGGATGAAGACCAGGTTGGCGCCCAGCCCTTGGATCTGTTCGGCGATTGTCGCTTCGGTGCCGGCGCTGATGGCGATCATGATAATGACCGCCGCCACACCGATGATCACGCCCAGCATGGTCAGGAGGGAGCGCACCTTGTTACGCACAATCCCTTCCCAGGCGATGCGCATGATCTCCAGCGGATTGATCAGGCTCGAAATGGCCGCCGACTCGCTGTGGGTCTCGGATTGGCTGACCGGCAGCACACCGGCGTTGTCCTGGCTGGCGGTCATAACGTCCCTCCCCCCTGGCTGCCGTCCACGGCCACTCGGCCGTCGACCAGGGTGATCGTACGTTCGGTCCGTTCGGCCAGGTAGGCTTCGTGCGTCACCATGACGATGGTGCGGCCACGGCTGTGCAGCTCGTGCAGCAGACCCATGATCTCCTCGCCGGTTTTGGTATCCAGGTTGCCGGTTGGCTCGTCGGCCATGATCAGCACCGGATCGTTGATCAGGGCACGGGCGATGGCAACGCGCTGGCGCTGCCCGCCCGAGAGCTCGTTGGGATGATGGTCTGCGCGGTCGGCCAGGCCCACCGCTTCCAGGGCTGCCAGCGCCCGTTCTTCACGCTCGTGGCCCGTCAGGCTGCGCCCGTTGCGTTTGTACACCAGCGGCAGCATGACGTTGCGCAGCGCTGTGGTCCGCGGCAGCAGGTTGAACGACTGGAAGACGAAGCCGATCTGGCGGTTACGAATCGCCGCCAGCTGCACTTTATCCAGGGCGCTGACGTCCTCGCCGGCCAGGAGATACTGCCCCGACGTCGGTCGGTCCAGGCAGCCGAGGATGTTCATCAACGTGCTTTTGCCCGATCCCGACGGTCCCATCACCGCCACGAACTCGCCCGCGTCGATGCGGATGTCGACACCATCCAGGGCTTTGACCTGCACGGCGCCCATGTCGTAGGTCTTGCTCAGAGCATGGGTTTCGATGATCGATGTCATGTGCCTTGATTCCGTCGCCATCACTGGGTCTCGACGATGCCGGTCGTCACCACATCGCCTTGTTCAAGGCCAGACGTGATCTCGGCGTAGGTGTAGTCCATCAGCCCAACCTCGACCAGGCGCAGGGTCGGTTGGCCGTCCTGCATGACGAAGACGGCATACTGGCCGGCCGAGATCTCGCGCAGCGCTTCGACCGGTACCAGGAGGGCCTGCGTGGCGCGACCGCCGATGACCTCGACGGAGGCGTTGAGTCCAATCGGCAGGGTTTGCGGTTTGGCGAACGAATCGGCATCGAGCTGGACGATGGTGCGCACGGTGCTGACCCCGTTCGAGTTTACGAGTTCGGGATCGACCTGTACGACTTTGCCGGTAAACACCTGGTCCGGCAGGGCATCGAAGGTCACTTCGGCCTCGTAATCGAGCCCCACCTTGTCCAGGTCGGTCTCGTCCAGGTAGACTTCGACCCGCGGCTGGTTCAAGTCGGCCAGGGTGACCAGGGTGGCGCTGCCGATGCGTTCACCGACGTCGGCGGCGATGGCAGTGATTGTACCGGCAAACGGTGCCTTCAAACTGGTTTCTTCCAGAACGTTTTGCGCCGACGTGAGGGAATTCTCGGCCTGTTTGACCGTAATCTCTGACAATTCCAGGTCGATGGCAGCCGTGCCAGCCTTCAGTTCATCCAGCTGGGCCTGTGCCTGTTCGACGGCGGCGCGAGCGGCGGCAATTTCCTGCGCCGTCGAGCCTTTACGCAGACTGTCGAGGGTCGACTGGGCCTGGGCGACGCTGGCGCGGGCAGCCGAGATTTCGGCGGCTGTGGCGCCCTTCGTCGCCGTGTCGTAGGCGGCTTTGGCTTTTTGGTAGGCCAGGGTCGCTTCCTGCAGTGCGGCGGCCTGGGATGTCCCGGCCACTTCGGGCCGCCAGGCGACCTTGTCGTATTCGGTTTGGGCCTGCTGCAGGGCAATTTCGGCGAGTTTCAAATCGACCTCGGCTGCGGTGATGTCGGCGGCCGAAGGACCCGCCAGCAGATCGGCCAGTTTCTGCTGGGCGCTGAGCAGTGACTGCTGGGCGGCGGCGATGTCCTGTGCCGTCGATGGCTGCACGCGGCTTTCGAGCGTGGCCTGGGCCGATGCCAGGTTACCCTCGGCGGCTGCCAGCTCGGCGGTCGTTGGCTCCTGTTTGAGTTTGGCAAGTTGAAGCTGGGCCTGGGCCAGGTTGAGCTCGGCGTTCGCTACCTGCATACGCGCGTCGGTGTCGTCGACGCGCGCCAGCACGTCACCGGCGGCCACCTTGCTGCCCACCTGCACCGGGATGTCGGTCAGTACGCCGCCGCTGCTGAAGCCGAGTTCCACCTCGGACGCCGGAATCACCGTGCCGGCACCGGTGGCCGACACCACCAGGTCGCCGCGGCGTACGGTGGTGGTCTGCACCGGTTCTTCCGCGGTGTCCTGCGCCAGCGTCGTCTGGTTGCGGTAAATCAATAGACCACCGGCGGCCACGGCCAGAACGATCACAAGGATCAGGAGTCCACGCCAGATATTGGTTTTGCGCTTCATTCTATCTCTTTTCCAGCTATCTATTTTCCAAGTGCCCGCATCCAACGGGCCAGCCGTGGGCGGCACGGGCGCCCGTGACGCAACAATCCTTCGGTGTTCAAGGTCTTTCCGGAATCTTTTCGTTGCCGTGTTCCGCCGGGTGTTGCGCGGCGTTTTCGGATAGACCCCATTCAAGTCAATGCTGAATCAGGATATCAGATAAATGTTCAGAAATTGTTAAGAAGCGGTTGGGGAGATGTTATCGGTCGTCGAATGCGTTGGATTTGTGAACTCCCAAAATTCATGTTATTATCAGGAATATGATCCCTAGATTTCTAGAACAAACGGTCCTCGAGCGCCTGGTCACTCTGCGGAAGGTTTTCCTGATCCTGGGTGCGCGGCAAGTTGGGAAGACGACGCTGCTGCGTTCTATTGAGTCCAGGATGGTGCAAGACAATCGGCGTGTTCGTTACCTGAACTGCGACCTGGCCGAAGAAAGAAGCGCGGTCAACACGACGGCGCGCACAAGGTTGGACAGGCTGGTATCGGGCCTGGATGTGTTGCTGGTTGACGAGGCGCAGCGCCTGGATGACCCTGGGCTGACCCTGAAAATCCTCTACGACCTGTATCCGCAGCTCATCGTCATTGCCACTGGGTCATCGAGCTTCGATTTGCGCAACCGGGTCACCGATGCACTGACGGGCCGCTATCTCGACTTCACGATGTTCCCGTTATCGGTGGGCGAACTGCTGGCTGACGCGGGCGTTTTGTCCGATCAGGCACTGCGTCAGCCGGCAGCCGATGCGCTGCTGCCTGAGTTGCTGCTGTACGGCCAGTACCCGGAGATCTACCTGGCCGGTGATCCAAAATCCAGGCAGCTTCTGCTGGCCAAGCTCGTCGAGAGTTACCTGTTCAAGGACATCCTCACCTTTCAACGTATCCGCTATTCACAGGTCATCGTGGACCTGGCGCGTGCGCTGGCGTACCAGATTGGCAACGAGGTCAATGAGACCGAGTTAGCGGGCCGGTTGAAAGTCGATCGCAAGACGGTTGTAAGCTACCTCGACATTCTGGAGAAGTCGTTTGTCATCCTGCGGCTGCATCCGTTCTCGAACAATCCACGACGTGAGATCGGCAAACAGACCAAGATCTACTTCCTCGATCTGGGCGTTCGCAATGCACTGATCAACGACTTCAATGACCTGGCGATACGGGCGGACCGTGGGCGCATGTGGGAGAATTTTCTGGTTGTAGAGCGTCTGAAGTGGTTTGCCAATCGCGGTGAGACGGTGCGCAGTCGTTTCTGGCGAGCTTATGGCGGCGCCGAGGTGGATTACCTGGAAGAAGCTGTGCATGGCCCACGCGCGTACGAGTTCAAGTACGGCAGCGGACCGTTACGCGCCGGCGGCGAAGCATTTCGCCGTGCGTATGACGCGCGCGTTGAGCTTGTCAACCAGGAAAACTACCTCGATTTCCTATTAGGGGTGTCCTGATCTGTGACCGCCGTCTCCGAACCATCCCCACAAAACTGAAGACCTCACAGGATATGCAAACCTGTGAGGTCTTTGTGTTGCATGATGAGCCGCTTCCGGTAGGGCGGTGCCGTTCGTTCTTGGAATCAGGCGCGTGCCAGGTCAACCGGCAGCCGGCGGATCCGATAACTGCCGGCCCGGGCCAATACCTGGGCCACAAACTGCTGTGGCACGTCGACAAAGGTGTGATCTTCCTGGATGCGGATGGCACCGATGGTGTGGCCAGGGATGTCGGCGTAGAAGGCAATCGTACCCACCACGTCGTTTGGCCGAATGCCGTGGGCGCGACCGGCGCTCAGCGTCAGGCGCACCATGCCTTCTTCCTGCGCCCCACGCGCTCGACGCGGGCTGTGCTCGGTGCTGCGAGGTGCGCGCGGTGTACTTTCACGCGTGCGGGTGCGCGGGCGTGGTTCTACCACCTCCGCGACGGGTGCAATGGGGCGCTGCTTGTCCTCGCTGCGCGCCACCCGCAGCGCTGCGGCTGCGATGTCCAGCGGATCGTGACCGGCCTCGACCAGCTGGGTAATGATGGGGCGTTCCCTGGTGAAGCGACCGCGGCGCAGCCACATCAGCAGCTTCTCTTGCAGTTGGGCTTCGCGCCGCGCTTCGATGTCGGCGACGGTTGGAAGCACAGCGAGGGTGATCTCCTGCCGCGCAAAGGACTCGATCTTGCGCAGGTACCAGCGTTCTTGTGGCGTTACCAGGGAAATCGCAATGCCGGTCTTGCCCGCGCGTCCGGTGCGGCCGACACGATGTACGTAGACTTCCGCATCCGACGGCAGGTCATAATTGAACACGTGTGAAATACCGTCGATGTCGAGACCGCGTGCGGCCACATCGGTTGCCACCAACACCGTGCTCTGATTACGCCGGAAACGCTCCAGGACCTGTTCGCGCGTCTCCTGGCTCAAGTCACCATTGAGAGCCTCGGCCGGAAATCCACGCACGGTCAGCTCGCTGGCCAGCTCACCGGTACCGGCACGCGTGCGCACGAAGATCAGGGCGCTGGTAATGTCTTCCATCTCGAAGAGGCGAGTGAGCGCGGCCAATTTGTCGGCTGCGTTGACGACATAATAACGTTGTTCCAATGTCATCACCGTACGCTGCCGGGGTCCAATGGCAACCGACTGCGGGTCGCGCAGGTAACGATCTGCCAGCCGGCGAATCTCCGCGGGCAACGTCGCCGAAAACAGGGCAGTCTGCCGGGTCTGAGGTGTGAGGTTGAGTATGGCCTCGATATCCTCGATGAATCCCATGCTCAGCATCTCGTCGGCTTCATCCAGAACAACGGACTGCACAGCGCCAATGTCCAGCGCGCCTTGTTTGAGTAAGTCCAGCAAGCGCCCTGGGGTGCCTACGACCACATCGACCCCTTTTTGCAGGCGGCGGACCTGGCGCTCGTACGGTTGGCCGCCGTAGACCGCCAGCACACGGACGCCGCGCAGGTTACCGTAGCTGTGAAAGGCCTCGGCTACCTGCATCGCCAGCTCGCGCGTTGGCACCACGACCAGGCTTTGCACGTGGTGTTGGTTTGGCTGTAAGTTCTGCAAAATGGGCAGGGCAAAGGCGGCGGTTTTGCCGGTGCCGGTTTGCGCCTGGCCGATCACGTCGTGGCCGTCGAGCATCAGCGGGATCATCGCGGTCTGGATGGGGGTGGGCGCGCTGTAACCGAGCTCGGTCACCGCCTGCACCAGTTCTGGATGCAGGCGTAGTTGGGTAAATTCTGTTGTCATTTCGCTCCTAACGTTTGGTTGAGTCCACTGTGTGGCCAGGTCCTTGCGGAAACTGGCCTGTTGCCTGCGTACAGCCGACTCATCCCACGTGTAAGAGCCTCCTGTGGCAACAAAATACCCGACCCTTCGTGGTCGGGCACCCCTCTGGCTGGTCAAAAGACCGGCCAAACAAAAAAACCATGATCCCTTGCGGGATCGACGGGCGCAAGTATAACACACCGGTGCCCGGGATGCAAACCTGGCATCAGGCAAAAAACTCCCTCCCTCCCCGTTGCCGGGAAGAGAGGGAGCCGAACGGCTGGAAGACAAACCCTTCAGCCAGAGTGACAGGGCCGGCGCACGCATCCCGCGGCCGGCCCCACGTCGCTGCTAGAGGCCCGGATAGTACGTACCAAACCCACCACGGTAGTAGCGCGAGGGTGTGGTGCTGTCGGTGCTGCTGTCGGTGCTGTTGTCAGGCGTGCCGAAGAAGCGCATCCCACCGTGGCCGCCGCGGCCACCAAAGCCCGGCATGCGGAACATCTTGGACCCGCTGCTCTGGGCCAGGATGGCATCAGCCTGAGCCTGGGTGATGACACCATCGGTCACAGCCTGATTGACGGCATCCTCGTAGACCTTCTGCATCGCCGCCGGCACGCCCTTGTCGGTCATGTAGTCCTGCAGGGCCTGGCGAGCCTTGAGCAGATCGGCCTGTTCCTGGGTAATCTTGCCATCTTCGACGGCCTGGGCCAGCGTGGCGTCATACGCCGTCGTGCGTGCTTCTTGCAGCTTCTCGACCGTGATGTTCAGCTCTTCAGCCAGCAGGGCATCGTAGTCGATGGTATCACTGCCGAAGAAGCCACCGTGACCACGGAAGCCGTAGGTGCCGCCGCGTGCCAGCAGGGCATCTGCCTGGGCCTGGGTGATCAGCCCTTCCTCGACAGCCTGCTCGATGGCTGCCTTCTGCGCGTTCTCTTGTGCGGTCGCCAGTTCGGTGGCGGTGACGCCCAGCGCCTCAGCCAGGTCTGTGTTACTGACGCCATAACCGCCTGGGCCACCCCGGTGTGCAACCACGTCCGCAGTGGTCGTGGCGGCCGCCGCAGGGAACGCCACGGCCATGATGGCTACAACGGCCAGACCCACGCCCAGCGCGGCGGTCCATTTCCTGAATCCTGTCATCGTTTCATCTCCATTCGTGTCGAATTGTGTCGCATCGTCTTGTCATGCGGTTCACTCCGAACCGGTTGGCCAATCTGACCAACTGTGGCTATTGTAGCAAGGAGTTATTCAGAATTTGTGAAGGAGTGGGGAGGAAAGTGTGTAGGAGGGAGGAGGGAGGAGGGAGTAGGGAGTACGGAGTAGGGAGTAGGGAGTAGGGAGGGAGTAGGGAGTAGGGGTTGTCAATTTGGGGGGGGGCGTGGTATGCTGCAAGGGGGGCGGGAAACGAGATGAAGAGAAATCAGTCCAGTTTGACGGCAACGGGGATAACGATTGTGCGGGCGCTGGAGTCGGAGAAGCCGGTGGGGGAGTTTGATCATCTTCGATTACATCGATCCCTCGATCCTGGGCGGTGCGGCGCGCCACGGTGAGGTGCGCAATCTGCGGCGCTACGGTCGCTTCAGCGGTGAACGGCTCAGCTTTGGCATTCCGATTGCCAGCATCGACGCCTTTCTGGAAGCGCGTGGCTTCGAACAGGTCGTCAACGCCGATCACGTGGCATTGGAGAAACTCTATTTCAGCGCCGGTGACCGGCCGCGGCCCGTTGCCGATGGATATGCCATCGTTTCGGCGGTGGTTCGGTCTGAGGATGGTTGACAGGCAAAACTTACGTGATCCCTCGACAGGAGCGAACGATGAGCACCATCGATTCCGAAACTCAATCTGACATTGTTGCCCAAATGGTGCAGTGTCTGGTTGATCAGTTTGCCCCGGACCAAATCATTCTATTCGGCTCCCGCGGTGCCGACCTCATCGTGCACAAGCAGCACGGCGACGCGTTCGAGGCCACGACGCTGCACGACGAGTTGGCCGCATGCGGCATCCGTTCGCTGGTCATCACCGGCCTGGTGACGCATGGCTGCGTCAAAGCCACCTGCCTGGGTGCGCGCGAGCGCGGTTATGCTGTCGTGCTCGTGGCCGATGGCCACAGCAGCTACAGCAAAGACGCCGCGCGGCTGATCGGCGAGTGGAATACGAAGCTGCATGCCGTCGGTGTCGCCGTGATGCCGGCGGCGAAGATTGCGTTTTGAGCCGGCGTTGAGTTACCGGTTTCGAGCCGTTGTCACACCCCAGCCGCAGCTGGCGCGGGCTGTGCCCGCCGTGACCCCATTGCGCCGACGCCGGCTGCCACCGCCGCCAACACCAACCCCACCACCGCAATCACCAGCATCTGCATCGCTGCCAAAAAGCCCAGGAAGTAGGTCGCCGGCTCGGGCAGGGCCCAGGTGACCCCGGCGCCGTTGAGCACGAAGCTCAGCAAGGCCGGCAGCCCGACCAGGGCAATCGTCAGCAGCGCCCAGTTGAGCGTGGTCTGCGCCGCAACCGCCGGCGCCTGGCGGTACAGGCGCAGCCCCACCAGCAGGACCAGCCAGGCCACGATGACCGCCAGTGCCGCGTTGGTGGCGATGGTGGCGATCATGTCGCCGGCGCTGATCACCGAGCTCAGCGAATAGGTGCGGCCGTCCAACACGGCGTATTTCAGGTTGAAAACCAGCAGGTACACCAACGCCGCGCCCACCATCCAGGCGAGGGCCTGGCTGCGCGTACGCCACAGCACGAAGAGCAGAACACCCAGGATCACCAACGCCAGCAGCAGCCGCGGCAGCCGCTCGCTGGTGGCGCGGGACGTACGCGCGGCGATGATGGCGGCCTGGGTGGCAGCTACCGCATCGCTGCCGGCCGCAACGTCGAGCGCCTGCCCGGTGGCCGTACTGTAGGCCGCGGCCAGGTCCTGCTGCTGGGTCTGGGCAGCCGTTTCGATACCGGCTGCGGCGCCGGCCGGCAGGTCGAGCATGTCGGTCAGCACACGGCCCTGCGCCGAGGCGGGAATAGCGGTACCCAGGAGTGCAGCCAGTGTCGGCGCGATATCCACCTGCCGCACGTCACCGTAATCACCTGGCTTGACACCGGCCCCGGCCAGTACCAGTGGCTCGACCAGCACAATCGGCTCGTGCCCGCCGTGGCCGCCGCGGTCGATGTGGCCGTGGTCGCTGGTCACCAGGACTGTGTCCTGCGTCAGATCGAGGGTGCCTACGATCTCGCGCAGCAGGTCGTCGGACCGCTGGGCGGCGGCGTTCCAGCGTGGGTCCTGCGGTCCCCCTTCGTGGTGGCCGGCGTAATCGACCTGCAGGAGGTGGATCAGGGTCAAGGCATGTGCGTTGTCGCCCAGCCAGGGCAGCGCCGCGGCGACGACGGCGCGGTCGGACGCGTCATCCTCGTTGGGCGTGTAGTAGGATGCATCGACGGTGTCCTGGGGAACCATCTTCTCGAACCAGTTGAAGCCAGAAATCGCCGTAGCCAGCCCGGCGCGGTGGGCGGTGGCGAAGAGGTGGTCCTGGGTCCAGGGGATGTACTCCTCGTACGCCAGGTTGATCGGTGGTCCGTCGCTGAACTCAGGGGTTGCACCGGTGAAGAGCACCGTGTAGCCCGGTGCCGAATACGAGGGTATCCCACTGTGCGCCGTCGCCGCGGCGCCGCTGGCGCGCAGCTCGTTGAGGAACGGCATCACCTGCGGGTCGGCCGCCGTATCGGTGCGCAGGCCGTCGATCAGCACGAAGACCACGCGGCGGGTCAGGGCATTGTCCAGCGGCGCACCCGGTGCGGGCGGCTGTGCCGCGAGCGGCGACCGATACGCATACATCGAATCCATCATGCCGGTGGCCCAGAAATAGGCAACCACGGCAATCGCCAGGCAGGCGGTGATACTGAGCAGCAGCAGTTTGCGGTTCATGGCAATGCTCTCCTTCTCACGAACGCAGGGCAGCGGGCTTGGCGGTGATAAGTAGCGAGGGTGATGGGTGGGAGTTTACCGCATTCAACAAGAGCCGGCAAGTTGGCTTGGGTATGCTGGTAGGATTGACATGCACGGAGAATCGACTTACAATTTGTGCTAAAGGAGATATGATGGACTTTGTCGCGCTCAATACCTTTTTAGCCGAGCTCAGCCTCAATAACCATAAGGCCTGGTTCGAAGAACACCGCACCACCTATCAGGCCTTGCGCGAGCAGTTCACCGCCTTCGTTGGCCAGGTCATCGACGGCATTGCGGCCTTCGACCCACCGGTGGGGGTGGTCCCTCCCAAGGACGCGCTGTTTCGCATCAACCGTGACGTGCGTTTTTCGCCCGACAAACGGCCGTACAAGACCACCTTCAGCGCTGCCATCTGCCCGCAGGGACGTAACAGCGGCTTCCCCGTGTACTATTTTCAGGTCAATGAAAAGGGTGACCTATTCATCGCCGGCGGGTCCTACATGCCACCGCCACCACTGCTGGCCCAAATCCGCCAGCACATTGCCCATCACCCCGACCAGCTCAGCGCCCTGCTGGCCGATGCCCAGTTCCGTGCCACCTTCGGCGACATCGGTGGCGAGCGGCTCAAACGGCCGCCGCAGGGGTTCGACGAGAACACGCCGTATGTCGAGACCATCAAGCTCAAGAGTTTCATCGTCAGCCACGAACCACCCGATTGGCTGGCCTACACCGCCAACCTGGACGAAGCAATCGTACGCTACTTCCGCATCATGCTGCCGCTGATCGCATGGCTGCGCGCCGCGCTTGGTACCGAGGCATAGCGGCAGTTCGCGCGCGACGGTGTAACGTTAGATTTTCAATGCCGGCCTGTCGCAGGTCGCGCTGTCGGTCGAAGGTGTCGTCACAGCAGGAGCTGTGACCTACGGAGGGCGATG
>CAZXQZ010000157.1:0-10681 GCA_964642445.1 uncultured Anaerolineae bacterium
TGGTGGTTTGCATTTGGATGTTGGATGTTGGATGTTGGATGTTGGATGTTGGATGGAGACTTCCGAGGTCTTGAGGACTTCGGAAGTCTCCGTTTTTATTAGTTGCTGCTGGTGTCGTAGAGGAAGAACCAGCGGTTGTTCAGGAAGTCGAGGTAACCGTCCTGGAGCAGCGAGTCGATGGCGGCGTTGAACGGTTCGACGAGGTCGCTGTCGGGGGTGAAGATGAAGCCGAAGTCTTCACCGGCCAGCGGGTCGCCGACGATCTTGAGCTGGTTGGGGTTGGCGCCGATGTAGCCGGCACTGGAGGCCTTGTCCATCAGCACCATGTCGACGTCACCGCGCAGCAGGGCCTGCACCGAGGCGCCGAAGTTGTCGAACAGGATGATGCGCGGGTTGGCCTCGTTGCCGTCGAGCACGTTGTAGACCGCGGTGTAGAAGTTGGTCGTACCCGCCTGCGAGCCGATCAGCAGCTTCTCGTCGGCCTTGAACGCCTCCGGCGTCGTGAAGCGGTCCTCGTCGGCGCGCACCAGCATGTACTGCTCCGAGCGCATGTACGGCGCCGAAAAATCGACCTCTTGGGCCCGCTCCTCGGTGATCGTGATCCCATCCATGCCCACGTCGAACTGACCGTCCTTGATCGCCGGGATCATCGTCTCCCACGACGCCACCTGCCAGTCGATCGTGCAGTTCAGACGTTTGCAGATCTCCGCCATCGCATCGAACTCCCAACCGACCGCCTTGCCCGTCTTGGGATCAATGAACTGCAGCGGTACGTAGTCGTTCGCCGTCACCGCCTTGATCTCCCGCCCGCCCAGGTCAGGCAGGGCGCGGTAAAGGTCGTTGCCGGCGGCGTCGTTCAAAAAGAACCAGCGTTTGTTCAGGTGTTCGAAGAAGCCATCCGCTTTCAGCGCCGCAATCGCCGCATCGAACGGTTCGACGAGGTCGCTGCCGGGGGTGAAGATGAAGCCGAAGTCTTCACCGGCCAGCGGGTCGCCAACGATCTTGAGCTGGTTGGGGTTGGCGCCGATGTAGCCGGCACTGGAGGCCTTGTCCATCAGCACCATGTCGACGTCACCGCGCAGCAGGGCCTGCACCGAGGCGCCGAAGTTGTCGAACAGGATGATGCGCGGGTTGGCCTCGTTGCCGTCGAGCACGTTGTAGACCGCGGTGTAGAAGTTGGTCGTACCCGCCTGCGAGCCGATCAGCAGCTTCTCGTCGGCCTTGAACGCCTCCGGCGTCGTGAAGCGGTCCTCGTCGGCGCGCACCAGCATGTACTGCTCCGAGCGCATGTACGGCGCCGAAAAATCGACCTCTTGGGCCCGCTCCTCGGTGATCGTGATCCCATCCATGCCCACGTCGAACTGACCGTCCTTGATCGCCGGGATCATCGTCTCCCACGACGCCACCTGCCAGTCGATCGTGCAGTTCAGACGTTTGCAGATCTCCGCCATCGCATCGAACTCCCAACCGACCGCCTTGCCCGTCTTGGGATCGATGAACTGCAGCGGTACGTAGTCGTTCGCCGTCACCGCCTTGATCTCCCGCCCACCCAGGTCGGGCAGGTTGTTATAGGCGGCCTGATCGATGACGACCGCCGTCGTGTCATCCGCCTCGACGGTCGATTCGGCAGGCGGCACCGCCGTCACGCCCGCTTCGGCGGTCGGGCTTTCTTCCGCCGGCACGGTCGACTCGGCCGGTGGCACCGTGGTGATGACCGTCTCCGCCGTGGGAGCCGCCGGCGTCGCCGCGCTGCACGCCGCCAACAACACCATCGCCATGACCAGTAGTGCCATCACTGGAATGTGCTTGTGCGTCATACGTATCTTCTCCTCGCATGAGTTGACCATCCGGCGCATCACACGGCGCCGTCCGCCCACAGTATACCACCCCACCCCCCAATTCCCAAGCCCCACCTCCGCCCCTCCATCCTCCATCCTCCATCCTCCAACCTCCATCCTCCAACCTCCATCCTCCAACCTCCAACCTCCAACCCCCAACCTCCAGCTTGACGGATTGATGCTGCTGTGATACAATCCGCCCCGTAGGTTGGAGTAAGCATCTGTTCGGACGTACGACTACGCTGTCAGGCTTGCGCGCCGGGCGGCGTTTTTTGTTAGTCTGCGGCAGCTGCGCTGGATGATCTACGAGAGTATGTCAGGAGGTACGGACGTTTCGATGAGTGACCGTGTAGTTGGAACGGTGAAGTGGTTCAATGGTGCCAAAGGCTACGGCTTTATCTCGCAAGAGAATGGAGACGATGTTTTTGTGCACTACTCGGCAATCCAGGCAGATGGCTTCCGCAATCTGCAGCAGGGCGAGCGTGTTGAGTTCGAGGTTCGTCAGGGCTCCAAGGGGCCGCACGCTGCCAACGTGGTCAAACTGTAAGTTTTTTGCCCAAGGCGAAAGTGAGAGAAAGAAATGGGTACCCGTCTTTACATCGGTAATCTCCCCTATTCAATGACCGATGCTGACCTGCACGACCTCTTCAGCAGCGCTGGTCCTGTGAAGGCCGCGGAAGTGATCCGCGACCGCGACACCGGGCAGAGCAAAGGTTTCGGGTTCGTCGAAATGGAAAACCAGGAAGGCGCGGATGAAGCACTGCGCACCCTGAATGGTACTTCCTTCCAGAATCGTCAAATTCGTGTCGATGAAGCGCGTCCGCGCGAGACACGCAGCAACGATCGCGGTGGCTACGGCGGCGGCGGTGGCAGCCGCAGCGGTGGCAGCCGCAGCAGCGGTGGCAGCCGCAGCAGCGGCGGCAGCCGCAGCAGCGGTGGCTACGACAAGGGCGGCCGCTACTAACCTCCGCCCGTACACCTGCACCGTATCCAGGTGAAACGAAAAGGCATCTGCAAGCAGATGCCTTTTTTGTTTGCGTCAGAGCAGTTGCTCGGACAGGCTCTTAAGGGCTCGTAAAAGATCGACTTCCCGTGATTTGCTGGGAGTTCCAGTGATAATGCCGGAAGTCATTCTTCTACGGTGCCTTACTTGTTCACCCGCTCGATGTAGGTACTGGTACGTGTATCGATCTTGATGGTATCACCTTCGTTGATGAACCCGGGCACGGTGATGACACCACCGGTTTCGAGCGTGGCCGGCTTGGTGATGTTGGTCGCTGTATCACCGCGCACGGCCATGGTCGTCTCTGCTACTGCCAGCACGACAAACGTGGGCAGTTCCATGCCCAGCAGTGTTTCACCTTCCATGATCAGATAGGCCGTGTCGTTCTCGCGCAGGAACTGTGCCCTGTCAGCCACCGTGACCGAGGCGACCGAAATTTGCTCGAAGGTTTCAGGATCCATGAACACGAAAAAATCACCATCCCGATAGCTGTAAACCATCTCACGCCGATCGACACGCACCAGGTCGATCTCCGAGCCCGCGCGCACACGATCTTCGATGATGCGACCGGTCTTAAAATTCTTCAACCGCAGGCGTACGAACGCACGCCAGTTACCGGGGTTGATGTGTTGATACTCCACCACCTCGTACAAGTCGTCGTTGTAACGAATGATATTGCCCGTTCTCAAATCAGATGTGGTTGCCATGTTTTTTTTCTCCTCGCTAACACCGGACGCCTGACTACTTACCCCGCTGCACATATCGGCTATAAGTGAACAGTGCCCGTCATCCGGCGCATTATCGCATGAGATCACCGGTTGGGCAAGTTTGTCAGCCGCCTGCAACCCGGCCAGTCATCGATTGGATGGCCTGGCTTTTGGACCCGTGTCTGTGGATGATGTCATAGGAATCGTAAAACGTGTCGAACAAACAAACAATTTTAACGGGATGTTTGATAGGCGTATTGATCTTTCTCCTGCTGGCGGTGGTGGTAGGCCCCGTGAGTTTTACGGCAGGCGTGGCTGCAGAACGAATGGGTTTTTTGGGCGGCACGGCTGCCGTCGACACGAATCCAGAAGCGTTCGACCTGCTGCGCGAAGCCCGCGCCCTGATCGACGAACATTACGTAGACCGGGATGCCATTCAGGACCGCATCCTGGAATACGGCGCCATTAGCGGGATGGTCGACGCCCTGGGCGATACTGGCCACAGCCGCTTTATGTCGCCCGAGATACTGGATGCCGAGCGGCAGTCCCTGTCCGGTGAATTCGAGGGCATCGGCGCAACCCTGACCTTCACCAACGGCCAGGCCGTCGTGATTGCGCCCCTCGAAGGCTCACCGGCCGACAAGGCGGGGATCAAGCCCGGTGACGTCATCGTGGCGGTCGATGACGAGGATGTGACCCAACTCAACTTGAGCGAGGTCATCAGCCGCATTCGTGGCCCCAAGGGCACCGCGGTCGTGATCTCGGTCCTGCGCGCGGGCGCGGACACACCGACCGACATCCGCATCGTGCGCGATAAGATCGCGCTCACCAGCGTGACGTCAACCATTCTGCCGGGCACCGATGTCTTGATGGTGCGTATTGCCGGCTTCAGCGATGGTGTCGGGTCTGATTTGAAAAAGGTCATCACGCAGGCGCGCAGTGAGGGTGCCAACAAGATCATCCTCGACCTGCGCGATAGCCCTGGTGGACTGCTGGATGAAGCGATTGCCGTAGCCAGCCAGTTCATGTCGGAGGGCAACGTGATGCGCGAGCAGGACGCCAACGGCGAGCAGCGAGCCTTACGGTCTCGCCCAGGCGGTGCCGCCACCGATGACATTCCCGTCGTGGTGCTGATCAACGAGGCTACAGCCAGCGCGGCCGAGATTGTCAGCGGTGCGCTGCAGGACAACGACCGTGCCACCCTGGTGGGCACGAAGACCTTTGGCACCGGCACCGTGCTCAACACCTTCGAGCTCGACGATGGCTCTGCGCTGCTATTGGCCACGCGCCAGTGGCTCACACCGAACGGGCGCGAGCTGTGGCACAAAGGCATCGAGCCGGATGTCGTGATCGAGCTGCCCAGCGGTGTCGAGGCCCTGACGCCAACGCGTGCGGCTGAACTGCTTGACAGCGAGCTACCGGTAACCCAGGATATCCAGCTGCTGAAGGCACTCGAACTGCTCGAGGCGGTGCGTCACACGGCTGATGCGCCCTGAGGCGCAAGCGGTATCTGCCATACGTAGGTCGTTTGCCCAGAGGACGCGTCTTGTGGTATACTCGTAACATATCGCACAAACCAGGGTGTTTGGCTCGCGCGGTGCCTACGCGGCGAGCCCAAACACCCACCGCGTCATAAATCCGTCTGGTCAACTGCAAGGAGGCAACAACTCAATGAACGATCGTGTCCGTGAGATTCTGAGCTGGTATTCGAGCGACAATCCGGGAACCAAAACCAACCTGGCACGTATTCTCAACCATGGCCGCCTCGGCGGCACCGGCAAAGTTGTGATTCTGCCGGTCGACCAGGGCTTCGAACACGGCCCGGCACGCAGTTTTGCGCCCAACCCGCCCGGCTACAATCCATTCTATCACTTCGAACTGGCAATCGATGCCGGCTGCAACGCCTACGCCGCACCGCTCGGTTTCCTCGAAGCGGGCGCTGCCGAGTACGCCGGTGACATCCCGCTAATTCTAAAAGCCAATAACCACGAACTGCTGCACGGCGACACCGATCCGATCTCCGCCGTAACGGCCAGCGTCGAAGACGCACTGCGCCTGGGCTGCGTTGGCATCGGTTTCACCGTCTACCCAGGTTCCATCCATGCCAATACCATGTACCAGCAGCTGCGCCAGTTGGCCCAGGAAGCCAAGCGCGTGGGCCTGGTGGTCGTAGTCTGGTCCTACCCGCGCGGCGGTGACCTGAGCAAAGCCGGCGAGACCGCGCTGGACGTCGATGCCTATGCGGCCCAAATCGCGGCCCAGCTCGGCGCGCACATCATCAAGGTCAAGCTGCCGTCCGATCACCTGGAGCAGGTCGAGGCCAAGAAGGTCTACGAGAAGTACGCCATTCCACGCGCCACCCTGGCCGAGCGGGTCAGCCACATCATCCAGGGCGCGTTCGATGGCCGCCGGGTGGTGATCTTTTCGGGCGGTGCCAAGGCCAGCGACGAGCAGGTCTTCGACGAAGCGCGTGCCATTCGCGACGGCGGCGGTTTTGGCTCCATCATGGGCCGCAACGCCTTCCAGCGCCCGAAGCCAGAGGCCCTGGCGTTCCTCGGCACCATCATGGGCATCTACGCCGACGAGATTGCGTAACCCTGCGGTAACGTCTTTTTGAAATATCCTCGCGACGGGGCGGTTGGACCGCCCCGTCGCTCTCCACGGGAGCTGTCATGACCATCGGCATCGTGCCATCCATTCTGTCAGCCGACTTCACCCAGCTGGGCAGGCAGGTGCAGGCCGCACAGACTGCGGGCTGTGACCGTATCCAGGTCGATGTCATGGACGGTCACTTCGTACCCAACATCACCATGGGGCCGCTGGTCGTGGCCGCCGTGCGCCGGGTGTGCACGATTCCGATCGAAGCCCACCTGATGATCACACAGCCCGAACGTTATGTCGATGAGTTTGCCCGCGCCGGCGCAGACGTGATCATCGTGCATGTCGAAGCGGCCACCCATTTGCACCGGATTGTCCAACAGATCAAAGCCCTGGGCAAACAGGCCGGTGTGGCGCTCAATCCTGCGACCCCGGAAAGCGTCGTCAGCGAAATCCTGCCCGATGTCGATATGGTGCTGGTGATGACGGTCAATCCGGGATTTGGTGGGCAGGCCTTTATTCCCAGCACGCTGCCCAAACTGCGGCGGCTGCGCCAGACGATCGATCAGGGTGGGTTGAGATGTGATTTGGAAGTCGACGGGGGCATCGGTCCAGACACAATCGGCCTGGTAGCGGCCGCCGGTGCCAACCTGGCCGTCGCCGGCTCGGCCGTATTCAACGACCACGCCAGCGTCGCCGAAGCCATCACCGCCCTCAGGCAAGCAGCCGGCCTGAACGCCCGCAATTAGGCTTCGACTGAGCGCATGGCCATCAACGAATGGGGGCAACGAATCAACGAATCGTGAGTTGCCCGCGGCGCGTGGCGCCCGGACAAACGAGAGTTCGGCACTCCAATCCGTTCCACCAACTGCCGCTGCAGTAAAGCGCAAGCATGGCTTGCGCACTCCAATCCGTTCTCCCTACTCCCTCCACAGCAAGTCCTTACCACCAAACAGCCACGCCGCCAGTAGATAACAGACCAGCGCATAACCCAGGACCAGCAAATTGGCCCGCAGCAGATTGGGCGCAGCCAGCGGATTCAGTGCATCACCCAAGGGCGCCAGCACACGCTGCCAGATCTGCACCACCCACCCCGCATTGGCGCGCGTCAGCTCGGTGTTGTAGTCGTACACGGCGGCAAACAGCGCAACCAGGGCATAGAACACGATGTGTGAACCGTTGCGGCTGGTGAGGTTGGTCAACAACAACGCAAACGCGCCCGTACAGACAAACAGCAGCAGCCAGGTCAGTGCCAGGCGCAGCCACTGCCCCGCCGTCAGCGTCACGATGTTCTGCAGCAGCGCCATCACGCAGACCAACAGCGTCAGCGCCAGCACGACCAGGAACGCGGCCAGCACCAGCGCCAACAAAAGCTCTGACCGCCGCTCCAAACGCGCCAGCAGCGGATACGACGCTGCCCGGTTGAGGCGGCCGCTGAGCTGCAGGACGGTGAGAGCCATGATCACCATCATGGCCAGGGCTGTGACGGTGGCAAAGTAGGTCGGTGTTGCACCGTATTGGAACGCGATGCCATAGAAGGTCAAGGCCAGCGCCGGGGGGATGAAGGCCTGCCAGGTGCCGGCAAAATCACGCAGCACGTAGACAACCAGGGTCACGACGCGTCTCACGAGCGAATCGCCTCCAGGTAAACGTCCTCCAGGCTGGCCTGCTGCTGCACCAGTCCCTGCACATCGACGTCTGCGTCCAGGATGTGGCGCAGCACGCGGGTCTTGTGGGCAACCGACTCACCCAGCAGGCTGATCTGCTGTCCTTCGATGAGTATGCCCGGCACCAGGGCGGCGAGTGCACTGGCCAGGGCAGCCGGCAGCTGATCGACCACGATGTGCACCTGGGGACCGGCCGCCAACACCGCATCCAGCGGTCCCTGCCGTTTGACCAGTCCGCCGTGCAGAACGGCCACGTGCGTACACAGGCGGGCGACATCACCGAGCTGGTGACTGCTCAGCAGGACCGTCTTACCCTGTTCGTACAGCGTCAGGATCAGTTGGCGCATCAGCACCTGGCCAGCCGGATCGAGGCCGGCGGCCGGCTCGTCGAGAATGAGAAAGTCCGGACTTCCCAACAGCGCCTGGGCAACGGCCAGGCGCTGACGCTCGCCCTTGGACAGGGTATGAATCCGCTTGCGCGCCATCTCGCTCAGCTCGACCGCAGACAGGGCCTGCTGCACCGCCGCATTGGCCGCAGTGCCGCGTAATCCGGCCAGGTTGGCCGCCGTGTGCAGGTACTCACCCGCACGGCTGCTCTCCGGAAACGCAGGGCGCTCGGGCAGATAGCCAATGCGCGCGGGCGGCAGGGTGCAGCGGACCTGGCCACGGTCGGGAAAAATGAAACCCATCACCAGGCGAATCAGCGTCGATTTGCCGGCGCCATTCGGCCCCAGGAGACCATACACGGCGCCGGTTGGTACGTCCAACGAGACATCGCGCAGCGCTACCGTGCCATCGTACGATTTTCGCAGCTGATCGACCTGCAGCAAGAGTCCCTCCTCACCCCTCGCGCCCGCGCGCCGCCTGTGCGGCCCGACCCAGCAGTTCCTGCAGTCGCGGTACCATGCCCGCCGGGTTGGGATGAATGCCCTCCTGCAGCAGCGCGCTCTCGTACAGGCTCTCGATTTCGAGGGCCACCAGTTCCGGCTCTTGATCGTGCGCCACCAGGTGGGCGAGGTCCTGCATCAAACGATGGGTGCGGTTGAGTTCGAGTATCTTCTTGGGTGCCTCGAAAGTTTGATCCAACAGGCGGTATACGCGCTGCAGCTCCTGATCGGGCATGTTACCCGGCGAGACCAACCGGCACGGGCTGTCGGTCAGGTGCGTCGAAGCCCGGACTTCACTGACCCGGTCACCCAGGATATCCGCAAAACGGCTCACCAGGCGGTTGAAATCGGCGTCGGGGATGGCATCCGCCGCCGCGGCAGACGTGGCGTCGGCTGCGGGTGGCAGTGGCTCCAGGGCTGCGCTGCTGACGTTCTGCAAGGACTTGCCCTCGAACTCGCGCAGGTTCATGATCATGAAGCTGTCGACCGGTTCGACCAGGTACAGCACCTCCCAACCGCGCTGCTTGAACGGGTCGAGGTGCGGGCTGTATTGGATCGACTGCAAGTCGTCGCCCAGGCTATAGTAGATCTTGTCCTGGTCGGCCGCCATGCGAGCCACGTAGGCTTCGAGTGTGGTCCAGTCATCGGCGCCGCTGGCCTGCGACGAATGAAAGCGCAGCAGCGGCAGCAGCGTATCCTTGCCAGCCAGATCGGTCGCCACGCCCTCTTTCAGGTACACCCCAAACTCGCGCCAAAACGCTGCATACTCCTCCGGCTTATCGATGGCCAGGCTGCCCAACTCTTTGACCAGGCGCCCGGTGAGGGCGCGCTGGATTTGGGTCATTACCCGGCTGTTCTGCACCGTCTCCCGCGAGACGTTGAGCGGGATATCCTCGGAATCGAGCACCCCTTCGACAAAGCGGAAGTGGGCGGGCAGCAGGTCCTTGTTGTTTTCCTGGATGAGAACGTGTCGCGAATAAAGCTTGATACCATAATCCTGGCGCATGCGCAGCACACCCTGCTCGCGCGTACGCGGCACGAACAGGATGCTGTGAATCTCCACCGGGGCATCGGCAACGTAGTGCACGTGCAGCAGCGGTTTGTCCGTGTCCAGGGTCAACTGGCGATAGAACTCGTCATACTCGCCACCCTCGACGGCCCGCGGCGACTGGCGCCAGATCGGCGTCCGTTGGTTGGCCAGGCGATCTTCGACGTAGATTGGAAACGCGACATAATCGGAGTGCCGCTTGACGATCTGCTCCAACCGCCAGCTGGTCAACAGGTCGGCCGCGTCTTCTTTGAGATACAGAATCACGTCGGTGCCGCGTGTCGTCTTCTCGGCTGGCCCCACTGCGTAACTGCTCGCACCGTCCGATTCCCAGACCGCGGCCTCCGCTTGCGGTTGATAGGAACGTGACAGTACTTGAATCCGATCGGCCACCATGAAGGCCGAATAAAAGCCCACCCCAAACTGGCCAATCAGTTCGGTGGCCGGGCGCTGGTTGGCCTGCAGCTGCTTCAAGAAGGCCGCCGCACCGGAATGGGCGATCGTGCCCAGGTTTTCGATCATCTCGGCCTGGGTCATGCCAATGCCGCTATCGCTCACCGTAAGGGTACGCGCATCCCGGTCGAACGTGATGCGCACAGCGAGCTCGGCCTCGGCATCGAGTACGCCGGGATCGGTCAACATCTCGAACTGCACGCGGCTCAACGCATCCGAGGCGTTGGAGATCAGCTCGCGCAGGAAGATCTCCCGATCGGTGTACAACGAGTGGACCAGGATATGCAACAGCTGCTGGATCTCCGCCCGGAACTCGAAAGAATGTGATGTCTGGTCGCTCATTGGATTCACTCTCGCAACAGGTTTGATGTGTCGTGTGGCTGTGCCATGGTTTGGTCACGCGGCTGAAACAACTGCCAAATTTACCACAAAGCTGCTCAGATACAAAGTTTTTAGGCATCGTAAAAGAATAACTTCCGG
>CAZXQZ010000158.1:0-10668 GCA_964642445.1 uncultured Anaerolineae bacterium
GTAGGGAGTAGGGAGTAGGGAGTAGGGAGAAGGGAGAAGGGAGTAGGGCTGGAACGGATTGCTGTCAACGGATTCGGGGAACGGATTGAACGGATTCGTCAGGCTGCGGGGTGCCGGTTTGGCGAGAGGCTGTTGGTGGAGGGTGTCGGGATCGGAACCCACAGATTCGTCGGGCGTGGGTATGAGGAATACCTAACGAAAGGAGGTTATGATCGTCTGTTTTGGGCCTGACCAAGGTAAAGGAGGATAGGCCCGCGTGTTTTTTCACAGTTTGTCAAGCACCGAACTCGCAAAGGAGGATTTTTCTGATGGGAGCTACGATTTCGCCAAAGAAGGCGATCGGTTACATGCCGCAGGACCGGCCGCCGATCGGGGCTATGATCTCGCTCGGTATCCAGCAGGTGTTGACCATGTTCCCGGCCACCGTACTGGTGGCGGTTCTCACCAAATTCGACGTCGGCGTGACGTTGGTGGCCAGCGGGTTGGGAACGATTGTGGCGCTGTTGGTCTCTGGCCGGCGCATCCCCCTCTACTACGGATCCAGCTTCAGCTACATCACAGTCATTGTTGTTGTCATGTCACAATTCGCCGGCGACTGTTTCAACGATCCTGCCCAATACTACTGTCCGGAAGGTGTGCGGATTGCGCAGGTCGGTATCATCGGTACCGCCATTGTGGAGATTGCGGTGGGTCTGCTGATTATGCGGGCCGGGAAGGCGGCGTTGGACAAGATCCTGCCACCCATCATCACCGGCAGTGTGGCGATCGTGATCGGTGTGGCGTTGTCCGGAGCCGCCCTGAACATGGCGTCTGCCAACTGGCTGATCGCTTTCATCACGCTGATCATCACGATTGCCTTTTCAGTCTACCTGCAGGGCCGCGGGTTGTTGGGTATGCTGCCCATCTTGTTGGGCGCCATCGCCGGTTACGTCGTCGCCTGGCTGATGGGTTTGGTGGACTTCACACCCGTGGCACAGGCGCAGTTGTTCAGAATCCCACCCTTCACCTTCCCGGCGTTCACCGATCCAAACGCCTGGGGGATCGTGCTGAGTGTGGCGTTGATCGCCATTGCGACGATCCCCGAATCGACGGCACACCTCTACCAGATGAGCCTGTACATCGACCAGCTGGCCAAAGAACTGGGCCGCAAGCCGCTCGAGATCAAACGCCTGATCGGCCTTAACCTGGTGGCCGACGGTGCCGATGACCTGGTGGTGGGCTTTCTGGGTGGTGCTGCGGGCACGAACTACGGTGAAAACAACAGCCTGATGGCCATTACCCGCAATTATTCGGTACCGGTCCTGATGGCCGCCGGTGCAATTGCCATCCTGCTCGGTTTCGTCGGCACGCTGGCCGCAATCGTCAACACGATTCCGGTCGCCGTGACGGGCGGGCTGTCCATCTATCTGTTTGGCGTCATCGGTATGCAAGGTGTTGCCCTCCTGCAGTCCGAGCGGGTCAACCTGTTCGATCCGCGCAACCTGGCGATCGGTGCGGTGGTCCTGGTCCTTGGCATCGGTGGCAACCTGGCACTGCCCAATGGCCTGTTCCCCTTCCCGATTCCGGTGCTGTTCCCGAGCGGTATCCCGGCGATCGTCTTTTCGGCGATCGTGGGCATCCTGCTGAACATCCTGTTTGTGATTCTTCCCCCCAGCCGTCTCGGTGCCACCGAACGGACGTACAATCCGGCGGACGAGCAGGCATCGGGTGATATGCCGCAGTAAACGAGCGGTACGTGATCGACGGCGGGTCGTCGATCACGTACCCACTACAGGCCTATCCGAATAGCCCAAACAGCCACTTCGCCGTGGTTATTCGGATAGAGCCTGACTCGGAGGGAATCCGTTGGAACCATTCGATTATGTAAAACCATCGACATTTGCTGAAGCGAGTGCCATCCTGACGGCACGGGGTGACTCAGCCCGCATATTGCAGGGTGGCACCGACCTGATCATCCGCATTCGCGGTGAATTCGTGCGGCCGGCGATCGTCGTCGACTTGAAGGGCCTGCCTGGCATGCGTACCCTGTCCTTCGATACGACCACCGGCCTGACCATCGGCGCAGCCGTGACCATGAACGAGGTCGCCAACGACCCGGATGTGAACGCTTTCTACCGCATGCTGGCCGAGGCCTGCGCAACGGTCGGTTCTTACCAGCTGCGCAACCGCGCCACGATCGGCGGGAATGTCTGCAACGCCAGCCCAGCGGGCGACAGCATTCCCGCTCTGCTCTGTTATGGGGCTACGGCGGTCATCTACAGCCCTGTCCAGGATGGTGCACGGCGGCTGCCCCTGGCAGATTTCTTCAAGGGACCTGGCCGAACGGATCTACAGCGTGGCGAATTCCTGCTGGCCCTGGAACTGCCGGTGCCACCGGCGGGCGCCGTGGGGCAATACAACAAGCTGGGCCGCACGCGCGTGGGTGACATCGCCGTGCTGGGCGTGGCGGCCCTGGGTTGGCCTGATCTGGACAACCCGTCGGAAACGGCCTGGCGTATCGCCATAGCCTCCGTCGGTCCCACCCCCCTGTTGGCCAATGAGGCGGCGGCTATCCTGGCCGATAACATAGGCGAGGACGCCATCGAGGCAGCAGCCACCGCTGTTATGGACGCCAGCCGGCCGATCGACGACGTGCGCGCCAGTGCGGCATACCGCCGCGCCATGGTGCGCGTTCTGGCCCGTCGTGCCATCGAACAGGTCGTCGTGGCCCTGCCCGTTTGACGGCATGCGCCCGATCAGGAACAAACAAAGGTTGGACTATGGAACACAAGATCGCTTTTACGGTCAACGGCGAGCATTACCAGATGCAAGTGCCCCCCTACTACACGCTGCTGCGGCTGCTGCGTGACGTACTGGTCCTGACCGGTACCAAAAACGGCTGCTCGGCGGGCGAATGCGGCGCGTGCACCGTGCTGCTGAACGGCGAGCCGGTCAATTCGTGCCTGGTGCTGGCACCTGAAATCGATGGTGGTGAGATCATTACCGTCGAAGGACTGGCGCACGATACGCAGCTCGATCCGATCCAGGAAACGATGATCGAGTCCGGCGGCACACAGTGCGGCTTCTGCACACCCGGCATCTTGATCGCAGCCCGCGCGCTGCTCAACCGTAATACCAATCCCTCCGAAGAAGAAATCCGCCTGGCCCTGGTGGGCAACCTGTGCCGCTGCACCGGCTACACGCGCATCGTCGACGCCGTGCGCGAAGCGGCACGACGCGAATACGTCCGTCACAGCACGTGGGCAGGAGGGGACATATGACCGTCAAAAAGACTTCGATCGTCGGTGCCAGTTTCCCACGCGTCGAAAGCCGTTCCAAAGTTACCGGCGCCGCACAGTACGTCGACGACATGCAGTTTGGCCCCAACCTGCTCATCGGCCAGCTCAAACGCAGCACTCGCCCGCATGCGCTGATCAAACGCCTGGACGTCAGCAAGGCGCGCGCCCTGCCCGGCGTGCGCGTCGTGGTCACCGGGGAAGACTTCCCAGGGCTGACCGGGCTCTACCTGTCGGATCGGCCGATGTTTGCCGTCGATCGCGTACGTTTCGTGGGCGAGCCGATTGCGGGCGTGGCCGCCGATACGCTGGAGATCGCCGAAGAGGCGATCCGCCTGATCGAAGTGGAGTACGAGGACCTGCCTGGCGTCTTCGATCCTGAATTTGGTGCCAGCGCCGAAGCGCCGCTCCTGCATCCCGACCTGATCGACTATGCGTACGTGCCGTTCGTCTTCCCGCAAAAGAATACGAACATTTCCAACTGGTTCAAGGTGCGCAAGGGTGACATCGAGCAGGCGTTTGCCGAAGTCACCGCGGCGGGCGGCGCGGTCGTAGAGCACAAGTACCAGGTGCCGCACGTGCAGCACGTGCCGCTGGAAACCCATGCCACCGTAGCCCAGGTCGACGGCAACGGCAAGATCACCCTGTGGGCGTCGAGCCAGTCACCCTTTGCGCAGCGTAACCTGATCGCCAAGGCCTTGGGTATCAGCCATTCGCGCCTGCGTGTGATCACGCCGTTCGTCGGCGGCGGTTTTGGGGCCAAGGCGGGCGTTTCCATGGAAGGGGCGTGCGTGGCCATGGCGCTCAAGGCGCGTGGGCGCCCCGTCAAGCTCGTCATGACGCGTGAAGAGGAGTTCTACACGACCTTCGTGCGCCAGGGGCTGATTGCGCACATCAAACTGGGTATGCTGCCCGACGGGCGCATCCTGGCCATGAAGAACACCTACTACTGGGACGGCGGCGCTTACACCGAATACGGTGTCAACATCACACGCGCCGCGGGCTACAGCTCGACCGGGCCGTACTACGTGCCCAACGTGTGGGCCGATTCCTTCTGCGTCTACACCAACCACCCGATTGGCGGTGCGATGCGCGGTTTTGGCATGCCCGAGATCCACTGGGCCATCGAGCAGCACATCGACCGCGCCGCCCACGCCCTGGGTCTCGACCCGGTGCAGGTGCGGCTCATCAACTGCCTGAAAGAAGGCCAGGAGACGGTCACCGGCATGATCATGCACCCGACCGGTCTCAGCGAGTGTATTCGCAAGGCGGCTGATGCGATCGATTGGGACAAACCGCGTCCGGCGGGCGCACCCAACAAACAGCGCGGCGTGGGTATTGCCTGTATGTGGAAAGCGCCGGCCATGCCACCCAATCCCGGCTCGGCTTCGACGATCCGCTTCAACGAAGATGGCACGGCGCTCGTCAACGTCGGTGGCGTCGACATGGGGCAGGGCACCCTGACCATTGCCGCCCAGCTGGCCGCTGAAGGGCTGGGCATTCCCATCGGCGACGTGCGCGTCAACACGGTGGACACCGACTACAGCCCCTACGAATGGCAAACCGTTGCCAGCCGCCTGACGTGGAGCATGGGCAACGCCATCCTCAACGCCGCCCAGGAAGCCAAGATGCAAATCCTACAGATGGTGGCCGAGGCCTGGAACGAAAACCCGCAGGACCTCGACATCATCGACGGGCAGGTGGTGAGTTATGCCACCGAAGAGTCGGTACCGCTCAAGAACATCGTCGTCTACGGCATGCAGCGGCCCGACGGCACCTGGATCGGTGGGCCGGTCGTGGGCAAGGGGCGGTTCATGCCCAACTACGTCACCCCGCTCGATCCCGAAACCGGCCAGGGGCCGCGCGCCGTCGTGCACTTCACCACGGGAGCGCAGGCGGTCGAGGTCGAAGTAGATATCGAGACGGGCGAGGTCGAAGTACGCCGCATCGTCGCCGCATTCGACGTCGGGCGGGCGATCAACCCTGACATGGTGCGTACGCAGATGGAAGGGGGCGCCGTCCAGGGCATGAGCACGGCGCTGCTGGAAGAAATCAAGCTCGTCAACGGCAAGCCGCTCAACCCCAACTTCACCGACTACCGGATTGCCACCAGCATCGACGCCCCGGCCAGCATCGAGGCCATCATCGTGGAAGTGCCGCAGGACGATGGCCCGTACGGTGCGCGCGGCATCGGCGAACACGCCATGGTGCCGACCGCACCGGCGATTGCCAACGCCGTATTCGATGCCGTTGGCGTGCGCATCGACCGCATGCCCATCAGCGCCGAGCGGGTGTGGACTGCGATGCAATGATTTTCGTCTTCTTTTTCTATGGCCTCGCCTTCTTTGCAATGGGGTTGGCGGTGTTCATGGAATCAGGCCGCGCAGCCAGCTTTCGCGTGAGCCGGGCCCTGGTGCCACTGGCGCTGTTCGGCCTGATTCACGGCGGCCACGAATGGTACGAGATGTTCCAGCTGGTGGCCGCGGGGCAGGGCCAGTTTCAGCCCGGATTGACCGAAGATTGGCTGCGGGCCGGGTTGCTGGCAATCAGCTTTTTGCTGCTGCTCGATTTTGGCCTGCGTTTACTGCCGGATGCCGAGGCTCGTCCGCGTGCGCATTGGTGGCTGCTGGCGGTCTTTGCCGGCCTGTGGCTGGTCAGCATTATCGGGGTAGCGATGCTGTATTCACCGACACCCATGCAGCTGGCGGCCGCGGCCGACGTTCTGGCACGCTATGTCCTGGGTATCCCGGGTGCGCTGCTGGCCGGTTGGGTGCTGCTGCGCGAGCGTCGCGAGTTCCGAGCACGCGGTATGGAGCGCTATGGGCGCGGCCTGTTGTGGGCTGCCCTGGCGTTTTTCGTCTACGGCGCAGTGGGTCAGCTGTTCGTGCGCTCCAGCCTGGTGTTCCCATCTGGGATCATCAACACCGGCCTGTTTCTGCAAACCGTGGGAGTTCCGGTGCAGGTGCTGCGCGGCACCGCAGCCATCGTCATCGCGATCGGCCTGACCGGCGCGTTACGCGCGTTCGAGGCAGCCAACCGCCAGCAGTTACTGCAGGCCAACGCCGAACGCCTGGCCGCCCTGGAGGCCCAGCAGCGGCGTGCCGACGAGGTGGAGGCGCTTAACGTCCGCCTGCAGGCCACGGCGCGTGAACTCTCCGCCCTCGTCGAGATGTCGCGTATCCTGGCCTCGACGATCGAGCGCGACCAGCTGCTGCCCACCACGCTGCGCCAGGTGGTCTACAGCCTGGATGGCGTGTGCTGCAGCCGGATCTACTTGCAGCGACCCGGTGATGCCTTGATTCTGGCGGGTGAGTTTCGACGACCCGAAGCGCCAGAACCTCCCGTGCCGCCACCCCTGCGCGCAGTGGCCACGATGGCCAACGCCACCGGGCAGCCGGCCGCGGCCGATCTGGACGGGCAGGTACTGCTGCTGCGCGATCTGACCGTCGATACCGCAGCGGAGGGCACCCATCGGCGACTGCGTGTGCTCGGCGTTCCCTTGCAGACCAAAGACGAGCGGTTTGGCGCCCTCGTCATTGCCTCTTTTCTTGCGGAAACGCCGTTGACCGCGGCCACCGTTGGGCTGAGCAACGCGTTTGCCCAACAGATCGCAGCGGCCCTGGAAAATGCGCGCCTCTACGAGGTGGTGCAGATGCGCGAGGGGCAGTTGAAGGCGCTGGTGCATCAGCTGGTGAACGCGCAGGAGCACGAACGGCAGCGCATTGCGCGTGAGCTGCACGATGACACCGGCCAGAAGCTGACGGCATTGGCTATGGGGCTGGCCGCAGTGGAGACACAACTCAGGGTGCAGGACCTGGCCCGCGCCACCGACCTGCTGCACCACCTGCGGGCTCTGAACGACCAGACCGTCGAGGATCTGCGCCACGTCATGGCCAACCTGCGGCCGGCGCAGCTGGACGACCTGGGGCTGGTGCCGGCCATGCGCTGGTATATCCAACAGTACGAGGCGCGGTATCCCAATCTGAACGTCACGTTGACGGTCACGCGGCTGGCCCGCCGGCTGCCCGCTGAAGTCGAGACAGTCCTGTTTCGCATCGTGCAGGAAGCCCTCAATAATGTGGCACGCCATGCGCAGGCCGCGCAGGTGACGGTCAGTCTCGATCAGGTGGAAAACCAGGTGTCGTTGAAAGTGTGTGACGACGGCGTGGGCTTCGATCCGGCGCAACTGCCCGCGGACGAATCGGGACGCGGGTTAGGGTTGCTCGGCATGCGCGAACGGGCAGCCCTGGTCGGCGGCAACTGCGTGATCGAATCACAGCCCGGGAAGGGGACGTGCATCACTGCCAGTTTGCCGATCGCGGCGTGACGGGACGACTGCCGGCAACGGATCAGCGAATGGCCGGTTTGGAGTGCGGCAGCCATGCTGCCGCTTTGGCGCGCCGTCAACGAATCGGGGCAGCGAATCGTGCAAACGTGACCCGGCAACCGCACGTAGCTTGTGCACTCCAAATTATCCGGGAACCCGGCGTTCGCAGCGGCTTGCACGCGTCAAAATCGACCGCGGTGCGGATGAGGAAATCATGATGCAGAATCAACGTCCAGAACCAGAGATCGGACCGCACGACGAACCCATCCGTGTGCTGCTGGTGGACGATCACGCCATGGTGCGGGCCGGTTTACGTATGCTGCTGAGTGCAGACCCGGGCATCGTCATCGTGGGCGAGGCGGAAGACGGTGCACAAGGCCTGCACCTGGCGCGCGACCTGGTACCCGACGTGGTCCTGATGGACATCTCGATGCCGGACATGAACGGCATCGAAGCGACGCGGCACATCCGCGAATTGTGCCCCAGCGTCGCCGTGCTGGCGCTCACCATGCATGAGGACGATCAGTACTTCTTCGAGATGCTGGCCGCCGGTGCGTCGGGGTACATTCCCAAGCGCGCAGCCCCCGACGATCTAATTGCAGCCATTCGTTCGGTCAAGGGCGGGGGCATGTACCTGTTTCCCTCGGTGGCACGCCTGCTCGTGCAGGATTACCTGCACCGCGTGGAGCCGGGTAGCCATGGTGAACGCTCGTTCGACGTGTTGACCGAACGCGAGCGCCAGGTCCTGACCCTCATCGCCCAGGGGCGCAGCAATCAGGAGATCGCCGACAGCCTGGTGATCAGCGTCAAGACCGTCAACCGCCATCGAGAAAACATCATGGCCAAGCTCAACCTGCACAACCGGGTCGAGCTCGTGCATTATGCGATCGAAAAGGGTCTCATCGAGCTTGGGTAATTCACCCCATGCTGGAATGGGTATTCTACCCGATTTCATTTCGTACTGCGTTCTGGTATCCTTGGGTACAAGGAATTATCAGAACGGAGTTCCTCCACCGAACCGGATGCCGGCTGGCGGGTGCCAGTGGCCGGGACGTGGCGGCGGACGACGGTCGGGAGGGTACCATGGAAGGTTTGGCGATCTTTTTGGGCGTGTTCATCCGGTTGTTGATACCATTGGTGGTGTTGCTGCTGGTGGGCGAGTCGGTACGACGCATCAGCCACGACCCACTGATCATGTGATGTAATATACGGCTCGCAGTGTAACCGAATGCGTGAAGGCAGGAACCCTTTGCAGGGCGGCCTGCCTTCGTCTGTTTTTTGGCCTTGTGCGTCAATCGATTGACCTGCCTTCTGCCTGTGGCCGAAGCGCGCGATCACGCAACCCCTCAACGCTGACAAGAATTGTTCCCACCAGGATCAACCCGGCACCTAACAGCTGTATTGAAGCCAAACTCTCCCCAAAAAATAGCGCGCTAAGAAGCAGGGTGACGACCGGTGTAAAAGCCTCGACGAGCGACGCATTGGTCACGGTTGTGCGCGCCAGGCCGCGGTAGTAGAAGACGAAGCTAAAAACCGTCATGATCACCAGCAAGCCCAGGGCCAGCCAGGCCACCGCAGGCACGCCGCTGAACTCGACACCCCCTGCCAGCATCAGCGGCGCGGCCAGCACGCCGGCCAGGAGCTGACGGCCGGCGGCGACGTGGTTGGAGGGCAGATCCGTGATCAGCTTTTTGCTCACGATCGAGCTGCTGCCCCAGGCCAGGGCGATGACGAACGCCATAACGATGCCCAGGGTCAGCCCGCCGTCGGCGGTGATCGTCGGCCCGGTGAGTAGATACAAGCCTACCAGCGCACTGATCATACCGATGATGTGGCGTAGCTGCGGTCGTTCGCCCAGAATCAGGATCGCCAGCAGGATAGAAAAAGCGGGATAGCTGTTGGTGATGAAAGTCAGCGTCGGAATGGGCACCCACTGCAGGGCATAGGCGTAAAGCACCTGCGGCACGGCGGAGCCGAGAAAACCGAGCAGCAAAAACAGGCGCAGATGCTGGCGCAGAGAGCGGCCAAATGCCCGAAAACCGATGGGCACGACGAGCAGCAGGCCGGCGGCGAGCATACGAATCGTCGTCAATTCGGCCGGCGGCATGCTGGCGACGATGAGTTGGAGGACGAAGGGCATTGCGCCCCACAGCAGGACCGAGCCCATCACGAAGAGTAAGCCGGCCTGCGATGCCCGACCCATGCGGGCACCCGGTGCAAGGTTCATACGTTCCTGGCCTCGTGGCAAGATGGGGCAAGGATACCATGGATGGGGGGAATCGGGAAGTAGGCGGTGCAGGCATGGCGTGCCTGGCGCTCAAGCCTGGCGCTCAAGCGCCAGGCTGATAGCTGAAGTCTGCTGAAGCAGACTGGGGGAGGAGATGCGAGCGCTCAAGCCTGGCGCTCAAGCGCCAGGCTGATAGCTGAAGTCTGCTGAAGCAGACTGGGGGAGGAGATGCGGGTGCTCAACGTGCGAGCGGCAGTTGCTCAACGTGCCGGTGAGACAATCGCCTCCGCAGCGTTGATCTCATCTCCCAGGGCCAACAGTTCCTCGTTGGCGGGGATATCGCTCATGTTGTGGCCATAGTGAACGTAGCGCGCCACGCCGGCTTTGTCGATCAAGACCTGGGCCGGCAGCCGGCCTAACTTGAACAGATTCACCTCTTGCCCGTAGAGTTTGAGTACACTCGCCTTTGGATCGGGCAGGCCGACAAACGGCAGCTCATTTTCGCTGAAGTAGGCCGCAAACTTGGCGGCGTCTTCGGGGCCAACCACCACGACTTCGATATCGCGTGCCACAAACTGGCTGTAATCTTGGCGCAACTGCGCCATATGCGCGCGGCAGAACGGTCAGGTGAAGGTACGGTTGAAGACCAGCAAGACGTTCTTGCGGTCGCGGTAGTCGGCCAGACGAAAGGTGTGACCGCGATAGTCGGCCAGACTGAAATCGGGGGCGACCTGATTCAGGGAGACACGTGCCATTTCCATACTCCGGTTTAAATGAAATGCGACTGTTTGATGCAATGGTTTGACGGCGCGCAGATGCGCTCGGTCACCCTATGCGCC
>CAZXQZ010000159.1:0-10628 GCA_964642445.1 uncultured Anaerolineae bacterium
AGGTGGCCCTGGTGGTAGCCGAATCGGCCGGCGCGGCGGCGGCCGCCCTGCCGCTCATCGAGGTCGAGTACGAGGACCTGCCGGTTGTGAGCGACCCGCTGCAGGCCATGGACCCACACAGCCCGCTGGTTCACGCCCACAAGGGCAGCAACGCGCTGCACAGTTACCACATCCGGCGCGGCGATGTGGCGCGCGCCCTGGCCGCCGCCGACGTCGTGGTATCACGCACCTACACCACACACGCCCAAGAACATGCCTACCTGCAGCCGGAAGCCGGCGTGGCATTTGTGGATGCGTCAGGCCTCGTCACGGTCTTCGTGGCCGGCCAGTGGGTCCACGAAGATCAGGCGCAGATTGCGCACGCCCTGGGGCTGCCGCCCGACCAGGTGCGGGTCGTCTACCCCGCCATCGGGGGTGCCTTTGGGGGCCGCGAAGACATGTCGGTGCAGATCATCCTGGCGCTGGCAGCATGGCGGCTGCACCAGCGCGGCATTCAGCGCCCGGTCAAGATCGTGTGGAGCCGCGAAGAATCGATCGTGGGTCACCACAAACGACATCCGATGGTTCTGCAGGCCACCTGGGGCGCCAACCGCGAGGGGCGTATCATCGCCGCTGCCATGGACGTGACGTCCGACGCCGGCGCCTATGCCTACACCAGCACCAAGGTCCTGGGCAACGTCACCTTGATGTGCCTGGGACCGTACGACATTCCCAACGTCTTGGTCGATGCGCGCACGGTCTATACGAACAACGTGCCGAGCGGTGCGTTTCGCGGGTTTGGTGCGCCGCAGGGGCATTTTGCGGCCGAAATGCAGATCAACCACCTGGCGGCCACCCTGGGTCTCGACCCGGTCGAACTGCGCATGCGCAACGTACTGCGCGAAGGCAGCCGGCTGGCCACCGGGAGCCGCATTCCGGCCGGTTGTACCGCACACGACGTACTGGCCCGCTGCGCCGTGGCCGCCGGCTGGACCCAAACACCCGGCGGCTGGCAGGCGCCCAGCCCCCCACCAGCGGCGCGTGACGGGATGGGGTCCCGGCTGCGTACGGCGCTCGACGCATTGCCGGCGGTGCGGCGCCGCGGCCTCGGCATTGCCCTGTCCTACAAAAATGTTGGCTTCAGTCTTGGCTTCGTCGACGAGTGTTACGCAACCGTCGAGCTGCACGGCAGCAGTGCGATCGAGCGCGTCATCGTGCATCACGCCGGCGCCGACGTGGGCCAGGGCGCACACGGTGCCATGCAGCAGATTGCCGCCGAGACCCTGGACGTGCCCGTCGCGTGCGTCGAGCTGGTTGTCTCTGACACCGCCGTCACTGACAACAGCGGCAGCACCTCGGCCAGCCGTCTGACCTTCATGGCGGGCAATGCGATCATGGGCGCAGCCCTGGCCGCCCGTGCCCGCTGGGACGCCGAAGAGGAACGCCCCGTCGTTGTACGTCACCGCTATCTGCCGCGCGCCACCACCGGCTACGACCAAGAGACCGGCGCCAGTGATCCCAACATCACCTACGGCTACTGCGCACAGGCGGCCGAGGTCGACGTCGATACGGAAACCGGCCAGGTGCACGTGCACCGGCTGATCTCGGTCAACGACGTCGGCCGGGCCATCAACCCACAGCAGGTGCAGGGCCAAATCGAAGGCGCCGTGGCACAGGCCGTGGGCTGGGTTCTGACCGAGGAGTTCAAGCAGGCTGATGGTCACGTACTCACCGATCGCCTCAGTACCTACCTCATTCCAACCATCGCCGACGTCGCCGACACCGTCGAGCCGGTCATCCTGGAAATCCCCGATCCCCAGGGTCCGCTGGGTGCGCGTGGCATGGCAGAAATGCCGTTCATCCCCACGGCGCCAGCCCTGGCTGCCGCCGTGCACGACGCCACCGGCGTCTGGTTCGATCACCTGCCCCTCACACCGGAGAAGGTGTGGCAGGGACTGGTCCAGGCGGCGGAGGATGACCGCACCTGATGCCTGCACTGCCACTGGTTCTCATCAAAGGTGCGGGTGATCTGGCCTCGGGTGTTGCGTTTCGTCTTGTGCACTGTGGTTTCCCGGTGGTCATGACCGAATTGGCGCAGCCGCTCGCGGTGCGGCGCAGCGTTTGCTTTGCCGAGGCGGTCTACGCCGGCACAACGACCGTCGAGGGCATCACGGCCGTGCGCACCACCCACATGGACGAAACCCTGGCGGTGCTGCGTGCTGGTCACATCCCCGTGCTGATGGAGCCCGATCCAGCCATCTACGCGCAGCTGGCGCCAGGGGTGGTCGTCGATGGTATCATGGCCAAAGTCAACACCGGAACGACCCGCACCGACGCCCCGCTGGTGGTCGCCTTGGGTCCCGGTTTCGAGGCTGGCCGCGACTGCCATGCCGTGATCGAGACCCACCGCGGCCACACCCTGGGGCGTGCCCTCTGGCAGGGCTGCGCTTTGCCCGACACAGGCACACCCGGCCCTGTCGAAGGCTATACCGTGTCCCGCGTCCTGCGCGCCCCGGCGGATGGTTACGTCACCCCACGCATCGCCATCGGGCAGGTGGTCAGCGCAAGTGTCACCCTGGCGGTAATTACGCCGCAGCCCCAGGGTCGCGACGGAACACCAGTCGTCGCGCCCTTCAGGGGCGTTTTGCGCGGCCTGGTACATCCCACCCTGCCGGTGTCCAGCGGCCTAAAAATCGGCGACCTCGACCCGCGCGGCGAACCAGAACACTGTTTTACGATCTCCGAAAAATCGCTCGCCGTGGCGGGTGGCGTGCTGGAGGCTATCCTGACGCACCGGCGCGAGATCATTGGCCAAGGGATCGGAAAAGGCTAACCTCCCGTACTCTATCGATCGAATTTGACGGTGGCGGTTGCACAGACAGTTGCCATCTTTTTGGAAAGATGGCAACTGTCTGTGCAACCGCCACCGCCTTCGGAGCGGCGAATTCCAGCCATAATAAAGGTGACGAAATCGGGGGGGTGTGGTATACTGCGCCACCAACGCACCGCAGTCCGAGGTTATAGGGCAGCTGTGGGGGCGAATCATCGGGGACACGAACAGGTCGAGCAGTGCAGCTACACCATGCCCTCCGGGTCGGCGCGGGCGACGTCATTAGTTTTACCGGCGGCGGTGGCAAAACCACCGCCATGTTTCGGCTGGCTGCCGAGCTGGCCGCAACCGGTTTGCGCGTCGTCAGCACGACCAGCACGCGCATCTTCGCCGCCCAAACCAGTATGGTGCCCTTTCACCTCGAAACCAACGGCACCGTCCTGCCCGACCGGGCGCAGCTGCGGGATCTCCTGACCGAATGGGGCCAGGTCCTGGTGACCGGGCCGGTCGGAGCAGAAACCGGTAAGGCGGCCGGCGTGACACTGGACGTGATCGAAGAGATCCACCGCCTGCCGGGCGTCGACGTGGTGCTGGTCGAGGCGGACGGTTCGCGCATGCGCCCGCTCAAGGCGCCGGCAGCGCACGAGCCAGTGGTGCCTGCCAGCACGACGATTCTGGTGCCGTTGGTGGGTCTCGATGCACTGGGCAATCCCCTGGACGACGAGCACGTCCATCGCGCCGCCATCGTGAGTCAGCTCACCGGCCTGGCGGTGGGTTCCCAGGTCGACGATGCGTCAGTGGCTGGGCTACTGATGCACCCCGACGGGGGTGCCAAAGCTTGCCCGGCGGGGGCACGCCTGGTGCCCTTGCTCAACAAACTCGATCTGTTGGCGCCGGCGGGTTCGTCAGACCTCCCCGTCGTTGTCCAGGATATCGTCACCCGGTTGTTGGGCAATGCGCGGGTCGATGAGGTGGTAGTTGGCGCCGTGCGTGGCCCCGACCCTGTGGCCGAAGTGTGCGGGCGCGTGGCGGGTGTCATTCTCGCCGCTGGGGCCGGACAGCGTTTTGGGGGCCTCAAGCAGCTGGCGACCTGGCATGGCCAGCCGCTGCTGCAGCACGTCGTCACCGCGGCGCTCGCCAGTGGAACGCTCGATCCGGTAGTCGTCGTTTTGGGTCACGAAGCAGATCAGATCCTGCCAGTGCTGCAGCCGTTCGCCAGCCGTATCAACGTCGTGCACAATGCGGCGTGGACACAGGGCCAGGCCACATCGTTGCACGCAGCACTACGAACATTCGAACACGGGAGTCCGTCTGTATCCGCCGTTGTCTTTCTGCTCGCCGATCAGCCCGACGTGGCGCCCGGCGCAATCGACGCCCTGGCGGCCGCCCACCGGCGCAGCCTTGCCGACGTGGTGGTGCCCCATTACCGCGGGCAGCGCGGTAATCCGGTGCTTTTCGACCGCACCACGTTTGGCGCCCTGCGCGCCCTGCGCGGTGATACGGGTGGTCGTGCACTGCTGAGAGAGCCGGCATGGCACGTGATGGCGGTCGACTTCGATCGACCACCGCCGCACGACATCGATACACAGGCTGACTTGAACGGTCTATGAAAATCGGCCTATTCGTCGACGCATACAAACCAGTCACCAACGGTGTCACCAACTTCGTCAGCCTGCACAAACGTGCGTTAGCCGCGGCCGGTCACGAACCATGGGTGATCACGTTCGGCAATACGCGCGACGCAGATGAGGAACCCAACGTCCTGCGCTCTCCTGGCCTGCCGTTGGGCACTACCGGCTATTACGCCAGCGCCGGCTATAGTCCGGCGACGCGTCGTGTCCTGGCGACGCTCGACATCTTGCACGTGCACCATCCGTTTGTAAGTGGTACCCTGGCGGCACGGTTGAGCCAGCGCTACGGCATTCCGATGGTTTTCACCAATCATACACGGTACGACCTGTATACCACCGAACATCTGCGGCAGCTGCCCGCTGGCCCGGTCGATGCGGTCCTGGCTTCGTTTTTCGAATGGTTCACGCAGTATTGCCAGGCGGTCATTGCCCCCTCGGCCAGTATTCGACGAATTCTGGAAAAGTGGCACGTTCAATGTCCGGTCGAAGTGATCCCGAACGGCATTGCACTCGAGGCCTTCGACGACCCGCCATGGCAGTCGAGCCGTGAGGCAGAGGATATTCCAGCCGACGCCATCACCGCTGTTTTCATCGGACGCATGGCGCCGGAGAAGAATATCGAATTTCTGCTGCGGGCGTTTGCGGCGGCCCGCCAGGAGGTACCCGAAGCATTCCTGCTGCTCGTTGGTGGTGGTCCAGACCTGCGGCGATACCAGGCGATGGCCCATTCCCTGGGGATCCAACAGCGCGTGCGCTTCACGGGCGCCATGCCCTACACGCGTGTGCCCGGTTACCTGGCATTGGCCGATTTTTTTGTCACGGCCAGTGTGACCGAGGTGCATCCGCTGACCGTGTTGGAGGCGATGGCGGCACGCCTGCCGGTGATCGGTATCGATTCGCCTGGCATCAGCGATACGGTGACCGATGACATCGATGGGTTCGTGGTGGCCAACAACCTGCCAGCGCTGGCCGGCAGCATGGTGCGCCTGTTTCGCGACCACGCACTGCGCGCCCGTCTCGCTACAGCGGCTGGACGCACCAGCCATCGGTTTGACATCCAACAGACTGTGCAGCGTCACCTGGCTCTCTACACCGAGATCATCCAGCAGCGGGCACCGCAGACCCTGTCACCGTGACCCCGCGCGGCGCTACCACCTTGCGCGAACTGCAAATCCGCGACTCACGTGCAGTCCACGCCGCCATTGTGACGCAGTGCGCAACAAATTGCGTACAATCAGGGCGCATAATATGATATAACGCATACAGATGCACAGCACCACTGCATATAATCATCACTATTGTGATTTTGTGCACAAGAGATTCATGCACGCAGGCACAACGATCAAACACGAGAAACCTCAGGAGGACCTTTTCGATGGCCGGACTAGACAACGAAACGCTCAACATGATTCTTTCGACGCTGCAAAAGTTCGCCGATCGCGAGCTGAAGCCGGAGTTTCTACTCGAGCTGGACCACAACGACCGATTCCCCACCAAGATTTTGGCGGACCTGTACGGACCCCAGTTTGGACTTCATCTGTTATTCATTCCTGAAGAATTTGGCGGCATGGGCGGCGGCGCTTACGACATCTATCGCGTCTCCGAGGCCATGGCGGCGGTCGACCTGGGTGTGGCGACCGGCGTGTTGGCCACCTTCCTCGGCACTGACCCCATCACAGTGGGCGCAACACCCGAACAAAAAGAACACTGGATGGGCCGCATCGCCGAAGAGGGTCTGCTCGTCGCCTACGGCGCCACCGAGCCACAGGCGGGCAGTGACCTGGGAACCCTCAAAACCAAGGCCGAGCCGGTGCTAGAAGATGGCAAAGTGACCGGATACAAGATCACCGGTCGCAAACAGTGGATCAGCAACGGCGGCGTGGCAGCGATCTACACGATCCTGGCTAACGCACCCGGTGGTCCTTCCTGGTTCGTCGTCGAACACGACGCCGAAGGTTTTACCAAGGGCAAACCCGAAGACAAACATGGCATCCGTGCCAGCAACACCGCCGCGCTGTTCCTGGAGGACGTCTACGTCCCGGCCGACCGCCTGGTGGGCATGGTCGAAGGGCAAGGATTGGCGCAGGCGCAGGCCGTATTCGGCTATACACGCCTGATGGTCGCCGCGTTCGGTTTGGGTGCAGGCTGGGCCGCCCTGAAGCGCGCAATCCCCTACTCGCAGGTGCGCATCCAGGGTGGTGCCCCCCTCGCGCAGAAGCAGGGTTACACCCACAAGTTGATCGTGCCCAACGCTGTGCGCCTGGAAGCCTCACGCGCCTACATCGAATGGACCGCCGAGCGCATCGACGGTGGCGAGCCCGACCTGGCCACGGAGGGTGCGGTCGCCAAATACCTGGCCACCGAAGCCGGCAACAAAGCGGCCGAAGATGCGATCCAGGCCCACGGCGGTTACGGTTACACCAAAGAATACATGGTGGAAAAGATCAAACGCGACGTGCGCATCACCACCATTTACGAAGGCACGTCCGAAATCATGGAATGGACGATCGCGCGTGACCGCTGGCAGCTGCACCTCAAGAGTCGCGGTGCCTACTACAATGACTGGGCCGCTCGCCTGGAGAAAGTCCAGCGCAGCGAGCCGGACAACGGTGCCGGCACGGCAGCCCTGGCCCTGCGCGCCCTGGCCGTCGTCCTCGAGCGCTGCCGCATCGACCGCCTGACGCGCAACCAGCACGTGCTGTTCCGCCTGGGTGAGCTGATTGCCTACGCCGAAACCGCGGCCATTTTCGCCGAGCGCGTGGCCAGCCATCCCACGCACGCAATCCCGCTCGACGTGCCGACACGCCAGGCCATGGCCCGCATCCACGCCCGCGAAGCGGCGCTCAAAGTGGCGGCCGAAGGCCTGCATTGGGCCATCGGCGCTGGCCAGACCGATCCCAACCTGGCCGGCTCCCTCAACCTGCCCGCAATCTACCAGGCGCAGGTTGGATTGATCGACGACATGGATCTTGTGGCGGCGAAGCTCAACGCTGCCTTCCCGGCCGAGTAGTCGCATGCGGTGGACGGTGGCATCACCGTCCACCGCGGCCCGCCAACGAGCGAAAGGAGACCAGCATTATGAGCGATACTGCCGACCGGGCAGTGGCCGTGGTGGGTGTGGGTGCCATTTTCCCCGACGCCCAGAACGCCGCCGCGTATTGGAGCAATATTCGAACGAAACGCTACAGCATTAGCGACGTACCGTCGAACCGTTGGAGCGTTGCCGATTATTACGATCCCGATCCTTCCGTACCGGATAAAACCTACAGCAAAATTGGCGGCTGGGTGCGCGGCTTCGAGTTCGACTGGAAGACGTTCCGCATCCCGCCACGCGTCGCCGGTGCGATGGACGAAGGCCAGCAGTGGGCCGTGACGATTGCTGCAGAAGCGCTGGCCGACTACGGCTATCCCAAGCGCCCGCTCGACACCGAACGCACCGGCGTCATCGTCGGTACGGCCATGGGCGGCGAGCTGACCTACATCACCGGCCTGCGTATCTTTTTCCCCGAGTTTGCCAATGCCCTGGCCGAAGCGGGCGAGTTCCGCCGGCTGCCGGGCAACGTCCGTGATACCATCCTGGCGGAGTGGCGTGACCGGGTCAACGAGCACATCCCCGACATCACCGAGGACAGCATGCCCGGCGAACTGCCCAACATCGTCGCCGGACGGATCGCCAATGTCTTCAACCTGCGCGGCCCCAGCTTCATCACCGACGCCGCCTGCGCTTCCAGTTTTGCCGCCCTCGAAGCAGCGGTCGAAAACCTGACGAACTACCGCTGCGACGCCGTGCTGACCGGCGGTGTCGACCGCAACATGGGGCCCACCACGTTCGTCAAGTTCTGCAAGATCGGTGCGCTGAGTGCCACCGGCAGCCGGCCATTTGGTGACGGCGCCGATGGTTTTGTCATGGGTGAAGGCGCGGCGCTCTTCCTGCTCAAACGCCTGGCCGATGCCGAACGCGATGGCGACAAGATCTACGCCGTCATTCGCGGCGTCGGAGGTGCCAGCGACGGCAAGGGCAAAGGCATCACCGCCCCCAACCCGATTGGCCAGATTCTGGCCACGGCACGCGCCTGGGAGAACGCCGGCATCGATCCTGCTACCGCTACCCTGGTGGAAGCGCACGGTACGAGCACCAAAGTCGGTGACGTCGTCGAAGTCGAATCCCTGGCCAAAATCTTCGGTGGCGCTCCACGTGACTCGATCGCCATCGGTTCGGCCAAGAGCAACATCGGCCACCTCAAGGCCGGTGCCGGCGCCGCGGGGCTGCTCAAAGCGGTCATGGCCGTGCACGACAAGGTGCTGCCGCCGACCCTGAATGCGGAAAAACCGAACCCAAACATCAACTTTGCCAATACGCCCTTTTACATCAACCACAACCTGCAGGAGTGGAAACAGCCACGCAATGCGCCGCGCCGCATGGGCGTCAGCGCCTACGGCTTTGGCGGTACAAACTTCCACGTCGTGCTCGAGGAGCACGTGCCGGGCATGCTGACCACCCACCGGCCGCAGTACAGCGGCGTGGACGTGCCCAAACCGCAGCTCAGCACACCGCAGCCCAGTCAAAAACCACCGCTGCGCGGGATCTTCACCCTCAGTGCCAGCACGCCGCTCGAACTGAAGGACAAACTCGACGCCGCCGTCGTACGTGTCGAAGGCGGTTGGGTCCCGCCCGTGGGACCACCCCCGGTCGCCGATCTTACCGCGCCGGAACGCCTGGTCGTCGACTTTGGCAACCAGGAAGAACTGCTGGACCGCCTCAGCCGGGCGCGCAAAGCCATGGGCTTCGACAGCGTCCTGGCCTGGCGCCCCCTGCAGGCGCAGGGCATCTTCCGCGGCAGCGGGCCCAAGCCTGGGAAAGTCGCCTTCCTCTTCCCCGGCCAGGGCAGCCAGTACCTGAACATGGGTCGCCAGCTCGCCGCGGTCGATCACCTCGTCGCCGACGTGTTCGTCGAAGGCAACAGGGTGATGAAGCCGATCCTGGGCAAACCGCTGACCGATTTCATCTTCGTCGACAAAGATAACGGCGACGCCATGAAACGCGCCGAATTGGGCCTGATGCAGACCGAAATCACCCAGCCCGCCATGCTCACCATCGACACGGCGATCTTCATGCTGCTCGGTGAGTACGGCATGCACCCGGATATGGTGATGGGCCACTCGCTGGGCGAGTATGCGGCGTTGATTGCCGCCGGCATCATGCCCTTCGCCGATGCCCTGGAAGCCTCGGCGGCCCGCGGCGCCGAGATGGCCAAGGTCGAAGTCGCCGACAAGGGCTGGATGGCCGCCGTCATGGCGCCGTACGAGGTGATCAAACGCACCGTCGAAAGCATCGATGGTTACGTCGTGATGGCCAATATCAACAGCTCCAATCAATGTGTCATCGGTGGTGCCAGCAAAGCGGTCGAACAGGCGATGGCAGCCTTCCAGCAGGCCGGCTACCAGGCCATTCGCCTGCCGGTCAGCCATGCCTTCCATACCCAGATCGTGGCCCCGGCCAGTGCACCGCTGCGCCAGGTGCTGAACCGGCTCGACATCAAGAAGCCGCGTCTGCCGCTGGTGGGCAACGTGTACGGCGATTTTTATCCCAACGACGTCGAGGGCATCAAAGACCTACTCGAACTGCAGATCGCTTCTCCCGTGCAGTGGGTCAAGGGCCTGGAAACCCTCTACGCCGCTGGTGTGCGCACCTTCGTCGAAGTGGGTGCCAAGAAGGCGCTCAAGGGCTTCGTCGACGACGTGCTGGGCAGCAAAACCGACGTCGTCTCACTGTTTACGAATCACCCCAAGACCGGCGAAATCGCCAGCTTCAACCAGGCACTGTGTGGGCTGTACGCCGCCGGTTATGGGCTGGGCAGCGGCCGTCGCCCGGCCGAGCCGGCCATTGTGACCCAATCGACACCGGCCACCGCCACTCCGCCACCGGCACCTATGCCGGCACCGGTGCCCGCGGCCGTCAGCCAACCACCGCCAAGCGAACAGGAAGTTCTTATGCCAGGTACGACACCACTTCCCTCTCAGACCTTTGCGGCCATGGGCCAGATGTTTGCCCAGATGCTGCAGCAAATCAGCACCGCAGCGGTACCTGCGGCGGCCTCGACGAGAATCTACGATCGTAACGACCCACCGCAGGGGTCGATTGTCGTCACCGGCACCGGCCTGGGCCTGCCCGGCGCCGGCAAACTGGT
>CAZXQZ010000160.1:0-10545 GCA_964642445.1 uncultured Anaerolineae bacterium
CTGGTCACCGACGAAGCGCACGACATCGCTGCCCGGTTGGGTGTTGACGTCGTCCAATGGCCCGCAGAGGACCGGTTGGTCGGGCAGGATCAGGCCGTACTCGTTGTTGGGCACGTCACGCGCCGTGAAGATGGCCACCACGCCGGGCGCGGCGGCCGCGGCGCGGGTGTCGAGCCGGCGGATGCGTGCGTGCGGCCGGCCGGCAAACAGGACCTTCATCCAGAGCTGGTCCGGCAGATCGATGTCGCCCGGAAAGTGCGCGGCACCGGTTACTTTCGACCAGGCGTCGCCGCGGGGCTGGCTGCTTCCAACTGCTCGCATACGCACACTCCTCTACACGGCACCGGCCTGCACGATCGCGTCGACGATGCGGGCATAGCCGGTGCAGCGACACAGATTACCAGCCAGGGCTTCCTCGACGGCACGGCGGTCGGGGTGGGGTGTTTCGGCCAGCAGGCGCGCGGCCGACATCAGCAGCCCCGGCGTGCAATAGCCGCACTGCACAGCGCCGGCTTCGACGAAGGCGCGTTGGACGGCATGCAGGGCCGGGGCATCGTCGTCCGATGCCAGACCCTCCACGGTGACCACTGCGCAGTCGGCTGCCGCCGCCGCTGGTACCAGGCAACTCGTGACCGCCGCACCGTTGAGTAGAACGGTGCAGGCACCGCATTCCCCTTCGGCACACCCCTCTTTCGTGCCTGTCAGACCGGCACCACCGTGCGCTGCCGGCCGGCGCAGCACGTCGAGCAGGGTCTGGCCGGCGGCAGACTGGATCGTAACCGGCTGGCCGTTGAGCACGAACGTCACAGGACTGTGGGCGTCATACGCAGTGACGGACGGGGAGGCCGGCGGGGGCCAGGCGCTGGGGCCCAGTGTGATGGCATGCGTCAGTGGATCATCCGCCGGCGGGTGGTCGCGCAGCTGCTGTAAGGTGCGACGTACGAGCACGGCCACCAATGCGCGCCGGTAGGCCGCGCTGGCGCGTAGGTCGTCGATGGGCCTGGCCGCCTGGGCTGCCAGGTGGGCTGCCGCCGCGAGGGTGGCGTCGTCGAGGGTCGAGCCTTCCAGTGCCTGCTCGGCCGCGGTGGCCCGCAGAATCGTGGGGGCCACTGCGCCCAGGGCCAGGCGTACGGTGCGTGCGCGGCTGCCATCCCACGTGAGTACCAGGGCCAGGTTGACCACCGAAATGGCCTGCGCACGTCGCAGGCCGAATTTGACGAACGTGCCGCGCGCATCGGGCGCCAGGGCGGGAAAACTGATGTCCAGCAGCAGCTCATCCGCCGCCAGGGCGGTGCGGCGCACACCGAGCATAAAATCGGCCAGGGGCAGGGTGCGCCGGCCCCGCCGGCTGGCCAGGGTCACCGCGGCATCCAGGGCGATGAGCGGCGTGATCGTATCGTTGGCCGGCGAGGCGGTGACCAGGTTGCCGGCCACAGTTGCCCGGTTGCGAATCTGAGGCGCGCCGACTTCCCAGCAGGCGCGCACCAGGGGCCAGGCGTGGGCGTGCAGCAGTGGCGAGGCCACCACCTGGTTGTGCGTGACCAGCGGGCCGAGGTGAACCAGGCCCTGCGCGTCCAGGGTGATCTCGTCCAGGCCTGGCAGGCGTGTGATGTCGATCACGGTGCGCGACTGGCGAACGCCGCGCTGCAGCTCGAGCAGCAGGTCGGTCCCGCCGGCGATGACGCGTGCCTGCCCGGCCTGGGTCGCGAGCAGGTCAAGCGCTTGTTCCAGGCTGGTGGGCACCCGGTAAGTGTCCCAGGGTGACATGGTGGGATCAGGCATAACCATCGGCAAAGGTATCGATCATCAGCTTGACGTCACCCAGTGGGTAGAGGATCGGGCAGGTGCAGCCGTGGCTGACGTATTCGCGCACCTTGGCCCGCACTTCGTCGGGTGTGCCGCTGGCGGTGATGCGCATCACCAGCTCGTCGGGCACGTAACGCATGGCGGCGCGCACCTGTTCGTGCGTGGCTGGCCAGCCGAGGGTTGCCTGAATTTGATTCACGACGTCCTGTGACACGCCGCTGGCTTTGGCGATGTGCGGCTGCTGGGCCAGGTACTGCGTCAGCAGCTCGCGTGCGCCGTCCAGCGCCACCTCGTGGTCTTCGTGCACCGAGCAGACGACGAGCTGGGGACGATCCAGGTCATCCAGGGTGCGTCCGACGCGGGCCGCACCTTCGGCCAGGGCGACGAGCGCATCGTCGTTGTAGTCGGGTGGCACGCAGTAGTTCAGCACCACGCCGTCGGCGATTTCACCGGTCAGGCGCATCATCTCGAGGCCGGTGGCGCCGATGTAAATCGACACGTTGCGCGGCTCGCGCCGCCCGTGCACGACGTCGAGTTCGATCCCGGTAACGTGATGGAATTCGCCCTGGAAGGTGACGTTTTCCATCGCCAGCAGCCGTTTCATCAGCCCGACCGTCTCGCGCATGGCGACCAGCGGCTTGCGCCGCTCGATGCCCACGTTGCGCGCCAGGGGATCCCACCAGGCACCGATGCCGCAGATGATGCGGTCGGGTGCGAGATCGTCCAGGGTCAAATACGTGGCGGCCAGGAGACCGATGTTGCGTGTCCAGTTGTTGATGACCCCGGATCCGATTTTGATGCGTTTGGTGACGGCAGCAAACGCGGCCATGGGGACGATGGCGTCGCGCACCAGGCGCGACTCCGCCTGCCACACCGCTTCGAAGCCGCGATCTTCGGCGTACTGGGCGTAGGCCATGCCTTCGCGGATGTCATGTTTGTCTTGCAGGTAAAGCGCCACGCGCTGGGCCATGGGAGAGACCTCCTTGTCACTCGTGGGAATGGTTAGGGCTGGGTATCTGGGCGGCCCGGAGATGAAGGACCACCCGCACTGGACTACATTCTACCAGCAGAGGGCGGGAGCGTCAATTGGGGTTAGAGTTGCCAACTTATCAAAAGTTGGCAACTCTGTTGGCTCAGTCTGGCTCATAGCGGCTGAGTAGGTCGACCGACATGGAGAGCTTGGCCAGGGCTTCTTTCTGAATTTGCCGGACCCGTTCGCGCGTGAGGCCGACGCGCTGGCCGATCTCGGCCAGGGTGTGTGGCTGACTGTCGCCGAGGCCAAAGCGCAGGCGCAGGATCTCCGCTTCCCGTTGATCGAGCTGGGTCAGCTCGCGCCGCAGAGTATCGAGCAGCATGGCGCGGTAGGCCGCGTCGGCCGGATCGGCGGTCTGCTGGTCGTGCAGCCGGTTGAGCAGCGTGTGTTCGGCAGCGTCCGTATCGTCACGACGCGCGGGGGCATTGAGCGATGTGGCTTCCATGTCGCCCAGGCGCAGGGTACTTACGACCTGCTCGGCGTCCCATTGCAGCAGTTCGGCAATTTCGGCGGTGCTCGGCTCACGCCCCAGGCGCTGTGCCAGCTGGTCCCGTGTCTGATAGATTTTGCTCAACTGCTCGACGCGGTACGAGGGCAGGCGAATCGTGCGACTGTGGTTGGACAGGGCGCGCGTGATGGACTGGCGAATCCACCAGACGGCGTACGTGCTGAACTTGGTGCCCCGATGCCAGTCGTACTTTTCGACCGCCTGGAGCAGGCCGGCCATGCCTTCTTGGACCAGATCTTCCATCGGTAGGCCAAGCCGCTGATATCGGCGGGCGACGCTGAAAACCAGGCGCAGGTTGGCGAGGATCAGCGTCTCGCGTGCACTGTCCCCAAGCTCCCGTTTCAGCTCAAGCTCAGATCGTTCTGCTTCGCTGACCGGGGTGGCGCTGCGCAGGTGTTGACGGGCCGCCTGGCCCGCCCGCAGGTGCTGTGCCAGCTGGCGCTCGTGGTTGGCATCGAGCAGCGGTGATTGTGCAATTTGCTCCGCATACAGTCTCATGGAATAGACTCTCTTTCTCGTCCTCGATCATGGGTTGTCTCACCAGGCCTGGTGATTACCTTTTTATGATCGAGTTGAGAAAAATTATACTCAGTCTACCGTCAGGCACTGTAGCAGCTATTCCAAAAGGATGATGGATTACTAACTTGGAGTAAGCATGTCATAAATTGAGGGTGCTCGCCGGCTGCAAATGAGTGGGCGAGCACCCTCCAGGGCCCCTGGGGTAGGCGCTATGAGACTGAAGTCCCGAGGGCCACGCGGGGATGGTGGCATACGAGGACCTCCGTAGGCGATGTGCGTCTGCTTCGGCAAGACGGGCACAAGCGGAGGCGACTCCAGCTACTCAGCGCGCCGCGGCTACGTTACGCCGCTTCTTACAACCCGCCATGGCATGCAAAGTTACGCCAGGATTGCCGCAGTTCTGGTATTTGTTCGAAAAGGCCGCCAGGCCGCACAAGATCGCAAATCATATCTTTGCGATCTTTGCGTCTTCGCGTGAGCCGGCAAACCAGCTCCTTAGAACGAATAGCGCACGGTGTAAGTGATTTCTGATTCACCCCCAGCTTCGACCGGCACGCGCCATTCGATCGTCTGTGCATCCAGTTTGGTGAAGTTCTCGTTGGAGCTCTTCACGATTTCCCAATCGGACCAGCGGTAAAGGTGCTCGACCACCCGCACTTCGATGTCTTCTTCCTTGTGATTGCGCAGGACGATGCGGAAACTTTCTTCGACGACATCGTCGCCCAGGCGGTTGAAGTCGGTTTGGGTGCGCTCGCCTTTGATGTCGAACGCGTCACCCGCGTACAGGCGCACCGTTTCGTCGACGGGCGTATGGGCAATCCGGTCTTCACCGATGAGCAGCGCGCTGCCGTCGATATCCTTCTTGAAGAGGCGGATGACACCGGCCGGCAGCGGGGCATCGAGGCCTGAGTCTTCACCGGTGCGGAACTCGATCATGGTCTTGACATCCGTGTTGGCACCCACGCCGTAGCCCGGTTCGTAGATGGGGCCGCCCCCCGGGTAGTACGTGATGCCCGAGCCATCGTAGACGAAGAACTTGGTCGTGGTGATTCCTGTGCCATTGACGAACTCGATCTGTTTGGTCTGGTTGTTGCTGACGGTCACCGGGCGCTCGACCTGGTACAGGTGATATTCGAAGAACGGGCGCTGGACGACGGCGGGCGTGGGGACTGTGGCAGAAACTTCACGCACCATCATATCATATTCGACTTTGGCCACTTGCTGCACCACGTTGACATTGCCGGCCACCAGTTTGAGTTTGGCGTCCTCGTAGCTGGCGCCGCTGCGGTTGTCGAGTGTGATCCAACCGTTCAGGTCCATCGATTTTTCGTCGTCGGCCAGCATCGCAACATAATTGGCGTACCAGTTCATGCCGCGGGTGAGATAGCTGACGTCGGCCGTTTGCTGGCCCGCCTGGGCGGCATCGACGGTCCAGACCAGGGTGGGGCGCGTAATCAAGCCCGCCGGCAGGGCCGGGAAATTATAGGTGCGAATCACCTCGCGACGCAGCGATGTGATCTTACCGCCCTGGTCCTGTAGAATCACGTCACCCTGGCCGTTGAGCAGGGTGCCCGTGTAGGCGGTGCCATCCTCGGTCACAACGCTGATTTCCTGGTCGACGTACTTCTCCAGCAGTTTCTCGGAGCCGACGACGTCGTATTCGTAGTTCTGCTCCAATACGGTCGTGCCGTCAGGATCCGTTGTGGAGGCGAAGTGCACACTGGTGGGATCGATCTGGGTGGGTACGCCGCTGAAGCGAACCTCATTGATGCCCTTCGCCAGGGTGAGCGGGCGCATTTCGTTGACCAGGGCGAGGTCCGTATTGTAGACCGTCAGCGCTATGGCGGTTGCCGGCCCAGGTGTGACCGGCCCCTGCCAGGCCAGCGCGGGCACAATCGTGCCGACCAGCAGCAATGCCGCAATTGTAAATGACACCGCCGCGCGTGTTCGATATTGAGTTGACATAATGGTTTCCCTTTCTGCTTCCTGCATGCCTGATCGCCCAATGCCGCATAAGCTGCCTGCAAGACGGGCAGGAACGCCTATTTGTTCCACCTCCCCAATCCAAAATCCAAAATCGCTATATTTGTACCATGAGGTAGCCGACGCCCGGCTCACTGCGGATGATTTGCGGATGGGCCGGATCACGCTCGACTTTTTGGCGAAGGCGGTAGATATTTGCGCGCAGGATGCTGACATCGTCGCGGTATTCGGGGCCCCAGACGGTGCCCAACAGCTGGTGGTGAGGAATGACTTTGCCGGGATGGTGGACGAATTCGGTGAGGAGAACGTACTCGGTGGGTGTCAGGTGAACTTCATGCTCGTTGACCATCACCCGGCGGTTGGTGAGGTCGACGCGCAGCCAGCCGCTGCTGAAGATGGTGTCGTTCGCTGGCCGCGGCTGGGTGCCATAGCGCCGCAGCACCGCCGCAATACGGGCCTGCAGTTCGCGCCGGCTGAAGGGTTTAACCAGGTAATCATCAGCCCCGGTCTCGAGCCCACGAATCTTACTGTCTTCATCGTCCCAGGCGGTCACGATGATGACAGGAATGTCGCTGCGATGACGAATCTGGGCTAACACATCGAACCCGTTGAGGCCGGGAAGGCCCAGGTCGAGCAAGACGAGATCGGCGCCCGGCTGCAGGGCAAGGCACAACCCTTCAGTTCCATTGCTGGCCGTCAGGACGCGATATCCACCCAGGTGCAGCATGGTTCGCAGCATTTGCAGCATACGAACCTCGTCTTCGATGACCAGGATGGTGGCTTTATGCATGGGGGTGTGTGCTCCTTTCTTCGCCGAGGCCGCGGCCGGAATTTCTTTGTGCTCTTATTGTACCGTGATTTGTACGGGTGTGCAATTCCGCCGCGCGCCAGTCACAAAAAAGAGCCAGCATAACAACTGGCTCTGGTCGCGTTAGATTTCAGGTACCCCAGAGGCGACTCGAACGCCTGGCCTTCTCCTCCGCAGGGAGACGCTCTAATCCACTGAGCTACTGGGGCGTATCAGGTACGGCGCCATTCTAGCACAAAGGTCGCTGCGTGCCAAATCTCGGGATTACATTAACCACAGAGAGCACAGAGGACACACAGAAGTGGTGTTTACCTCTGTTCTGTGATTGACCAGGGCGATGGGATTGCGCAGCACTATGCGACTTGAAAGGCCGCTTGCCACAGCTGCGTGGTCAAAACGGCGGTCAGGTAGGGGGCCAGGTTTGTTTTGCCTGTTTGATGTTCCTGGCGGTACGCCTGCACTGCGTCGGTACGGAACCACCCGGTGGCGGCCAGGGTGCGCGGCGCGATGGATTCTTCGACCCAATCGGGCAGGCGCGCCTGCCGCCACCACAGAGTGTGCGGCGACGCCAGACCCTGTTTGGGCCGCCGCACGATGGCCGGCGGCAGCAGCGGGGCATACACCTGGCGCAGCAGCCATTTTTCGGGCTGTCCCCAACGCGCCCGCCACCGCTCGGGCCAGCGCATGACGGTTTCCCACAGGGTGGTGTCCAGGTAGGGTACACGCGCTTCGACGCTGTGGGCCATGCTCATGGTGTCGACTTCGGCGTTGATGAAATCGGGCAGGCGGCTGCTTGTCTCGACCATTTGCAGCTGTGAGAGTGCAGCGGCTACCGCCAAATCGCTGCCCCACCAATCCTCCAGGTTGTGGCCCGGTACCGCGTCGATCAGCAAGGCCGCCGCCGGTCGATCGCCGATACGCTGCCAGGCCACGAAACGCGCCGCGGCGCCCCCGTCTGTCAGCAGCGCGCGGCGGGCACCGGCCGACATCGGCAGCCGGGTCAGGCGACGGCGCGCGGTGAGCGGCAGTGGCTGCAGCCAACGCACCAGGCGGTCGCCGCGGTACCAGCCATAGCCGGCAAACAGCTCGTCAGCGCCTTCGCCGGTGAGGATGACTTTGAGCCCCGCGGCATGGCACGCTGCGTACAGCCGAAAGAGCGGCAGAAACGTGGCCGAGGCCAGCGGCTGCTCCAGGTGCCAGACCGCCTGTGGCAGGCAGTCGAAATCGGCCAGCGTGAATGAGATCGGGTGGTGCTGCGTGGACAGGTGCCGGGCGCCCATTGCGGCGTACAGCTGCTCGTCATACTGGGGCGCGCCGGGCACGTCGAAGCCGATGCTGAACGTGTGCACCGCTTCCGGATGCAGCTGGCACATCAACGCAACCAGCCCTGTGCTGTCCAGCCCACCGCTCAACAAGGCTCCCACGGGCACGTCACTCTGCAGGTGATTTTCCACCGCACCGCTGAGCAGTCCACGCAGCCGGTCGACCGCCTCGGCCACCGTACGCGGCGCCTCGCCCTGTGGCGCTGCCGGTACTTCCCAATACGCGTGCAGCGACCAGGTGCCCGCCGCCCGGTCGATGCGCAGGCTGTGGGCTGGCGGCAGCTTGTGGATGCCTTCGAAGAGGGTTTGTGGACCGGGCACAAAACCGATGCTGAGCAGGTCGCTCAGGGCCGGCCGGTTCAGCCGGCGCGGCACGCCAGGCACAGCCAGCAGCGCCTTGATTTCGGACGCAAACACGAAGAAGCCGTCGTGCACGGTGTAATAGAGCGGTTTGATGCCAAATCGATCACGCGCCAGCCACACCTGCTGGGTGCGGGCGTCCCACACGGCCAGGGCAAACATGCCGTGCAGGCGCTGCGCCGCATCCGGACCCCAGACACGGTAGGCATGCAGGATCACTTCGGTGTCGCACGTGGTGCGAAACGTGGCGCCCCGGGCGGCGAGGTCACGCCGGAGGGCCGGGTAGTTGTAGATTTCGCCGTTCTGGACCACCACCGTGTTCCCGTCGGACGAGACAACCGGTTGATGGCCGCCGCTGAGGTCGATGATGCTAAGCCGGCGTGCACCGAGCCCGCAGTCCTGGTCTGCCCAAATACCGCGGTCATCGGGTCCACGGTGTACCAGCGTACCGGTCATCGCATGCAGCCACGATGCATCGACGGGTGCCCCAGGTCCCAACCGCACGATACCGGCAATGCCACACATAAGCGCTGCTCAGTCCGCCGTGGACGCTGCAGGGGGATAGTGGTAAACGACGACGAAGGGCGCGTAATCGCCGGCTAGCTCGTGATAGGGCTCACCGTGCAGTGTCAGCCAGGCATGCCCGCCGATGCCCTCGGACTTGCGGCGCACCCCAAACTGGATGACGACCGGCAGCCCGGCACGGCGCAGGAAGTGATACCGCAGCAGGGACCGGTGCAGGCAGATACCCAGCGCAGTCGCGCGATCGAGATAGGCCACCGCATCGGCGATGCGGCGCACGGTGTCGGGTGGCAGATCCAGATCGACGGTGGGCGTAATCTGCTGCAGGAAGTCGGGTAGCGGCACGCCGTGCATCGCCGTATCGAGGCCGCGGCTGAACTGCCAGGCCTCGCGCCAGAGCCGGCGCTGGCTGGATGAGGGCAGCGCACCGAACAAGGTTCCAGCTGTGACGATCAAACGGCGCAGCCTCGGTGTCCAGGTCAGGCGACTAGCGTGCGACAACCAGCCCCTCGCTCGCCAGCGCCTGTCCCAGGTCGACCAAATCGGCGGCCACGGTGGTGACCTGGTCGGGGATCTGGCAGTAGTCGGCCAGGGCGGTCGCGTGGCTGGCCAGGGGGGTCGTGCCATCGAGACGCTCCCAGAGCCACGTCCCGGTGTCGTTCAGTGAAAAGGTCATGCCGGTGTTCAGATTGATCAAAATCGCTTCATTGGCAACGACCTGGTAGGCAGCGTGCGGTGCACGGGCCAGCACCGAGGTCGGCTGGATATTCAGCTTTGCACTCACGGTCATCTCCTGCTGTGAATTTGCCGGTTTGTCCTGTCTGGTTATACTCAACGGTCTATGGCGATCACTGTTTTGTTACACCACGTTGCGGTCCGTATCAGCAGCCCCGATGAAGACATCGAGCGCCGCGTGACGCGTATCTTCCAACCGTTCATCACTACGCCGCTCCCACCCGACCTGGAGGTCACAGTGCACCGCATGGTGGAGCCGCTGCCGGCCCCGGCGGGCACACCGGTTATTCAGGAACCGGGCCGCCTGGCCTATTACCTGGCGGGTGATCAGCTCATCGCGCACTTCATGCGCTGGGGTCAGCTGCACGTCGACCTGGCGCACGGTCGTTACACGGCCTACCTGTCGCCGTTGGGTCTCGACACCTTCAGCGTGCTCGAAGACATGCTGATCATTGGCCTGGCACCGCTGCTGCGGCGGCGTGGCCTGTTTACAATCCATGCCTTTGCAGCGGCACTGCAGGACCGGGCTGTGCTGCTGGTGGGTGGCATGGGTGCGGGCAAAACCACCACCGGCATCAGCCTGCTGCGGGCGGGCTGGTCGCTGCTGTCCAACGACAGCCCGCTGCTCTGCCTGGAGGACGATCGCCTGCTGGTCGCCGCATACCCCGGCCTGCTCAGCGCACACGATGACAGCCTGGCCTGGTTCCCCGAGCTGACCAGTGTTTTGGATGGCCCCGCTGCCCGGCACGAGCATACGCGTCTGAAGCGCCTGTTTGCCGCCGAGGATATCTACCCCAACGTGTGGGCCCGGCGCGCTGCCCCAGCGGCGGTCTGTTTTCCCGAAGTGGTGCCCGGTCTGGCGCAAAGTTACCTGGAACCGGTCAGCAGTCGCCAGGCCCTGGTGACGATCATGCCGCAAAGCATCGAAAACTGGGACCGCGCGCTGGTC
>CAZXQZ010000161.1:0-10502 GCA_964642445.1 uncultured Anaerolineae bacterium
ACCCCCGTCACCAGGGCCAGGAAGAACAGCCCAGCCGGCGCTGCCAGCAGGCCACCGCGGCTGGCCGTGAGCACCAGGGCCCCGGCGACGATGATGACGGCCAGCCAGGCAGCCAGCCGCAGCAGGGGCCGCAGCTGCACAGTGGCCATCCAGGTCACCAGGAGGGCAAGGATCACTTCCCAGTATTGGGCCGCGATGTTGGCGTAGCCGAAGGTGCCGCTGGCACGGATGGTCCCGGCCACACGGGTCGTCTGCAGCTTGTACTGGCTCAGCCAGGCACCGGTTTCGAGCGGCAGGAGAACCTCCAACCAGCCGCTCACGGCGGCCGCAGTCCCACCCACGAGCAATGCCAGAACCAGCAGCGGCAGCCTGGCCGGCACCATGGCCATCACATCGACGACGACCAGGCCTACGGCGACGCCGGCCAGGGAACGCACAGCAAACTTGAGTGCGGGCGCAGAGGCCATGGGCGCCAGCAGGGCTGCCGCAAATAGCACCAACACCCAGGCAGCGATCGGCCACACAAACCAGCGCGGCCAGGCTGGCCGGCGCCGGGCCAGCAGCAGGTCGAGGCCCCACAGGCCTACCGCCAGGGCTGCCACCAGCTCGACATTGGTGAACTCCAGGGAACCCATCCGCGCCAGGGGTTTGACCAATTCAAAAGGCAACAAAACCGCCAGGGCCAGCAGTGCCGGCCAGGCGAACACGGGTGATCGGGGTTGTGGTGGCTGTACGTCTCGTTTGGGCGTCATCGGTTCGTCATTTCTTTAGCGGCCCCATTATAACGGGACAATCACCCGCTGGCAAAAGGTTCGGCAGCCTGCGGTGCTTTCAATCCACCATCCTTTGTGGTACAATGACCCGCATCACTGCGAACGAAAGCCATCCACGTGCTTGCAGCGAGGGAGAGGACGTCATGCCCTTTGAGTGGCTGCCCTGGCGCCGGCGCCAACCAACTACCGCGCACCCCAAATCGAGTTTGATCGACAGTGCGGCCCAATCGCCCACCCTGCGTTACCACGCCGCGACCGATTTGACCGACGCACGCGTGCGCGCCGCACCCCTCCCCGCCGACTGGAGCGCACAGCCTGGCCTTTACAAACACTATCCCTCGGCCCCACGCGCCCCGCTCACCGAACAGATCATCTGCAAACTGCCCGAGACGCTGGCCGTGATCGATCAGCTGACCAACGGCCCGCCGGAGGGTGAGGCGCACGCCGCAGCCTGGGACCTGGCGTCGGTCTCCCGCCTGTGTTGTTACGCCTACGGGCCTACGGCACAGCAGGAGGTGCCAGGTACCACACTGACACTGCGTGCGGTTCCTTCGGCGGGCGCACAGTATCCAACCGAATTGTACCTGGCCCTTCGCGGCGCCAGCGGCCTGTGCAGCGGCGTCTATCACTACGCACCCGACGAACACGCGCTGGAGACCCTGCGCGCCGTCGACTGGCTATCGTGGCTGGCATCGACGACGGCCGACTTGCCGGCTGCCGTCGCCGCGGATGCCATCTTCCTGGTCTCGAGCCTCTGGTGGCGCAGCGCCTGGAAGTATGGCAGTCGTGGCTACCGCTACTGCCTGCAGGATGCAGGTCACGTGGCCGGCAATCTCGCCCTGGTGGCTACGGCGCTGGGGTATCGGGCGACGGTTATTCATCATTTCAGCGATGTGCCGGCCGCACAGCTCTTGGGGCTCGATCCTGCCGTGGAGGCTGTGCAGGTGTTGGTTGCCGTACAGGCGGCCACAGCGACGCATTCGCCGGCAGCCGAACCTGGGACATCACCGGGGCCACTGACGCTGGCAGCTGAACCAGATGCGCGCCCGAAGAACCCTGCCCAGGTCGCGGCCGTCGTGCAAGCCCATCAGGCGACGGTCGAACCGGATCGTTCTGCGGTCCTTGCACGGCGGACATGCGTATTGACCGCGACCGATGGTCCGCCGCGCACCGAACCCACCTGGTTGGTGCCACTCCACCACCCGGCGGCCGGTCCCACACCGGGGATGTCCATCTGCCAGTCGCTGCTGGAACGACGTTCCTCGCACCATTTTGCACCCGTTGCCCTACCCAGTGCGGCATTTGCCACCCTGCTGCGCACCTTGACCAGCGTCTACCCGGCAGATGTGCCGTCAGCCAACCAACGCGTAGCGCTCGACGTTTACCTGATTGTGAACGATGTGGCGGGTGTGCCACCCGGCGCTTATCGTTACCTCGCCGCCCAGCACAGCCTGCTCACGATCCGCAACGGTAACCTGCGCGAATGGGCAACCCACCTGGCATTGGACCAGGCATTCTGCCGGGAAGCCGCGGCCCTGGCATTTCTGATGGCAGACCTCGGTCCTCTGGTGACGCGCTGCGGCGACCGCAGCTACCGCATGGTCCACATCGAGGCCGGGATGCGCGGCCAGGCGACCTACCTGGCGGCGCATGCACTGGGCGTCGGCTGCACCGGCATTGGTGCGTTTTTCGACCTGGAAGTTACCAGCTTCTTCGGTGCACCTGAGCAGGCCGCCGTCGTCTATGTGCTGGCAATGGGCCAACCAGCCGGTTATTAGACTGGGAACCACCTCTGCGAAAGGATGTATGGAATGATGAGTGAGATCAATACGGCGCCACCACCACCCAAACGTGCCATGGTCGTGTTTGCCCACCCCGACGATCCTGACTTCAGCATTGCGGGCACCGCGGCGGTGTGGAGCGACGCAGGGGCCGAGGTGATCTACGTGCTGGTCACCAACGGCAATTCGGGCAGCCACGAGGAGGGCATGACCAAAGAACGCCTGGCCGACATACGCCAGGCCGAGCAGCGGGCCGCCGCCCGCGTTTGTGGGGTCAACACCGTGGTGTTCTTGGGGTACGACGACGGTACCGTGCAGCCAACCCTGGCCCTGCGCAAAGACCTGGTCAAGGTGATACGCCAGTACCAGCCCGACGTGCTGGTGTGCGGCGATCCCGCGGCCTTCTTTTATGGCAACTCCTACATCAACCATCCCGACCATCGCGCAGTGGCCACAGCCACGCTCGAAGCGGTGTTTCCAACAGCCGCCATGCCCCTGGTATATCCGGACCTGCTGGCCGAAGGGTACGGACCGTTCCGTGTGCGCGAAGTCTGGGTGACCGACAGCAGCAAGTCCGACACCTACGTCGACATCTCGCACACGCTTCAGCGCAAGATTGCGGCGCTGCGCGAACACCGCAGCCAGCTGGAAGGGTGGGACCCGACCGAGATGGTGACGCGCTGGGCCAGGGAGTCAGGTGAAAAGGCCGGTGTGCCGCTGGCCGAAGCGTTTCGCCGCATGATCCTGGTTACCGAAGAAGACGCACAGCCCGTCAAGCCGGCCGTGGGTGTGCCCGACATGGGTCACGAAGACTCGACGGCCACCGAAGCCGCGCCCGACGATCGGGTTGCGGCGCACGACGAGGTCCTGCAAACCAGCTACGGCGAGGTCAACCTGGCGCACTGTCACCCCATGCTGCGTGAGGAAATCGCCGTGCTGGGGGATGCGGATCCGTTCATCAACCAGCGGCAGACGGCCAATCGCATCCGCCAGGCCATTGCGAATCTGGATGATGAAGCCCTCCATTGGCGACCCGCACCCGACGATTGGACGATTGCCGAGACGATTGCCCACCTGGTGCAGACCGAGATCGTGTACGGTTACCGTTACCGGGCGATCGTGGCCAACCCCTACGGTCCCATCGCCGGCTACGATCAAGCGGCGTGGGCCAGTGAGCTGCCGGAAGCGCAGCGCGCCCCGGGTGAGCTGTTGGCCGAGCTGGATGCCCTGAAGCGGATCAACGTCACCTTCCTCGAACGCCTGACACCCGCTCAGCGAACGCGCTGGGGTGTGCACGCCGAACGCGGCCCGGAATCGGTGGCCGCGCTGATCGGTGCCATCGCCGGCCACGACATTTTGCACGAGCGGCAGATTGCCGGGGTTGTCGCCGGGCGGCTGCACGCGGCCGCCACCGGCGCCAGGCCGGCTGCTGGCTGAGATAGCGCCGGTGCCAAGGGTCTTGACGTTTCGGTTGTTGCGCGGCACGGCGGTGTGCCTGGTTGCTTTGTATGCCGCCGTGCTCGTTTTTTTGATCGTGGCGCGGCTGACCTACCCGTTCGAGCTCGACTTCATCGAGGGTGGGACGCTGGTCCAGGCCTGGCGCACAGCCCGCGGCCTGCCGATCTGGCTGCCGCCCAACCGCGAGTTTGTCCCCTATGCCTACACGCCCCTCTACGCCTCCCTGGCCGCCATCCCGCTGCAGTGGACGGGACCGGTGCTGTGGCCGCTGCGCCTGATCTCGGTCCTGGCGATGGGCGCAACCGCAGTGACCCTGTGGCTGGTTGCGCGCCGGTTGGCTGGTTCCCTGGTTGGATTTCTGTGCGTCGGTCTCTTCCTGGCCGGTTACGACATCATCGGTGGTTGGTATGACCTGGCACGCGTGGATAGCCTGTTCATGGCACTGGCGTTGGGGGGAATGGCGTTGGCGGCTGCGGCGGGACCACTGGCTGGCCATGAGCCATGGCCGGGTGGTCCTGGCCGGCGGGCGGCGGTTCTGCTCGTCCTGGCCGCGGTCCTGCTTGCCCTGGCCTTTTTTGCCAAACAGACAGCCCTGGGCTTTGGGCTGGCGGTCGCTGCCTGGACGGTTGTGGCATGCGGCTGGCGTGCCGGCGCACTGTTCAGCGCGGTCTACGCAGTGCTGCTTGGTGCGGGTGTCGGGATGCTCAATCTGGGCAGCGAGGGTGCGTTTGGTGCCGTGGTGTTTTTCCTGGCCGCCAACGAGCCGCTCGAAGGACCGCGCCTGGCCAGGTTTGTGGTGAATGAGCTGCTGGGACGCATGGCGCCGTTGGTGGTGCTGTTGGTCTACGCCGCGTGGCAGTCACGGCGCACTGCGAGCGTGGTGACGTGGGTGCGCGACAATCCCTGGCTGGTGTTCACCGGCGCTGCCTTGGTGCTGAGTGCGCTGCAGCGTGCACGGCCTGGCGGGGCGCTCAACAGTCTGCTGCCGCTGTACGTCCTGCTGTGCCTGGCACCGGCCCTGGCCTGGGCCACCGCCAGGGCGAGTGCCGGCTCACCCGCGAGAGAACAGACTGGGCACACGCCATCGGTGCGCGCAGGTCACGTGGCCATTTTGTTCCTGATCGTGGGGCAGCTGCTGCTCGCCCGCTATGACCCACGCCAGCACTACCCCACACCCGCCATGCGTGCCGCCGGTGAACGGCTGGTGGCCCGCATTGTCCAGGCTGGCGGTCCGGTGTGGGTGGTGGACCAGCCGAGCTTCAACCTGCTTGCCGGCCAGGAACCAGCCGTGTCGCTCAACGCCCTCTATGCGGCCCGCCACCGCGGCACCGATCCCTTCCCGGCCGATCTCGTCGAGGCAATCGAGCAGCAGTCGTTTGCACTCATTCTGACCAACGATTCACTGTTCGACCACGAGCCGGCCTTCAAGGAACTACTGCAAGGGCACTACGTCGAAACCGAAAAACTTCCCCCCAGCGAGGCCCCCGCGACGTTGAATGGTATGCCGGTGCGCTCGGGGAGAATAGCCGATCGATTTTAGATTTTGGATTGATTCTTTTCAAAATCCAAAATCAAACCGCCGGCCACGGGTAGTTCCGCACATTTGGATTCTCGCTGGGAAACTTGCCCCGACTGAGCAGTCCATCGAGGCGGCGGCGCAGGGCGCCGATTTCACCGGGGCTCAATAGTTTGCCCAATTCGTCACTCAGCGGTTGCCCTTTGGCCAGCTGCGTACGCAGCGCCTCCAGGTCACGGCAGATGGCTGTTGGCAGGGGATCACCGGCAAAATCCCAAATCACGGTGCGCAGTTTGTAGTCGGTATGAAACGTCAGGCCATGATCGATGGCCCACAGGCGGTTGTTGGATTGGGCGCGCAGCACGTGTCCACCCTTACGATCGGCATTGTTGGTGAGGACATCGAAGACGGCAATCCGCTGCAGTTCGGATCGGAACTCGCGGCGCAGCGTGAAATACGTTTCATTCGGATCTGCATCGACGTACATCTGCACCATGCCCAGGCCAAACGGTCCGCTGCGCAAGACGGTCGGCGGCACCAGCCACCAGTCGAGCGCCGCACTCAACAGGTACGCCGCGTATTCCCGGTAACACAAGGTCCCCGACCGAAAATCCCACAGCGGTGCCTCGCCGCGCTGGGGCTTGTACACGGCTAGCGTACGCCACGGCGCCTGTTCGATCTCGACCAGGAAGGTGTAGTTCGAGCTCCAGGGGATGTCGTTGTACGACATGATCTCACCCTGCACCAACAAATCGAGCAGGCGCGGCAAATCGAGGCGCTGTGATGACGCCGTGGGGCGATCATCGGCTTCTGGCGTTTGCTTTGGGTCGGTCATGGTATCGATCACCTGTGGCCGTCGTGGTCTGGCCGAGTTTGTACGCATGGTACCACCAACACCGTCACCTGCCAAGTGCGCCTACTTCCAGTACCTCCCGGTGAAACAGGCGCCGCGGAGGAATCTTGGATTTTGGATTGGGGATTGGGGGATAGTTGTGTTATGATGGGATGGGTGTGGATCCGTGTGACCTGTGCCGGCGGCACGGCAGGTTGGGTGTGCCGGTAGGGGCAATCCACGCCGTAATCCTGAGGTGCGTCTTGGCCCCGACGCCCGACACGAGTGTATTGAAACCATGGGCAAGCCAATTCGATGGTTCGTTGTGTTATTGGTTGTGGCAGCGGTTGCCGGCTGTGTGGCTGTCGATCGGTCACAGCCAGGTTCGGATGACGGGATGGCCGCGGGTGATGGCGTCATGCTCGATGCGGGTACGGCCACGCAAGAAATCGACGGTACGCAGGTCACTCTGACGATGGCGCCGTGGCCGCCGCAGACCTTGACTGAAACGACGCTGACGGTGAGCGTGCAGCAGGGTGACCAGGCCGTGACCGGCTTACAGCCGGTGCTCGATTTGACGATGCCTGGGATGGCGATGCCAGAAAACCGGCCGGTCGCGGCAGAACAGGGGGCGGGCACCTACCTGGCCAGGACCATTCTCACCATGGGCGGTCGCTGGCAGATCGACGTACTGCTCGATCTACCGGCAGGTGAACAGACGGCGTCGTTTCTGCTGGACGCCAACGAATAGGACCGGCGGTTGGACACACGTTATTACCTGGTTCTGTTCGTCACCGGCTTGTTGACCAGCCTGGGCCACTGTGTGGGCATGTGCGGCGGCATCATCACGGCCTACGCCATCCAGCAGCGCCAGGGTCGTCCGGGCAGCACCTGGCAGCTGAGCGGGCCGTTCCTGCGTTACCACGCCGGCCGTCTGACGGGCTACGCAATCCTGGGGGCCGGTTTTGCCCTGTTGGGCAGCCTGGCATCCCAGGTCATCGGGCGCGTCGCCGACGTCCAGGCCTGGGTTTCGCTGCTCGCCGGTGCGCTGATGGTTGCCCTGGGGCTGGGCCTGGTCGGTGTTCTGCCCACACGCCGCTGGGTCGAAGGCATTGGCCTGGGCCAGCGGGTGACGCAGGCGATGCGCCGGCTGTTGACCGCCCGCTCGTGGCGGGGGCAGTTTGGGCTGGGCCTGGCCAACGGGTTTCTGCCGTGCGGCCCGGTGTATGCCGTAGCCGTGAGTGCGACGGCGCTGGCCGGTCCGGCGTTGAGTGTGCAGGCGATCGTGCCCGGTGTATTGGCGATGCTTAGTTTCGGCCTGGGCACGGTGCCGGCGCTGCTGCTGCTGGGTTATGGTGCCTCGACGTTGAGCGTGCGGCTGCGCGGGCAGCTCTTCCGCCTGGCCGCGGTCCTGGTGATTCTGCTGGGCGTGCAGCTGATGCTGCGTGGCCTGGCTACCTTCGGTATCGTGCCCCACCTGGTGGTTGGGCCGGTGATGGTATGGTAGGCTGCGAAGGACTGGCGTGACGATTACGCGCCGGGCGGCGTCAAAGGGGCCAGGATGCGCCGAATGCGCCCCACAGCCAGAATGGGAGGTGTCGTATGCCGTTCGAGAATCCGCTGAAGAAAGTCGAGCGCCTGAAGCGCGTGACCAACGTGCCCGATCGGAGTGCCAATGCGCGCGTTCCGCCTGGCCAGTTTCTCACCGAACGGTTCCCTGTTCTGCACTACGGCAGCGTGCCAACCTACAGGGACCTGAGCAAATGGGACCTGCGCATCTTTGGCCTGGTCGAAGAACCGGTGCGTTTGAGTTGGGAGGAGCTCCTGGCATTGCCCCGCATCAGCTACACGGTCGACATTCACTGCGTGACGCGGTGGAGCAAACTCGATACGACGTGGACCGGCGTACCGTGGTCGGAGGTTCTCAAGTTGGCACGGGTCAAGCCCGAAGCCACGCATCTGATGGAACATGCCGAGTACGGCTTCACCACCAATATCGGTCTCGACATCCTGGCCGCCGACCCCTATGCGATGCTGGCTTTCGAGTACGACGGCAAACCGCTGGAACCGGAGCACGGTTACCCGCTGCGCATGCTGGTTCCGAGCAAATACTTCTGGAAGAGCGCCAAGTGGCTGCGTGGTCTCGAATTCATGCGCGGGGATCAACCGGGGTTCTGGGAGCAGAACGGCTATCACATGGAAGGGGACCCGTGGCGCGAGGAACGGTTTGGGTGGTAGGTGAACAGCGTCCCACGGGATGAGATGCACGTTGGCTCATAGGCAGCGTAAGGTTGCACAGTTGCCATCTTTTTGGAAAGATGGCAACTGTGCAACCGCCACCGCCAAATTCGATCAAAAAGGCACGGGAAGTTATGCTTTTCCGAGCCCATAGGCGCCGGGCAGGTTATCTGCCCGGCGCTTTTTTAGCGGGTGGCCGGGCTGACCTGTGCGGCGGCCGGTTCTGCGGCGCGGGTCGAGGTCACGGTCAGGAAGCCGATGAACATCACCACCGCGCCGATGAGCTCGCTCACGTAGAGGAACTGCGGGTTGCCCAGGCGTGTAAACGTGCCGCCCAGGGCGGGGGCCAATGCACCCACGGCAATGAGAATGTTGCCGATCACGCGGTTGGGCAGGACGCGTTTGCGCCAGAACAGCCAGGCCGAATAGATCGCGCCGCCAACCAGGGTGATGGTGCCGTAGATGTTCAAAGGAATCGTCAGGTAACGTACGCCGCCGGGGGGAAAGATTGTCCGGTACTGCTCGCTGATCGGGACGGCGGGCGAAAACGCGCTGGCATCGAGCGGGGTGGCGAAGGTCCAGACGACTGCAAGCACCGAAACAGCCGCCAGAATCGCCATCGACGCATTGGCCAGCCACGGCGGTCTACGCACCAGCAGATAGACCGTGCCCTGCCCCAACCAGGCCGCCGTGAGCAACGCACCGCAGATGTACCAGAGGCGCAGCCACAGGGCACTCCACTGCAAAGACAGGTAGAATTCGGCAAAGGTACCGATGGCGTACATGATCAGGCCAATGCCCCAGATCAGCAGATGCGTGCCGCGACGCCGCGCATAACGCCGCAGGACAAACGCGGCAAAAACCAGGGTCACAATCGTCGTGATCAGCGACAACCAGTTGACGTTCATGCAACTCCTTTCATGCAGCGACCAGACAGAATGTAACTGGCCGGCGATCGATGTGGCCGGCGCAGCACCTTCAGGCGTAGGTACCGGTAAGCACACCCCACACGATGAACAGAATCAGGGCAGCCACCCCAACAAGCAGAACGATCAGCAGAAGTGGAACAATTCGCTCGAAGAACAGGCTGTTGCGCGGCATGCGGCTGGAGGGGCGTCGAACCTTGGGTACGGCGGGTGCCGGCTCGGCGGTGTCACCTTCTTTATCCTTCGACGGCTGCGAGTCGTGTGGCATCGTACGCCTCCAGTGCCGAAAAGAGCACTTCGTCCATGAACTGCCGCAAACGGCGGTGGATCTCATCCCCTTCGGGATCGGCCTGCTGCGAGGTGACGGCATCACCCAGTGAGTCACGAAAGAACATGAAAGCGCGCGTCAAGTCGGCCAATGACAGCCCCTGCGCGGCCGCACTGCTGCCATACCACGCCGCCAGTGTACGACCCTCCAACAGGATCTGCTTCTGCTTGCGGTCGCGCACCATGTACTGAATCGCCAATCCCAGGAGCCGCCTTCCTGTTTCACGCTGCATGTGGCGCTGTTCTTCATCGAAGGCCAGCAGCCAGCGCCCGGCGTGATCGCGTTCACCGGCCAGGTCGGCGCGCGTCTGCTGCAGCAGGTTCGATTGCAGACCGTTCGTCACCAGCATGCGGGTATGATCCAGGTCGCCCGCCGTGGTGTGCTCAGGTGTACCGCCGGCCGCGCGCGTCGAAGGCACGGCGGGCGTATTCAATCCGCCTTGCTCGGGTACCAACAGGCGACTGACGTCCTCCTCGGCAAACCGCCGATGGCCCCCCGGCGTGCGCACGACCGCAATCTGGCCCGCATCAGCCCACGCGCGCAGAGTCGTCGGGTGAACACCCAGCAGGGAAGCGGCCTCACGTAGAGAGAGCCAATGAGTAGGTGAAGGGAAATCGGTCATCGCCAGAGTGCCAATTGCAGACCATAAG
>CAZXQZ010000162.1:0-10485 GCA_964642445.1 uncultured Anaerolineae bacterium
TGGCGGTTGCACAGACAGTTGCCAACTTTCCAAAAAGTTGGCAACTGTCTGTGCAACCGCCACCGCCACATGCGATCAATAGAGCACGGGAAGTTATTCTTTTGCGAGCCCTCAGCATCGGGGATCGATTCGTTCGTGCAGTGTAGTGGCCAATTGGGCGCGGCTGCCGTCCAATGGACGATTCAAGATGTCAACCTTAAGCGCGAGGCAAAACATGTCGATTCGTGCCGTGATCTTCGATTTTGGCGGTGTGCTCGTGCGCACCGAGGACCCGACCGGCCGCCGCGCGTGGGAGCAGCGCCTGGCTCTGGCACCAAACGGCCTGGCCGATGCCGTATTCAATTCGGACGTCGCCCGCGCGGCGACGCGCGGCGTGGTGCCAGCCGCACACATCTGGGAACACGTGGCACAGACCTTCGACCTGGACGATGAGACGCTCGAAGAACTGCGGGCTGCGTTTTGGTCTGGTGATCGTGTGGACCAGGCGCTGGTCCAATACATCCACCAGCTGCGGCGCACCTACAAAACAGCGATTCTGAGCAACGCCTGGTCCAACGGCCGGCGCGTCATCGGCATCGATTATGGACTGGCCGATGCCTTCGATGAAATGATCATCTCGGCCGAGGAGGGATTGGCCAAACCGGACGTTCGCATCTACCAGGTCGCAGCGGCGCGCCTGGGTGTGGCGCCACACGAAGCGGTGTTCGTCGATGACTTCAGCGAAAATATCGCCGGTGCACAGGCGGCGGGCATGCAAGGCGTGCACTTCCGCAGCCGCGCCCAGGCCATCGCTGAGATCGAGGCGCTGATGGCTGGGGGTTGAACACAGGGACACCAACATACGGTGTCCCTGTGTTCGTGTGACGCCTTATGGCAGGTTCAACAGCCAGGCACTCAGACCGTGCGTGGCGGCGTAAAGCTTACGTTCCGCCGGGATGACGGTGAGGCCGGTCACTTCGACGCTGGGCATGCCAGGCGCCGCCAGGGTCCAGCTGGTGGAACCGGAGAGCAAGCGCATGACGCCAAAGTCGCTGGCGGCATAGAGATCACCCTTGACATCGTCCCGCACCACATCGGTGATCGGCAGATCGCTCAGGTCGTAGCTGCGATCGACCCACGTCGACGTGCCGCTGCCGGGGTCGAAGGTCACTTCGAAGACGTGTCCTGGCGTGGCTGGGGTGGCGGAGTTGAAGCCGCTGTAAGAGATCCAGGCATGATTGCCGTTCGCCGGATCGACGTAGATGCCGCTGACGAAACGGTTGGGGGTGGTCGCCGAATCGATGCGGGTCCAGGTCACGGCAGCCGCCGGATCGGCGTCCACATTCTTGGAGACGAAGACCCGACCGGTGGTCGTTGCCGCCCAGGCCGTCGACGTGTCGGCGACGGTGCGCTCGATCGCCGCGACGGCACCGCCGGAGCGATCGCCCCAACCCGAATGGTTGAGCGCCGGTGAGGCAATCTGTTCCCAATCGCCACACGTCACGGCAAAGTCGCCGGTCCATTCATTGCAGTGCTGGCGGAGCTCGTCCAGCGTCATCGTGCCCATGCCCCAGGTCTTGGTGCGCCAGGCGTTGGAGGTACCCACGAACATGGTCTTGCTGACTGCTGGGTCCGAGATGATCGGCGAGTAGAACTGTGCACCGGTACTGAAGATCGGGTCGGCAATCCAGTTCCAGTCGGCAATGTCACCCCCGCTGAAGTTGACGTCCGGGGAGGCATCGTAGAAGGTGTGGAAGCGGAAATCGGGATCGGCTACGTCGAAGCCCGACTGACCACCGTCACCGATCATCGTATTCTCCCACTTGATGGGGTTGCCCTGGGTCTGCCAGGTGCCGTTGTCCTGCGTGCCACCCTGGACCAGGTTGACGTTGTGTGGGCTGACCGACAGGCTCATGAACTGCAGCGTAGCCAGCCCCTTGTTCATGCTCTCCAGCCGCGTCGGCACACGCGAGAGCAGCTGTTCGCAGCGCGCCTGGCGTGTGGCGCTCAACCCGCGATCTGCGCACCAGGACGACACGTCGGCAAACTCACCGCTGGAACGCATCACGCCGCCGTCCGAGGCCTCGAAGAATTGGAACGGGTTGTTAGGATTGACCACCAGGTCGTGCTGGTCAGGATGCAAACCGTTGGGGTGCAGCGGATCGGTGGCATCCATCGTCATATCGGTGAAGGAGACACCGGCATCGGTCGACAATACGACGCCGCGGCCGTTGGAGGTGGCGCCGGTCTCGTTGTACGCATAGGAGCCGCCCAGGTAGACCACGTCCGGATAGCCGGCCGGGCTGACGACGAAGTTGTCGTACCAGCACTGGCCGCTGCAGTAGTTGTAGGACCCGTAGCCCAAATCCGCCAGATTGCTGCTGGTCAGGTTGGTGAAGACCGGCGCGCCGCTGCGAACACTGTCCGACCGGAACAGGCGGCTGGTCGGCGTACCCGATGCACCCTCTCCCACGTACATGCGCGTATCGCCGTTGGGCAGCAGGTTGACGGCCATCATGGGCCGTGAGGTGACGACGGAGTTCGTCAGCGGCGGATTGATCTGGGTCCACGTGGCGCCACCATCGTTGGAGCGCCACACCCCGCGCGAGAACGAGCTGGCGTAGACTGTCTCGGCGTCGGCCGGATCGAGCACGACCTGGCGCACGCCGCGCGGCGAGCAAGGCGTACCATTGGTGAATTCGATCAGATCACCGGTACACACCCCTGTGGTCGTCGCCCCGTTGTGAATGAAGGTCCAGGTGGAGCCGCCGTCGGTCGTCTTATACAGACCCCATTTGGCGGCGCCGGGCACCGGGCGTGTCACACCCGATCAGCAGGTGGAGGACATGCCGCGCAGCGCCGTGGTGGTGGCCACGTAGATCGTATTGGGATCACCCGGTTTGACCACGATCGAGCCAATACCCTTGGCGCCCAGTTCAGCCTGACCCAGCGGTCCCGTCCAGGTGTCGCCGCCGTTGGTAGATTTGTACAGCCCCACACCGGCCACGCAGCCCGAACCACAGATGTTGGCCTCACCCGTGCCGACGTAGATGGTGCGGCCCGTCGCGTCGTTGGTATCGATCGTGATCGAACCGACCGCGTTGATACCGAGAGGGCCACCCAGGTAACGCCACTGCGGTTCACCAGTCAGGCCGTTGCGTGCCCGCCAGATGCCGCCACCCGCCGGGGCAATCCACATCATGCAGTCGCCCGGTTTGCAGAAGTTGCTGATGGCGATCGCGGTGGTGCGTCCGCCGGCGACGTAGTCGTTGGGCACGTAGTTGTAGATGTTGCGGAACTGCGTGAACGGATAAAGCGCTTCGCTTGGACCAGCCGCCACCCACGTTCCCGGGCGCCCCTTGCCTTTGGGGAATGGACGTCCGGCGACCGATGCATAGGCCTGGCGGGCCGCCGTGGCCTGCGCCACGGAAATCGTATCGTCCGGATAAGCACGAGCCATGAATGCGGCTTCGTCGGCCGAGCCCGGTCCTTCTTCAGGCTCGCCGCCGTTGCCGGGAATCGTTTGCTGGAGCCGTGCCATGTGTTTGGCCAGGGCCGGGGGCATGTTCTGCTCGCCGAGTGCTGTCTGTTCGCCGGTGTTGAATGCCTTGAAGCCGGCAAAACCGACCGTTACTGCCAGCACTGTGGCCAGTGCCAGCGTGATCACGATAATACGTGACCGCCTATTCATCGTTAGCCTCCTTTGGGCCATGTTGTTTTGGAGTATTCGAAGGGGATTGCTAACGTTGTGCCGAATCGGTCGATTGCACCTCCTTCTTTCCGAACGCTTCTCCGACAGTCTCCGGGTGGGATCGTCGAGACATCCCTGGGGTGGTGGCATGCGGGCCTAACCCGCCAACACGTCTCCAGAAGAATTGATGGACCAGTGGGGTAAGCGCATCACCCAAAACAAATCTGAAGACATGGCGATCCTCTCGGCCCGAAGGTGAACCGGTGGTTGCGCTTGCGTGAAGGTCCGACCGCAGCGAGACGGTTATACCACTACCGGCATGATCGGTCAAATGAGCCGGGGGTGTGCATCACCGATGCGAGGAGTCAGCCTGGGCCGATGCACGCCCCGTGCGGCACAATGTACGCCCCCCGACGGAGGAGTCCGCACCTGGGGGTGCGGACTCCTCCGTCGGGGGGGTATTTGTTTGCACCCAGGTTGCGACGATTTGGTGTCTTGGTGCCTTTGTGGTAATTTTTATCCAGAATGAACCACCATCCATCCTACGAACCACCCAACGCGCCTCGCATCCCGGAGAACCTGCAGGTCTGTATGCTGAGCGTACACACCTGCCCGCTAGCCATGCTCGGCGGCAAAGAGACCGGCGGCATGAACGTCTACGTGCGCGACCTGACCAGCGAGCTGGCGCGGCGCGGCATCACGGTGGACGTGTTTACGCGCTCGATGGATGCGTGCGTGCCGCGGGTCAGCCACGAGCTGGGACCGACGGCGCAGGTGATCCACATCCCAGCCGGCCCCGAAGCCCCGGTCAGCCACGAAGAGATCGTCGATCACATGGGTGAGTTCATCGGCGGCGTGCGCCGTTTTGCGAGGGAAAACCAGCGCCGTTATTCGGTCATCCACAGCCACTATTGGCTTTCGGGCCTGGCGGGCGAACGCCTGCAGCGCAGCTGGAACGGCGGCGTGCCCCTGGTGCAGATGTTTCATACCCTGGGTCACATGAAGAACCAGGTTGCCCGCGCCCCGCACGAGTTTGCCTCCGAGCTGCGCCTGCACGCCGAGTGGAAGCTGATGCGCGAGGCCGACCGTATCGTCGCCGGCAGCCCGCTCGACAAGGCGCAGATGGCCTGGCTGTACGGTGCCGACCTCCACCAGATCGACGTGATTCCACCGGGCGTCGACCTGACCCGCTTCTACCCGCGACCGAAACACGAAGCCCGCCAGCGGCTGGGGCTGGACCCCGACCGTCGCCTGATCCTCTTCGTCGGCCGTATCGAGCCGCTCAAGGGGATCGATACCCTGCTGCAGGCCATTGCCCAACTCGACAAAGACAAAACCTGCGACCTGGGCTGTGAATGTTTGTCCGTGGCCATCATCGGCGGTGACGCCAGTGTGCCGCTCGACCAGATGACCGGCGAGATGCGCCGGCTGCAGCTCATGCGCAGCGCGTTGGGCATCGAAAACCTGGTGGCCTTCCTGGGCAAACAGGGCCAGGACACCCTGCCCGACTACTACGCCGCCGCCGATATGCTCGTCATGCCATCGCACTACGAGTCATTCGGCATGGTCGCCCTCGAAGCCATGGCCTGCGGCACCCCCGTGATCGCCAGCCGCGTCGGGGGCCTCATGTACACCGTGCGTGATGGTGAGACCGGCCTGCTGGTACCGGACCGTGATCCGCACGCCCTGGCCGCGGCCATCCAAAAAATCCTGAGACGCGATGACCTGCGCTGGCAGCTGGAGCGCAACGCCATCCAGGTCGCCCAAACCTACGCCTGGCCGGCGGTCGCCAACCGCCTTCTCGACCTCTACGCCCAGGTAAGTCAAGCCCGCAGCCAGCGTCCCCTGACGCGACCAACGTCTTCGTCGTGATGTCGGCTATCACCGATCCATCACGCGAATCTGCTGAGCTGGTCCATCGAACAGTAATCGGAACTTCTCGAGGGCCGGCACGGGCGGAAAATGACTGTCAAGATAGCGGTGGCTCATGGTCTGGCTTCATCAAATCGTGGGCTACGAAACAAAAGTGCGTGATCTGACTCTCGTTCCACCTTACGAATTAGAACTGCCTGGCGGCCATATCGCTGTCTGATCCGCTCATGCAAGATCCGAAACTCACGATCATGGTCAACCACCTGCTGATTGTGAACCGCAACATATTCATCGAGGTGAGATTGCACGAGTTCTGGGTGCAACGTATGAAACGCTTGCGCCTCTACTTCGATTTTGTGACGCTCGCGTTGGCGAAGATAATCGCGCACTGCATTTGCTACGAATTTGTCGGGGTCAATGGCTTCGGCTTTTGCCAGCTGCGCGACCTGGTTCATCAAGTCTGGTTCGAGTACGATTGTTTGCATGCTCGATCTCCTCTCTGACCTGTGCACAAAACGGCTGCTCGGTTCATACGTCACAGATATTGCATTGTAACTCGCAATCGACTGCCTGACAAAGTCCACCACGCTGGTGCGAGGTACGTATCGACACCGTACTGCTGTTTCTACTTTCAACCAAAGTACCAAGTGTCCCAGCAGAAGCCAAAAAACAAGGGCCGCAAGCAGCCACGCCACCCACGACCCCTGTATCCATCCCAATCCCCGCCTGATTCCCCCAACAGGATCAATCAGGCCCTCCCCTACTCCCTACTCCGTACTCCCTACTCCTAACTACACCCCGGATACTTGAACGACCCAATCCGCGTCTGCCAGTTGTTGCTGGTCGTCTCGTAGTATTCGGTCGTGAACCAGAAGGTGCAGTCGTCGTTCGGGTCGACCGACATCGAGGCATAATCACCCCAGCGGTTGTAGCCGCCGGACTGTGAACCTGTGCCAGCGTACAGCGTAGCCTCACCCTGGCCCAACGTGCCCAGGGTATCGGTCGTCAGACGTCCGGCGTAACGAATCGCCGGATACATTGACGAGCTGGACACGCTGTAACCAACCGCCATATTTCCCACTTCGTCCACGGCCAGGCTCGGCATCCAGCGGTAGCTGCTGTCGGGCTGGTAGGTGCCCTGCTGGTAGACTGTTGGTGTGCCGGTTGGGTTACGCAGCTCATACCAGCGGATACCCGTCACCCCGCCGCTGACCACCGAATGTGTCGCCCACAGCGCATCGACACCGCCGACGCTGCGGTACTGCAGGTCCGACATCAGGCGGTCACCCAGGGTATCCAGGGTTTCGCTGCTGCCAAGCTGCGGCACGCGGCTGGAGGGCGTGGTGTAGCTGGCCACGGGGATGTTCGTCGGGCCGGTGAAGGTCGAGCTGCTCGGTGTGGTCCAGTTGACGGTGAACTTCCACAAACGCAGCGTGTTGGTGCCCGAGCGCGACAGGAAGAATTCAGGTTTGCCGGCGGCGGGTGCCGTGCCGCGGCTGTCGGCGGGCAGCAGGCTGGCATACGCCGTGCCCAGCGTAAAGGCCACGTTGCGCAGCGGGGCGCCGCTGATCATGTCGTCGCGGTTCAACGCCCAAACTTTCACGCCGCGGAAGGTGCTGGCACGGCGGAACATGTTGGCCGACATGTAGATGCCGTCCGACCAGACACCCAGCTTGGGATAGTCATGCAGATCGGTCGAAGATGCCTGCAGGGCGTAGAAAAACCAGCCACCGCTCACCGGATCGGCCGTCTTGGAGACGGCGATACACTCGTAGAAGGGCCCGCGCGTGGACGACCAGGCAAAATCGGTCAGGATCCAGCGGTCGGAGACGTAGTCGTACAACGCAATCGGGTCGCCGTCGTTGCTGGCATCGCACGGCGTACCGGTACCTTCAAACAGGGTGTTGAACGTGAACGCCGCGAGACGCGTGCCGGTTTTGCTGAAGATACCAATCGAGGTATTGACCACCTGGATATAGTGGTCGGGACCGACGTCGCCATGCGTGTCGGGCGGCCAGCCGGCGCCCCAGTTCTGCAGGTCCAGGCCTTTGAAATTCGCGATGGGGCCCGGCATCACCTCGGGGCCGTCCTGGGTCTGCGCAACCGGATCGAAGCCGTCACCGCCACCGTCGGCCAGGCCGATCTGCGGCATTTCGCGCATCGGCTGTTTGCTTTCGGGACCGGTCTGGGGCAGATCGAGCAGGCTGCCGTCGAACGAGACCGCTTTGACCGGCTCGCCGACAATCGGGGCGGAGATGTCGTACGTCGGTGCTTCGATGCGTTCGGCATCACGGCTGCCGGTGGCATCGTCACCGGCGCTGGCGAACATGGCGGGTGCCGTGACGGCATCAGGCGCCGGGCGCGACACGACGACGAACAACAGGACAAGAGCGAGCACGGCCAGCACGCTGACAACGGCCCGCCCACGGCGCGACAAACGATCCATGGTTGCTGTTCTCCTTATGCAGTTGCGATGTTGATGAACGACGCGGAGTGATGGTACTATAGCGAATACGGACAAAACTGTCAATTTTGGATTTTGGATTTTGGATTTTGGATGGGATATTTTGGATGGAGCAGGGAGATAAGCGGGGTTGGCAGTTTGGGCGCGGCGTGTTATGATGAAAGCGGCGTGCGCCTGCGGTGTGGGCGTTGTGGGTTGGGTCCACGTCGATAGGATTCGCATTCGTTTGATGAGGAAATGAGGAATTGTATGCCACAGTTACGATTGGGACTGAACATCGGCTACTCCGGCGCCAACATTGCGCTGCCGCTAGAGATGATCAAAGAAGCTGACCGGCTGGGCGTCTACGCCGTGTGGACCGCCGAATCGTACGGGTCCGATGCGGTGACGCCGCTGGCCTGGATCGGGGCGCTGACGACGAACGTGCGCCTGGGCACGGCCATCATGCAGATGCCGGCGCGAACGCCGGCCAATACGGCCATGACAGCCATGACGCTCGATCAGCTTTCGGGCGGACGATGCCTGCTGGGCCTGGGACTCTCCGGGCCACAGGTCGTCGAGGGCTGGCACGGGCAGCCGTATGGTAAACCGCTGGGCAAGACCCGGGAGTACGTCAGTATCGTGCGGTCGATTTTCAAGCGCGAAGCGCCAGTGATTCATGAGGGCGAGAACTACCAGATCCCGTACCGCGGTCCGGATGCCACCGGCCTGGGTAAACCGCTCAAGAGCATCCTGCACGGCCGCGCCGATTTGCCGATTTACCTGGCGGCTATTGGGCCAAAAAACGTCGAGCTGGCTGCGGAGATCGCCGATGGCTGGCTGCCGATCTTTTTTGCACCACAGCACTACGATGCCGTCTATCGCCCGCAGGTCGAAGCCGGTTTCGCCCGTGCTGGCGTTGGCAAGGGCTACGACCAGTTCGACATCGCACCCACCGTGCCGGTGTCGGTCGACAAGAATGTCGACAACGCACGCAACCTGGTCAAACCGTTCCTGGCCCTGTACATTGGCGGCATGGGGGCCAAAGGCAAAAACTTCTACCACGACCTGGCCTGCCGTTACGGGTATGCCGAGGCGGCCGACACGGTGCAGGACCTGTACCTGGCGGGTAAGAAGTGGGAGGCCATGGCGGCCATTCCCGATGAACTCGTGGACGATGTCGCGTTGTGCGGGCCCAAGGAACGTATTGCCGAACGCCTGGCCCTGTGGCGCGCCAGCCCCATCACGACCCTCAACATCACCACCTTCAAAATCGACGGCCTGCGCGTCATGGCCGAGCTGCTGGGCTAACCGCATGGCGCAATCGGAACCGCACGCCCAAGCAGCGCCCCTCGCAGCCGCCGGGGCGCTGCCGCGCGCGACAGCTGTGACAGCCGGCTACTTTGCCATGTTTTTGACCCTGGGCGTGGGTGCGGCCCTGGTAGGCCCCACGCTGCCCGAGTTAGCAGCCAATACGCGCGCCCAACTGAGCGCCATCAGCATCATCTTCTCGACGCGCGCCCTGGGCGGTCTCGTCGGCTCCTTCCGGGGGGGTCGTTTGTACGACCGGCTGCCGGGTCACCGCGTGATGGCCGTCATGCTGCTCGTACTCGGAATTGGCATGGCGCTGGTGCCGGCGCTGCGCCAACTGTGGCTTCTGGCCACGGTACTTTTTGTTGTGGGTATCGCCGAAGGCACCCTGCACGTCGGCGGCAATACGCTGCTGCTGTGGACCCATCGCCAAAACGCGGCGCCGTACCTGAACGGGCTGCATCTCTTTTTTGGGGTGGGTGCGTTCCTGGGGCCGGCCCTCATTGCGCTGCTCCTGTCTTCAGGCGCTGGCATCAACGGCGCTTACTGGTCGGTCGCCATTCTCGGTGTACCGGTGGCTTTGTACCTGCTGCGCTGGACCAGTCCCACCGCACCGGCCGCCAGCGCAAGTACCGCCCCGATGCAGGTCGATCGCCGGCTGCTGTTCATGTTCTGCCTCTTCTTTTTTCTGTACGTCGGTTCCGAGGTCAGTTTCAGCAGCTGGATTTACACCTATGCGGTGACCCAACAACTGGCCACGATCGCCACCGCCGCCTACCTGACGTCGGTCTTCTGGGGCACAGTGACGCTGGGGCGTATCATATCGATTCCACTGACGATGCGCTGGCGGCCGCGCCGTATTCTGCTGATCGATCTGTTGGGCGCGCTGGCATCCCTGCTGTTGATCCTCATTGGCGGCAGCAGCCTGGCCCTCTGGGTTGGCACGGCGGGATTCGGCCTGAGTGTGGCCTCGGTATTTCCGACCACGATCGCCCTGGCCGGCCGGCGTATGCCCGTCAGCGGACGCGTGACCGGCTGGTTCCTGGTGGGTGCCAGTATCGGCGGTATGACCCTACCCTGGGTGGTAGGTCAGCTCTTCGAGCCGCTGGGAGCCAATGCGATGATCGTGCTGGTCATTGCGGGCATGGCGCTGGCCCTGGCGGTGCTCGGGAGTATGGAGTACGGAGTA
>CAZXQZ010000163.1:0-9003 GCA_964642445.1 uncultured Anaerolineae bacterium
AAAGATGGCAACTGTGCAACCGCCACCGCCAAATTCGATCAAAAGAGCACGGGAAGTTATTCTATTACGAGCCCTAATCCCCGAATCCGTTGCCAGTAATCCGTACCCCTACTCCGTACTCCCTACTCCGTACTCCTTCCGTTCAATCCGTTCCCCAAATCCGTTAACAGTAATCCATTCCAATCGATTTTGTCGTTCCCCGCACGGGTGCTACAATTCCCACATGTCGGCCACCGCACCACCACCTGCACGCGATCTGCTCAGCTCGCTCTGGCGCTTCCTGGCGTCGCGGCGTCTGTTTCTGGTCCTCGTCCTCTTCTTCACCCTGGCCCTCATCATCAGCACCGCCGTGCGCCAGATCCCCGACTCCTTTGCCATCACCGGCCCCGCCGAGTATGCACGTCTCCTGGCCGAGCTCACCCTCGCCTACGGCACAGTAGGTCCCATCCTGCAAAGCCTCGGCTTCTTCGACCTGGGTCAGACCCTCTGGTTTCGCGTCCTGCTTGCACTGCTGGCCCTGCACTGCCTGGTGCGTATGGCCGACCAGGTGATCCTCTGGCAGCACCTGTACAAGCCCACCCCCGATTCCCCCCTGCCATCGAGCGGCCTGGCGGTCGAAACGGTGCCCGTGGCGGCACCCCTGTCCGCAGTGGTGACGCTGCTGGAGACGGAGCTGGGCTCACGCTTCGCCCACGTGGTGACCAGCGCATCGACCCAGTCCGTAGCACCGCCCATGCCAGACGCGGAACCGGCCACCACACCCAACCCGCCCGAACAGCCTGCCCCGGCGGTACCTGCCATTTCGGCCACGATCATCCACGCCACGCGCGGTGCCCTGGGTGCCCTGGGCAACGCCTTGAGTTACCTCGGCCCGGTGCTGGTTCTGCTGGCCTTCGTGGTGACGCAGTACCTGGGCTGGCGCGCCACGGGCCTGCAACTGGCACCCGGCGGGCAGCTGAGCCTGGCCGAACAACCGGGTGTCACCCTCACCGCTGCGGCGGTCGGCGCCACCAGCCAACTCTCGGTCACCCGCGGCAGCCAGGTGCAGACGCTTACCCTGGCACCGGGCCACCCGGCGCGCATCGGCCCCGTTGGCCTCCACCAGACCGGCAGCGGCGCCGCGCTCACCGTCATCGCTCAGAACAGCGCTGGCCGGCCGCTGCCACTGCGCCCCCTCGTCGGCGGGGCCCAGGCCGATCAGCAGCAGATCCTGTTTCGCCAGCCGCAGGAGGAGATCAGCCTGGCCGTGCCGCTGCGCAGTGTCGTACTGCGCTTCGTCCACTTTCCGGCGCTGCCGGAACAAGGCTTTGCTGGCCCGGTCACCCTGGCGCAGGCCTTTGCCGTGGGCACCGACGAGCCAGTCTTCAGCGGATTCATCACCAAGTCCGGTTCGTTCACGATCGGCGCCGATACCTACACCTTCACCCCAGCGCAGTACGTGCAGTTCGATGCCGTCTACGATCCGGGGCTGTGGCTGGCCTTGTTGGGCGGCGTCGTGACGTTCATCGGCCTGGCGATGTTTGCCGCTCGCGCCCCGGCGCGTGCCTGGGCCTGGCTCGCCGGCCGCGATGACGAGACGGCGGCCACCCTGGCGGTATTGGGCAGTGGACCGGCGACGCGGCACGAGCTGGCGGCCCTGGTCGATCCGGTGGCCGGCCTGGCCGCGCTGCACGCGCCGCCAGCGCCGACCCGCACGGAACCGAACCCCCGCGAGGCAGCGTCATGATCATGCAATGGATCACCTGGATCATCCTCGCGGTTTCGTACGCAATCGGCATCGTCGCCCTCTTTTCCGAGCTGGGATCGCTGCGGTTGTCCTATTTCGAGGGCCTGTCGGGCCCAGCCGAGCGCGCCTGGCGCTTGAGCAACCTGGCCGTGCTGGGCCTCACCCTTGCGCTGACGCTCAATTTCTGGGTGGAGGCACAGCGCACCGGGCGCTACTGGAACTGGCAGCCCTACATCTCCTGGGCCCTCATCACCTGGCTGGCGATGTCGGGATACCGGCGCAGCCGCTTTCAGCTGCACTGGCAGCGTTGGCAGATCGGCGTGCTCAGCGTCGCCGGCCTGGCCTTCCTGGGCATCGGCGTGTGGACGCTGGCCACAGCCATCCTGGCCCAGGCGTAAGGCAGGGCAATGGCTGATCCACTGCCCACCCGCACCCCAGGCGGCGGACGCCTGCTGCCGCGACCCGCGGCCCCGTCCGGGCGAGCCATCCCCTGGGGACTGCTCCTGGTTGCGGCCGCGGCCGCACTGCCCGTGCTGTGGCTGCTGGCACGCCCCGGATTCTTCATCTCGGTCGATGGCCTGTTTCACCTCTACCGCGTGCAGGCCCTGGGGGATGCCGTACGCCAGGGTGTGCTCTACCCGCGCTGGTTCCAGGAATTTGGCTTCGGGTATGGCCAGCCAGTGCTGAACTTCTACAGCCCGCTCAGTTATTACCTGGCCCTGCCCTTTCTGCCCTTCGGCCCCATCGCGGCCACCAAACTGGTCGTCCTGGCTGGGTTTGTGCTGCCGGCGCTGGCGATGTACGGCTTTGCGCGCCGCCTGTGGGGCGATGCCGGGGGTGTGCTGGCGGCATTCGCCTACACCTTTTTCACCTACCACCTGGCGGATGGTCTGCTGCGCGGCGCCCTGGCCGAGCACGTTGCCTTTTTGTGGCCACCCCTGATCCTGTGGGCGAGTTGGGAACTCTTTGCCGGCCGCGCCGGTCAACGCGCCGACCGCCGGCCGCTGGTGATCCTCGGCCTGGGACTGGCCTGGGCCGGCCTGATCCTGACCCATCACCTGACCGCGCTGATGATGGCGGCCGTGTGGGGTGCCTATGTCCTGCTGCTGGCCGTGCAGACCCGGCACGCGCGGCACCTCTGGGCGGCGGCCGGCAGTTTTGCCCTGGCTTTGGGTCTCACCGCTTTCTATTGGATTCCCGTCATCGCCGAAGCCAGTGCCGTCAAACTGGGCGCCGATCCCCTGGCGACCGGCTACCGCGATCACCTGCGGCCGTTGGCCGAACTGGTGGCCACACGTTTTGTGCACATCTACGGCGGCCAGCCGGGCGAACCACTGCAGCACACAATCAGCCTGCTGGTGGCACTGCTTTTCCTGGGAACCATCGTCGTGGCCTGCCTGCGGGGGTTGTCACGTGTGCTCGGCCGCAGCGAAACCGCGGGTGCGCCATGGCCGGCCTTTCCAACGGCCCAGTTCGTCTTTTTCGCCCTGGTGGCGCTGGGGTCGGCAGTTCTGATCACCACAACGAGCCTGCCACTTTGGCAGCTGGGTGAAGGGCTGCTGTCGCGCCTGCAGTACCCCTGGCGCTGGCTGACGATGACCACGCTGAGCAGTGCGCTGGTCATTGGCGCGCTGCCCGCCTTACTGACGAATGGCCGCTGGCGTTTGGGCGGCCGCGGCGCGTGGATCACCGTTCTGGTCGCAGGAATGCTGCTGATCTCGAGCGGCCTGGCCGATCTCCCCTACCAGCCCGACGAGCGCACCGATGCCCGCGTAACCCCAGAGCAAATGTGGGCCGAGGACGCGGCCAACGGACAGGTGGGCGCCACCTGGACCGCCGAGTTTCTACCCAACGGCGTCATCGAGCAGCGCTGGGCGCTGGGACGCGCCCCCGAACAACCGCTGGCCAGCGAGCCACCGGCCGCCGCGCCGATCGTCACGCTGGGTGCGCGCCAGCCCGATCGTTATCGATTGACCTGGGAAGGAACCGGCGTGCAGCCCGTGCGCTTCCACGCCTTCTTTTTCCCCGGCTGGCAGGTGCGCGTCGATGGCCAACGTGTCCCCACCGGGGCCAGCGGTGAATTGGGCCTGGTGACCGCCCAGGTACCGCCCGGCCAGCACCTGGTAGAGATAGCGTTCGAAAATACACTGCCTCGCCAGGTCGGCGCGGTGGTGAGTGTCCTGACCTGGTGGGGAGCCCTGCTCTGGCTGTTGCTCGCCCACGAGCATTTCGTGCGCAGCCGGCGCTGGCTGGCGGCTATCACCGTGCTGGCCCTGGTGCCGCTGCTGCTCGGGTTGAGCAGTTTTGCCCAGGCGCGCTGGCAGCCTACCCCGTTGGTGGCCAATCTGGAGAACCAGGCCCTGCTGCTGGGTGCCCAAACGGCCGGCAGCGTGCAAGCCGGTGCGACGCTGCCGGTGACGCTGTACTGGCTCAACCTGCACGACACCGCACAGAACTACAAAGCCTTCGTGCACCTGGTCGACGCCGCCGGCACCGTACGCGCCCAGCAGGATGGTGATCCGGGCGGTGGGTTTTCACCCACCAGCCGCTGGCGCACGAACGAGCTGATCCTGGACCGGCACCTGGTCGAGCTGCCGGCGGACCTGCCCCCGGGGCAGTACACGGTCAAAGCCGGCCTGTACCAGTTCGATCCGCTGCGCAACCTGACGGTGGTGCCGGCGACCGCTGACGACCGTGTGGTGGTGGGGCAGGTGGAGGTTGTTGGTTCGGATGGGCGGTGAGGTTTTTGCCACAGAGGACACAGAGATCACAGAGGGTTTTGTGTGTTTTCTTGGGGGTAGCGATGTGGTGCGCGGCGTGTTGCGGTCTTTGGGTGGATAGGCAGGGAACGGAGATGGTGGTACAATGGGAGCAGGATATTGACTGAACGATGATCACAACCTGGTTTGTCGGCCTCGGCCCAATGGCGCAGGCCTTCCTGGCAACCTGTTTCACCTGGTTCGTTACTGCCCTGGGGGCCTTGCCGGTATTCTTCTTCAAAAAGGTCAACCAGCGCCTGCTCGACGGCATGATGGGGTTCGCAGCAGGGGTCATGATTGCCGCCAGCTTCTGGTCACTGCTGGCCCCCGCCATCATGCTGGCCGAAGAGAGCGGTGGTGTGGCCTGGTTTCAGGCCGCGGCCGGCTTCTTGCTCGGTGGTGCCTTCCTGGCGATGTCAGACCGGGTGCTGCCGCATCTGCACCTGGGCTTCCCCGAAAGTGACGCCGAAGGTGTGCATACGCGCTGGCAGCGCAGCATCCTGCTGGTGCTGGCCATCACCCTGCACAACGTCCCGGAAGGCCTGGCCGTGGGTGTCGCGTTCGGCGCAGTAGCAGCGGGTTATCCGGGCGCAACCCTGGGGGCAGCCGTCGCACTGGCCATCGGCATCGGCCTGCAGAATTTCCCGGAAGGGCTCTCGGTGGCGGTGCCGCTGCGGCGTGAAGGTTTCTCGCGCCGGCGGGCATTCTTCTACGGGCAGGCTTCTGGTGTCGTGGAACCCATCGCCGGTGTCCTGGGCGCAGCGGCGGTGTTTTTCATCCGTCCCTTGCTGCCGTATGCCCTGGCCTTTGCGGCGGGGGCCATGATCTTTGTCGTGGTGGAAGAGCTGATCCCCGAATCGCAGCTCGGTCACCACGCCGATCTGGCCACGCTCGGCACGATGCTGGGCTTCACCGTCATGATGGTGCTGGACGTGGCGCTCGGTTGAGGAGGTTCGAGAGCATGTCAGAGCAATGGTATCACCCACACTGGTGGCAGCGTGCCGTGCAGCAGGTGGCACGCACGCGTCCTGGGTCCTGGTTCATGGTGCGTACCCTGCACCACATGGACCGCGCCGTGCTCAAACTGTCGCAGGGTCGGTACACCGCCGCCGGCACCCTGACTGGCCTGCCGGTCCTTACATTGACGACGACCGGAGCCAAGAGCGGTCTGCCGCGCAGCGTGCCGTTGATCGGTTTTCCCGACGGGGAACGGGTCGTGTTGATTGCGTCGAACTTCGGCCAGGGCCACCATGCGGCGTGGTACTACAACCTGAAGGCGCACCCCCAGGCCACGCTGACGGTCGGCGACCAGACAACACCGTACGTGGCCCGTGAAGCCGAAGGTGAGGAACGGGAACGGTACTACCGCCAGGCCATCGCCCTCTATCCCGGTTATGCCGATTATCGCAAACGGGCCGGAACGCGGCAGATCCCGGTCATGGTATTGACACCGGCGACTGGCACCTCAGATTGACCCACAGGCAGACATTTTTGGGCCGATTCAACCACCGTCACGTTCTGATCTTCATCCTGGCCGCCCACCTGCTGCTGGCCGGCTGGTACAGCCTGGCCATACCCCTGGGCGAAGCGCCCGACGAGGCCGACCATTACGCGTACGTTGTTTACGTCGGCACGCAGGGGTCCCTCCCCCAGGGGCCGGCCGTGACGCAGGGCAAACACCCTCCGCTCTACTACCTGGCCGGTGCGGCCCTCACTGCGTGGACCGGCCTCGATTTTTCGTTCCTGCGCGCCAACCCTGACGTACAGTTCGGTCCGGACGCGGTCCACAAAAACCACTTCATCCACACCGGGCTGGAGACCTTCCCCTGGCGCGGCGGCGCCCTGGCGATGCACCTGCTGCGCTTTCTGTCGGTCGTTCTGAGCACGGTGACGGTATGGGCGGTGTATGCGCTGGCGGGCTTGGTGAAACCGGATGACCCCCACCTGGCGCTGGCCGCCGCCGGCCTGGCCGCTTTTTTGCCGGGCTTTCTATTCAGCAGCGCCAGTGTGAGCAACGATGTATTGGCCGCCATGTTTGGCACCCTGGCGCTCTGGTTGACACTGCGGTTGTGGCGACGTGGCGTGACGTGGGGACCGGCACTGGCCCTGGGACTGTGCCTGGGTTTGGGTGCGCTCAGCAAAGTCGGTGTGCTGGCGGTGTGGCCGGTGGCGGGCCTGGCGCTGCTGCTGCCGCAGCCCGGTGATGATCGCCGCACGGCCTGGTCATGGCGTGCACGCCTGGGCGGCCTGCTGCTCGTTTTTGTGCCGGCCCTGCTCATCCTGGCGCCGTGGATGGTGCGTAACCAGCAGCTGTACGGTGACCCTTTTGGCTGGGCCCTGGTGCGCGCCACGGTCGACGTGCGCAGTGGCCCCGTCGACGTGGCGGTGCTCGACTGGCTGGCGCGGGGGCTGTTCATCTCGTTTTGGGGCAAATTCGGCCCGGCCGGGCAGATCGTCTACCCGGATTGGCTCTATCTCTTGTGCAGCATCGCCACCCTTGCGGCGTTGGTTGGTTTGATGCTGGGCGCCCTGCGGCTGATGCGACAGCAGTCACGGCCCACGAACCTGGTGTCGTGGGGGCTGCTGCTGCTGGCGGTGATTCTCTCGCTCGTCACCCTGGTGCAGTACACCGGCATCGCTCTCGGTACCGACCAGGCGCGGCTACTGTGGCCGGTCATCGGTCCGCTGGCGATCCTGGTGACCGCCGGCTGGCAGGAGATGGGCCGCCGGCTGCCGCGGCCGCTGCCGCTGGCACCGCTGGCGGTAACTGGCCTGCTCATCCTCGCTGTGCTGATTCCACTTCTGTTTTTGTACCCGGCCTACGGGCGGCCAGCATCCGAAACCGCGCTCGCCGCCGACCCCACCGCGGGCATCCGCTTTGGCGATGATCTCGTGCTGCTGGATGCACGTGTCGATCCGGCGCGCCAGGTGCCCGGACAGCCCGTTACGGTCACCCTGACCTGGCGGGCGCAGCGCGCGATTCCGGCCGATTTACGCGTCACCACGGCGCTCCGCCACCCTGATGACGGCGCTTTATTGGCCGACCACAGCAACTCGCCCGCCGGCGGCCGCTGGTCCACCGACCGCTGGCGCGCCGGCGACGTATATCGCGAGCAGGTGACGCTCATGCCGCCGATCGACGGTCTGCGCCCCAGCCGCTACGACGTGTGGGTGCAGGTGCGTCCGTTCGGCGGCGATGACGCGGCCTGGCTGCCGGTGACTGGTGCCGGCCAGGACGGCCAGGCAGCCCGCCTGACGACGGGTGTCATCCTGGCCCCGCCCGGTGCGGGCACGGGCATGGGTGCCCCGGCGCCGGCCCTGCAGCCGGTCGAGGTCCGCTTTGCCAACGACCTCAGCCTGCGCGCGGTGGATCTGCCGCCGGACCTGCGGGCGGGCCAGCCGTTCACCGTGACCCTGGCCTGGACAGCGGTGCAGACGCCGACCCACAACGTCACCCTGTTTGTGCACCTGGTGGGTCCCGATGGTACAATGGTGGCCCAGGACGACCGGCAGCCAGCCGGTGGTAGCTACCCCACGTCGATCTGGCGGCCGGGTGATGGCAGCACCGAAACGATTGTGTGGATCGTGCCACCCGACCTGGCGGCGGGCACGTATACGCTGTGGACCGGCGTCTATCCGGCGGCGGGTGGACCGAACTATCCGCTGCTCGATCCGGACGGCATGCCAAGGGATGCGCGTCTGCAGCTGGCAGCCTATGAAATCGAGCAGTCCGAATGACGCACAAAGCCCTGGTGATCATCCCAACCTACAACGAGGCCGAGAACCTACCCGACCTGGTCGACGCGATTCTGCAGACCACCACAGGCGTGAATGTACTGATTGTCGATGACAACAGCCCCGACGGCACCGGTGAGATTGCCGACCGGTTGGGCTCGATGCATCCGAACGTCGTGTATGCCGTGCATCGCCCTGGCAAGCTGGGATTGGGGACCGCGTACTGCGCCGGTTTTCGTTATGGCCTGGAGCGCGGCTACACCCACTTTGTCACGATGGATGCCGACTTTTCGCATCCGCCACAGCGCCTGATGGCCCTGATCGAAGCCACCCAGACATTTGATCTCGCCATCGGTTCGCGCTACGTGGCTGGTGGCGAAGTCGTGGGCTCCCCCTACAGCCGGCGCCTGTTGAGCCGTGGCGCCAACGCCCTGGCCAGCACGATCCTGCGCTTGCCAGCCCACGACTGCACGGCCGGCCTGCGCTGCTACCGCCGCGCCGTGCTGGAAACGATCGACTTCGAACGCATCCTGTCCGATGGGTATTCCTTCCTCATCGAAATGCTCTACTACTGCCGGCGTGCCGGCTTCACCGTCGGTGAAATCCCGATCACATTTCGCGATCGCGCCAGGGGCAAGTCGAAAATCTCCGAAAAAGAGATCTACAACGCCTTCTTCACCCTGCTGCGCCTGCGCACCCCGTTCGTGCCCTGGCGGTGCCTGCTGCACCGCACGACCGATTTGCAGTAGTCCGGGTGCACTACATATCCGGGGCATGACACAA
>CAZXQZ010000163.1:9103-10448 GCA_964642445.1 uncultured Anaerolineae bacterium
AAAACCCGAAGGGTCTGCCCCCAACTCGAGATATGCTCCAGTAATCCAGCCACATTGACGGATCATGCCTGCCGTGGTATTATTGGCTGGCTTGACCGGCCAGGTGCCATGCAATGGATGGCTTCCAGGTCGTATTATCGACAACGAAAGGCCCTCCGCACGGGCACGAGGTAGGCATGCACCGGACATGGCAGAATTGGCGCCGCCCACACCTGGCGGTGCTTTTCATTTTCGCCATCCTGACATTGGTACTCACCTTTCCCCTGGTCACGCGCCTCTTCTCGCATGTGCCGGGCAGCCCAACCTGGGCGTTCGATGAGTTCACGTACCTGTGGAACCAGTGGTGGTTCAAGTATTCGGTCCTCGACCTGCAGGCCAATCCGTTTCACTCCGACCTGATCTACTACCCGCTGGGAATCGACCTGGTTCTCTACACCTACCACCTGTTTCATGCTGTGTTGGGCCTGCCGCTGCAGCTGGCGGCCGGTGTGCCCTTTGCCAGCAACCTCATGCTCTGGTTTTCGACCATCACCGGCGGCTATGGGGCCTTTTTGTTGGTGCGCTGGCTGCTGCGTGAGCAGCGTTACGCCACACCCTGGCTGGCCTACCTGCCCGCCCTTGGCGCTGGCCTGCTCTACGCCTTTTCGGCCAACCGCACGATCTACCAGGCCCTGGGACACTACAGCATCGCCAACGTGCAATGGCTGCCCTTTGCACTGCTTTATTTCTTCAAGGCCATGGGTGAGACGGGCCGTCGCGGGCGGCAATCGGCGGCCCTGGCGGGTCTGTTTGCGGCGTTCTTCTTTTTGACCGAAATGACGTTCGGGCTCTTCCTGGCCCTGGCGCTGCTGATTCTGCTGCCGTTCCAGTGGGCGAACCAGCGGGCTGCTGCCCGCGAGCACCCTTCACCGCAGCCCACCGGACGGGACACCCTGGTCAAGCTGGGCGTGGCTGGCCTGGTCGCCCTGGTGGTCAGCAGCTATCTCCTGGTACCAGTGGTACGCGAGCTGACCCAGGGCGGTTACGAACTGGAAGGGTGGGGCGACGCACTCAAACTGTCCAGCGACCTGGTCGGCCTGGTGACGCCGGTCACCCTGCACCCGCTGTGGGGCGAGGATTGGGTGCAGACCCTGCGCAGCGTACAGACGGGCCAGAGTCAGTTTCTCGACGTCAATACGAATTTCCTGGGGTGGCTGACCCTGGGCCTGGCGGCGCTGGGTGCGGTCGTGGCGTGGAAACGGGCACGCGGCTGGGTGTGGCTGGTGGTCGTGTCCACGATCCTCGTGTTGGGGCCGCTGCTGCAGATCAACGGGCAGTATCGTTTCGACCTGGACGGCCTGCTGCC
>CAZXQZ010000164.1:0-10305 GCA_964642445.1 uncultured Anaerolineae bacterium
ACCGCCTGAGGTGCTGACCGACGTGGCGCAGTTGTTCGATTTGACGGCAGCCGAGGTCGAAGAGGTGGCAACGTTCTACACGATGCTGCACCTGCATCCGGTGGGGGAGTACCATCTCGAAGTGTGCACCAATGTGCCGTGCATGCTGCGTGGCGCACGTGACTGTGCCGCAGAGATCAAGACCCGGCTAGGCATCGATTACGGCGAAACCACCGCCGACGGTAAGTTCACCCTCGATCATATGGAATGCCTGGGCTCCTGCGGCACGGCACCGATGTTCATGGCGACCGAACGGGCGACGGGCAAGATACGCTATTTCGAAGAACTGGACACATCGCAAAAGATCGACCAGGCCCTCGATCTCATTGCCTCGGGCCAGGGCTTCGAGACGTGTGAGCGCTGGCCAGGCGGGCCCTACACCCACGGTGGGATGGAGCCGCGCTATTTGCTGGCCAACGTCGATAAGCCAGATTCACACACGCTGGAGGTTTACGCCGCCGCTGGGGGTTACGAAGCCGCACGCAACGCATTGACCAGCAAGACCCCACTCGAAGTGTTGGAAGAGGTCAAAGCAGCCACTGTGCGCGGCCGCGGTGGGGCTGGTTTTCCCGCCGGCACCAAATGGAGCTTCTTACCCAAAGGGGTTTATCCCCGCTACCTGGTCGTCAACGCCGACGAGTCGGAGCCAGGCACCTTCAAAGATCGTATGATCATGGAGTACGATCCGCACCAGCTGATCGAAGGCATTATCCTGGCCAGTTACGCAATCGAGGCCAAACTGGCCTTCATCTACATCCGCGGCGAGTATTATTTTGCCTACACCCGCCTGCTGGGCGCCATCGCAGAGGCCAGGGCACAGGGATTCCTGGGCCGCAATATCTTCGGGACACAAAACGAACTCGAGATCGTGGTACATCGCGGCGCCGGTGCTTACGAATGCGGCGAAGAGACGGCCCTGCTGACCTCGCTGGAGGGCGACCGCGGCCATCCGCGCCTTAAGCCCCCCTTCCCGGCTGTCGAAGGGGTGTATCGCAAGCCCACCATCGTCAACAACGTCGAAACGATTAGCAACGTACCCCACATTCTGCGCCACGGGGCAGACTGGTACAAACAGTTTGGCACCGAAAAGAGCACCGGTTTTCGTATCTTTTGCCTCAGCGGCTGGGTCAAGCGGCCCGGTGTGTACGAACTGCCGCACGCAACCACGCTGCATGAGCTGATTTACACCTACGGCGGCGGTACCCCGGACGACCGCCCGGTCAAGGCGGTGGTGCCCGGCGGTCTGTCGATGAAACTGCTCAGTGGGGAACAGCTCGATACACCGCTGGACTACGAAAGTATCCAGGCCGCCGGCTCGATGCTGGGCTCGGCCGGTGTGATCGTCATCGGTGAAGGGCAGTCCCTGGTCGAAGTGGCGTCGCGCACGCTGTCGTTCTACCGCGAAGAGTCGTGCGGTAAGTGCACACCGTGCCGCGAAGGCACCACCTGGCTAGAGAAGATCCTGCAGCGCATCGAAGCCGGGGATGGCACCATCGCCGACCTCGACCTGGCGCGCGCCATCACCAATTTCGTGGCGGGTGGTCGGGCGTTTTGTCCGTTTGGTGATGCCGCCGTATGGGGCCTGCAAAGCCACCTGGACAAGTTCCGCCCCGAGTTCGAGGCCTACATTCACGCCAGGAACCCCGATCTGGCGCGACCCGCCATGCCCATGCGCCCGGCTTACCGGCCCTCACACGACCCGGCTGAGCTGGACTGACCTGGCCGAACGATCAGAGAGTCACAGGCAAACAGCGAACCATGACAAATGTAAACCTGACGATCGATGACCGAGCCGTTACCGTTCCCGCCGGCACCCTGGTGGTCGACGCCGCCAAATCCATCGGCATCGATATCCCGATCTTCTGCTCCCATTCGCATCTCGATCCGCTCGGCGCCTGCCGCATGTGCCTGGTCGAAATCGGTGATGCACGCGGGCTGCGTTTGCAGACTTCGTGTACCGTGCCCGTGGCCGAAGGCATGATCGTTCGCACACGCAGCAAGTTGGTCAAGGATACGCAGGAAGCGACCCTGGCCTTCATTTTGACCAACCACCCACTGGACTGCCCGATCTGCGACAAGGGCGGCGAGTGTCCACTGCAGGACCAGACGTTCCAGTACGGCCCCGGTCTGAGCCAGTTCGTCGAACCGAAGCGCCACAAACAGAAACACTATCCGATCAGCGACCTGATCATGCTCGATCAGGAGCGCTGCATCTTGTGCTGGCGCTGCATCCGCTACCTCGAGGAGTGGGAAGACAAGCCGCAGCTGGGTCTCTTCGAGCGCGGTGGTGAGACGATCATCGACATCTTCCCCAACCAACCGGTCGACGCCAAAACGTCGGGCAATATCATCGATCTCTGCCCCGTCGGTGCATTGACCAACCGGGTGTCACGCTTCCGCTACCGCCCCTGGGAGATCAAGCCGGTCGAAACGATCTGCACACACTGTGCCGTCGGCTGCAACGTGCGCGCCGATGTGCGGCACAATTCCCTGCGGCGTGTCATGGCGCGCGAGAACCTCGACGTCAATGACCTCTGGATCTGTGACAAGGGCCGTTTTGCCGTAGATTATGTCAATAGCGAAGCACGCCTGACGACCCCGCTGCTGCGGCGCACGCGTGGCGGTGATCTTGAGCCGGCATCGTGGGATGAAGCATTGAGACAGGTGGCTGAACGACTCAACGGGATCGTCACCAGCCAGGGGGCCGATGCCGTGGGCGGCATCGGGTCGGCCAAGGTGTCCAACGAGGCCAATTATTTACTCCAGAAATTCATGCGGGCCGTGATTGGCACGAACAATGTCGATCACCGCGACGGGAGCGCCGTGGCGGCGACCAGCCATGGCATGCCGGGCATTCGCCAGCTGGCAACCGCCGACGCCATTGTCCTGTTGGGTTTCGATCCGTCAGAAGAAGCGCCGGTTCTGGACCTGGCCATCAAACGGGCGGCACGCCGTCGCGGCGTCAAGCTGCTGATCGCCCACCCGCGGCGGATCGAGCTGACGCAGTATCCCGGCCAGTACCTGGGGTATCGACCGGGCGGCGAAGTTGCCCTGTTCCACGGCCTGGTCCGCACGATCCTGGCCAACAAGTGGGCCGATGAGAATGTGCTGCGCCGGGTGGGCAACTTCAACCAGCTCGCCGGCTGGGTCGAGGAGGCGGGCCCAGGGGCCGTGGCTGCGCTGGCGGGCATCGCAGCCGACGACATCAAGACCGCTGCCCAGCTGCTTGTTCAGGCCAAAAACCCGGTCATCCTGTTTGGCCCGCTGCTGACACGTGGCCAGGACGGTGAAGCTGTGCTCACCGCGCTGCAGAACCTGGCCTATACCTGCGGTCATGGTGATCGCCTGGGCTTTGTTGGCCTCGAGGCCAACAGCCAGGGTGCGCGCGACATGGGTGTGCTGCCCAACCGGCTGCCCGGCCAGGAGACGCTGGACAGTGCGGGGGGCCGCGAGCGCGTGAGCCGTGCCTGGGGGGCACCACCGCCGATGCAGCCGGGCCTGTCTTACTGGCAAATGGTCAGCGGCGGGGTTCGCGCGCTCTACGTCATGGGTGCCGACCCGGCAGCGGAACATGGCAGGGCACGCCAGGCCCTGGCTCAGCTCGACTTCCTGGTCGTGCAGGACCTGTTCCTCAGCGAAACGGCCAAACTGGCCGACGTGGTGCTGCCGGCGGCGTCCTCGTTCATCGAAGCCGACGGCACCTTCACCAACCTGGCGGGACACGTGCAGCGTTCCCTGGCCGGCAATCGTCCGCAGAGAGAGGCCATGACCGACTGGTCGATCCTGGTGCAGCTGGCACGCGCCTGGCCGCAGCCGGTGGTAGAGGAGACCGTCAACAGACCCAAGGGACAAAAAGTCAAAAGCAAAGGCGGCGCACGGCGCAGCGCACTGTGGGACCACGATACGCTGCCAGCGATACTGGTCGAAATCGCGCGCGTCGTACCGGCATACGCCGACGTCGCGTGGGATGCGTTGGGCAACCAGGGGCGGCAAACCACAGCCCGGCCAACGACCAACCGCCGCTTCCAGGCGGTGACACTGCGGACAGCCGGTCGTGAGGGGGCTTATCCCTTGACCCTGGTTACCGGCACGCAGCTGTTCGACGGCGGCACCCTGGTGCAGGCAACCGCGGCGGTAGCCCAGTTGGTGCCGGCGCCGTTCGTCGGTCTCAATGCCGCCGATGCCACACGCCTGGCGATGACGGCCGGCCAGGCGGTGACGGTCAGTTCCCCGGTGAGCCAGGTCCCGCTGGTGGTGCGGATCGACGCATCGGTCCTGCCCGGCACAGCCTGGGTGCCCTGGGGCCAATTGGGTGAGCCGGCCGGTGCGCTGCTGGCCGACAAAGCAATGATCAACGTCAAGGTCGAGTAGAACGGGGGAGGCATGGATTGGGTTGATTTGATCCTCATACCGGCTATCAAAAGCCTGGTCATGATACTCATTCTCTTGACGGGGTTCGCCTATTTGACCTGGATGGAGCGCAAGCTGGTGGCGCGTTTCCAGGTACGCTACGGACCCAATCGCGCCCTGCCATTTGGCCTGGGGCAGCCCATCGCCGATGCGCTCAAGGCAATCTTCAAAGAAGAAGTCATTCCCCAGCACGTCGACAAAGGGGTGTACGTGCTGGCCCCGATGCTGGCGTTGATCCCGGCCATGGTCGCGTTTGCCGTGATTCCCCTGGGACCACCGATCACGCTGGGCGGGCGTACGATTACCCTGTCAGTGACGAGTGTCGATATCGGCCTGCTGTACATGCTGGCCATTGCCAGTGTTGGCACCTACGGCGTCATTCTCGCCGGCTGGTCATCGAACAACAATTACAGTATCCTGGGTGCGCTGCGCACCGGTGCACAGATGATCAGTTACGAGCTGCCGATGGGCATCCTGCTGGCCAGTATTCTGATTTTGACCGGCACTCTCAACCTGCAGCAAATGGTCGAGACGACGCGGCCGGCCTGGCAGTACCTGTGGGTGCTGGTGGCGTTCATACCGTTTTTCATCACCGCCCTGGCCGAGACCAATCGTTCGCCATTCGACCTGCCTGAAACCGAAAATGAACTGGTGGCGGGCTACCAGACGGAATACGGTGGCATCAAGTTTGCCCTGTTCTACATGGCCGAATACATCAACATGATCACGTCCAGCGCGTTGATGGCCACCCTCTTTTTGGGCGGCTGGCGTGGCCCATTCGTCGACCAGGTTCCCCTGCTGGGTGTATTTTACCTGTTCATCAAGATTGTATTTCTGCTCTTTTTGTTCATCTGGGTGCGGTCGAGTGTGCCGCGCGTACGGTTCGACCAGCTGATGAATCTCAACTGGAAGTTCCTGCTGCCGCTGTCGCTCGCCTACCTGGTCATTACGGCCATCTTGAAAGTATTTCTCGCATAATTACGCGTCGTGTAGGACTTTGCCATGCCAACCATCAGCAGCGCCGTACAAGGCACCGTCGAGATCGCCAAAGCGATGGGTACGACCCTTAAGTACCTGTTTCAGAAACCGGTGACGGTTGAGTTCCCCAACCAGCCGGCATCGGTCTATCCGCGTTTTCGCGGGCGCCACTATCTGCGTCGTTACGAGAACGGGCTGGAACGCTGCATCGGCTGTGCCTTGTGTGAAGCGGCTTGCCCAACCGGGGCCATTCTGGTCGAGGCAGCCGAAAATACAGATACCCAGCGCTATTCGCCAGGCGAGCGGTACGCGCGGGTTTATGAGGTCAACCTGCTGCGCTGCGTCTTCTGTGGCGATTGTGAAGAGGCCTGCCCGGTTGAGGCCATTGTGCTGGGACACGACTTTTCCCTGGCGGTCTACAACCGCCGCGACGCTGTGTTGACAAAAGAAGACCTGCTGAACCCACCCGAGCCGAATGTCGTGATCCGGCCGGATGCCTGAGCAGAGTTGCCGGGGCCTCGGAGCCCTGGCAACTCTGTGCAACAGCCGAGAATAGGTGATACATGTCGTTCATCCTGTTTTTACCTCTGGCCCTCGTTGCCATCGCTGCGGCGGTGGGCGTCGTCGTGGCACGCAGACCGGTTCACAGCGCGTTGTTCCTGCTGCTCAACTTCGCGACCCTGGCCGTGATGTACATCGGACTCAATGCACAGTTCCTGGCCGCAGTTCAGATCATCGTCTATGCCGGCGCGATCGTCGTTTTGTTCTTGTTTGTCATCATGCTCCTGGGTTGGCGGACAACCGACACGGTCGACCCGGCGCGACGCTGGACACGCTACTTGTCGCTGGCCATAGGGGGCATCCTGCTTGTCGAGCTGATGTTCGTGATCGGTCAGGTGGTGTTGGGAACGGCCATCCCGGATGCTGCCGGTGCCCCGGGAAGTGGGAGTGCCGAGGCCATTGGGCAGGCGTTGTACACGTCTTATCTCCTGCCGTTCGAGATCACGTCGGTGCTGCTGTTGGTGGGCATCATCGGCGCCATTGTGCTCAGCCGCCGCCCATCGAGGTCATAAGGTCATGGTTCCTACGTATTATTTCATTCTGCTGAGCGGTCTGCTGTTTGTCATCGGTGCGGTCGGTGTCCTGGTGCGGCGTAATGCCTTGATCATCTTCATGTGTGTGGAGATGATGCTCAATGCCGTCAATTTGTCGTTCGTGGCCCTGGCCAACCAGTTTGGTCGCCTGGACGGGCAAGTGTTTGTTCTGCTGGTGATGGCCGTCGCCGCCGCTGAAGTGGCGGTCGGCCTGGCCATCGTCATCGCCCTGACCCGTCATCGCGACACCACCAACGTCGACGAGATCAACCTGCTCAAGTGGTGACCCAGGCGACCGGCCGCCATCACCGGCTGGGGATGCTGCTGGTTCTGTGGTTGGCCTGGGCCGTGTTTATCTCGGCCCTGACCGCCGAATCGTTGTGGCTGGATGAAGTCAGCAGCATCTTCAACGCCCAGCTGCCGGCGGTCCAGGTGATGCAGGAAGCTGCGGCCGACACCCATCCGCCGCTCTATTATCTGGTGCTGCACGTTACCATCCGGGTGTTGTTTGGCGATCAGCCGCTGTCTGGCAGTCCGGGTGAGTTCACCGCCCGCCTGCCGTCGGTCGCGGCTGCGCTGCTCAGCGTGGCGCTGATGCTGCCGCTGGGACGGCGTGCCCTGCACAGTGTATCGTCAGGCGCGGCGGGCATTGTCGGCCTTTCGGCTGCGCTGCTGCTGGCACTGTCGGTCTTCGAGCGCTGGTACGCCCAGGAAGCGCGCATGTACGCCCAGCTCACGCTGTGCGGCATCCTGTCGACGTACCTGCTGCTGCGAGCGCTCGACCGGCGTCGCTGGCACTGGTGGCTCGCCTATGCCACCGCCGCCGTGGCCGGACTGTATACGCACTACTACTTTTTGATGGTGCTGCTCTTTCAAAACGTATTCGTTTTGGGCCTGCTGTTCGTGACGCTGCGCCGCGACCGTGCCGCGGTGGGCCCGCTGGTCCTGCACTGGCTGGTGACCCAGGCGGTTGTTGTCCTGGCCTTCGCGCCCTGGCTGCCCACGCTGTTGAGCCAGGTTGGACGTGGCGAGGGACTGTGGATCGCCCTGGCGGTTGGCCGGCCAGACCTGGCGACCCTGGTGTACACGGCCAAGCTGTACACCGGCGTTCCGTCGGTGGGGCCGGCGTTACTCAGCGCTGCCGGGTATCTGCTGGCCGGGGGACTGGTGCTGTGGGGCTTGTGGCAGGCACGGCGTCCTGGCTGGCGCCGCGCTGCGGCCCTGGCTGGGCTGTACTTCCTGCTGCCGGTTGGTACTGCCGTGGTGGTCTCGCAGTGGCGGCCGATTTTCGCCCAGCGTTACGTGCTCCTGGCGCTGCCCGGCTGGTGCCTGCTGGTGGCGGTTGGGCTGGCGGCCCTGCCGTCGTTGTCGCTGCGCCGGCTGGCCACGGCGGGGCTGGCCGCACTGCTGCTCGTCAACGTGGCCGTCCAGGCAGTCACACCCGAGAATCCGCCGTGGCGTGATGTGGCGGCCTGGATCAAAACACAGGCGCAGCCCGGTGATTTTGCCGTATTCATCCCGTCGTTTCACTGGCGGCCGTTCGTGTACTACGCCGGATCAGCGGTCGATTACCAGGATGAATTGTGGCTGCCCAACGACGACCTGGACTGGCGAGCCCAGTTTGCCGAGGCCGCCCAGGGCCATTCACGGATCTGGCTGATCTGGTGGCGGGAGCACTGGGGAGATCCCGACGGGCGGGTTCAGGCGATGCTGGCACAGCAGGGTGAGTTGGTCACCGAACGCCAGTTTCCAGGCATCGACCTGGTACAGCTGTACGATTTGTCGGGCAATGCATTAAGACCGTGAGTTCATTCGCTGATTCGTTCGTTCGTTTGCTCGTGATCCCTATTCGTGGGTGGCGAGATACTGGAGTCTTATGATCACATACGCGTGGCTATTGTTCCTTTTTCCGCTGCTGGGTGCCGTGATCAACGTGGTGATCGGGCGCCGCTTGGGGCGCGGCGCCGGCTGGGTGGCGACGCTGGCGGTAACCCTGGCCTTTGGGGTGGCCGTGGCGCTGCTGCTGGCGCTGGTGGGCCGCCCACCGGAGGAGTTACACGTCCAGCAAACCCTGTGGAGCTGGATCACCCTCGGTACGTTCCGCGTCGAGTTTGCCATGCTGATCGACCCGCTGTCCATCACGATGGCCCTGGTCGTCACCGGCGTCAGCGCCTTGATCCACCTGTATTCGGTGTCGTACATGGAACACGACGAACGAATGGTGCGCTACTTCGTCTACCTGAACTTCTTCGTGCTCATGATGCTCATCCTGGTGATGGCCAACAACTTCCTGATGATGTACGTGGGGTGGGAGGGGGTCGGCCTGGCCAGCTATTTGCTGATCGGGTTCTGGTTCGCCAAACCGAGCGCGGCCGATGCGGGTAAAAAAGCCTTTCTTGTCAACCGCATCGGTGACGTGGGCATGGCCCTGGCCATCATGCTGATCTGGACCACCATCGGGACGATCAACTTTCTCGAGGTGGGCGAACAGGCTGCGGGTCTCCAGGCGGTGGCCACCACGGTGGGTCTGCTCCTCCTCCTGGCCGCCACCGGTAAATCGGCCCAGCTGCCGCTCTTCGTCTGGTTGCCCGATGCGATGGAGGGTCCCACCCCGGTCAGCGCCCTGATCCATGCTGCCACCATGGTGACCGCCGGTGTGTACATGATCGCCCGCAACAGCGCGATTTTCACCCTGACGCCCACCGCCATGACCTGGGTGACCTGGGTTGGCGCGGCGACGGCTTTCATGGCGGCCACGATCGCCGTGACCCAAACCGACCTGAAACGCATCCTGGCTTACTCGACGATCAGCCAGTTGGGCTTCATGTTCATGGCCGTCGGTGTGGGTGCGTATGCCGCCGCCATCTTCCACCTCATGACCCATGCATTTTTTAAGGCGCTGTTGTTCCTCGGCGCCGGCAGCGTGATGCACGCCCTGCACGGTGAGCTGGACGTGCGCAAGATGGGGGGCCTGCGGGCGAAACTGCCGAGTACCTACTGGACGTACCTGATTGGGGCGGCGGCCCTGGCCGGTGTTCCTCTGGTGTCGGGGTTCTTCAGTAAGGATGCGATTCTTTTCTTCAGTTTCGAGCAGAGCATCTGGTTGTACGTGGTTGGCCTGGTCACCGCCGCCATTACGGCGTTTTATGCCTTCCGCTCGGTGTTCCTGACGTTCTGGGGCGAGCCGCGCGACCGTAAACTCTTCGAAAAGGCGCACGAATCACCGCGTATCATGACGATCCCGCTGTGGATTTTGGCCCTGCTGTCGCTGCTGGGTGGCCTCATCAACCTGCCAGTCCTGGAGACGCTCGGCCAATACCTGGAAGAGGTTTTCACCGGTGGTGCGCACGCCGCCGAAGAGGCGTTGGTGCTGGAGCTGGTGCTGGCCGCGGTGGCGGGCACCGTGGCGCTGGTGATGATCTACGTGGCGTACCGCGTTTACGTCAAACAACCGGCGCTCGCCACACGCACCGCCGAACGTTTCCCCTGGTTGTACAACTTCCTGGTCAACAAGTGGTACATCGACGATGCGTACATGCGCTTCATCGTGAATCCGCTGAAACAGCTGGCGGGCGGGTTTGCCAGCTTCGACAAGAACTGGATCGACGGTGCGGTCAACGGTATTGCCGATGGCCTGGGCTGGTTGGGAAGACAGACGCGGCGCCTGCAGACGGGTCTGATCAGCACGTATGCCCTGGCCGTAGTGATTGGCGTCGTGGCGGTGGTGGGGTACCTGGCGCTGCGCTGAGCAGCTAACGTCCCCGGCACGGTCCGGGAGACTCTC
>CAZXQZ010000165.1:0-10285 GCA_964642445.1 uncultured Anaerolineae bacterium
GGTGCAACGAAACCGTCAGGCCAAAGCGCAAGCGTGGCTTGCGCACTCCAAATTGGCCGCTTTTGGCCTGGTGCAACGAAACCGTCAGGCCAAAGCGCAAGCGTGGCTTGCGCACTCCAAATTGATCGTTCGGATTTGACAACCACCCGTCGCGGAGTATAATCGCGCCGTAACTTCCGTTCCTCGATAGCTCAATAGGCAGAGCAAGCGGCTGTTAACCGCTGGGTTCGTGGTTCGAGTCCACGTCGAGGAGCCTATGCAGCTCCAACAAGGATAGTGCGTTCGCACTATCCTTTTTTATTGCTCAAATGACGCCGCGGGCGGTCAGATCGGCGATGTCGCCATCGAGATAACCGAGCTCACGCAGGATATCTTGATTGTGCTCACCCAATGTTGGCGCAGCCCGGCGGTAGGCCACCATCTCCTCGGAAAAATGCACCGGATAGGCCAATGATTTCACGCGGCCGGCGGTGCTGTGCTCGGTCTCGACGATGTCACCGCGCGCCAGGACCTGGGGGTCGTTGAGCGCTTCTCCCACGTCGTAGATGGGCCCGCAGGGAATGCCCGCCGCATCGAACTCGGCCAACCACACGGCGGCGTCACGCGTGGCCAGGATCGGCTCCAGAATCTGGTTGAGCGCCGGGCGGTTGACGTTGCGGCCAGGGTTGGTGGCAAACCGTTCGTCGATCATGACCGTCTCTTCGATACCCAGTATCTTGCAGAACTTCTGCCACAGGCGTTCGCTGCCCACGGCGATGTTGAACCACTTGTCGCGCGCTTTGTAGGGCTGGTACGGCGTGATCGTCGCATGCTGGTTGCCCAGACGTTTGGCCGGCTCGCCGGTGGCAAAATAGGCACCCGCCACGTGGCTCAACCAGGTCAGCTGCGCATCGAGCAGTGAGACATCCAGCGCCTGGCCCTTGCCGGTCTGGTAACGGCGGATGACGGCGGACAGAATGCCGGTAAACGCATAGATGCCCCCCGTGAGATCGGCAATCGGCACGGCGTACCGTACCGGCACCCCCTCCGGCTCGCCCGTAATTGACATAATACCACACATGCCCTGGACGATGATGTCGTAGCCGGTGCGTTCGGCGTAGGGGCCGGTGCGCCCAAAGCCGGTCAGCGAGACGTGGATCAGGCCCGGGTTGTGCTGCCAGCAGCTTTCCGGATCGATCTGGCGTTTGCTGAGGGAGTCGGCCCGCGGGAAGTTGTTGATGAAGATGTCGGCGCCGTACACGAGCTTACGCAGGATTTCACTGCCTTCAGGGGTATCCAACTTCAAGGCCAGGCTGCGTTTATTGCGGTTGGTGCTGAGAAAATAGGCACTCTCGTCGCCGACGTAGGGTGGGGCCCAGCCGCGTGTCATGTCGCCTTTGCCCTTTTCTTCGATTTTGATGACGTCGGCGCCCATGTCGCCCAGGTACATGGTGCAGATCGGCCCAGCCAGGGCCTGGGTGGCATCGATGACGCGCAGGCCGGAGAGAATCAGTTGGTTGTTTGGTTGGTTTTTCATTTTGGATTTTGGATTTTGGATTTTGGATTGGTTTGACGGCGTTGGTCTTGGGCGCGGCGGTTGTCGGAGAGGGAGGGGGCGGGGCCGCCGCGGAAGACGTTGATGATTTCGGCCATGATGCAGACGGCGATTTCGGCCGGGGTGTGGGCACCGATGTCGAGGCCGATGGGGGCGTAGACACGCGCGAACTTTTCGGCCGGGATGTGCTGCTCGGTTGTGAGCAGCTGAAACACCGTGTTGACTCGGCGCCGCGACCCGATCATGCCGATGTAGGCCAGCGGCGCATCCAGGACTTCGAGCAGACAGTCGATGTCATACTGGTGCCCGCGCGTCACGAGAACGATGTAGGTGTCGCTGTCGAGGCGGCCCTCCCTGACCATGTCGCGCACGGTCTCGCGCAGTGGCGCAGCCAGGACGGTGTCGGCGGTTGGAAAACGCGCGGCGTTGGCATACTGCGCCCGGTCGTCGAGCACCGTGACCAGGAAACCGCACAGGGAGCCAAGCTGTGCCAGGGGAACGGCGATGTGCCCGGCACCGACAATAAGAAGGTGGGCCGGCCGGCGTTGGATCTCGACGAAGACCTGGAGGGGCTGCCCGGCTTCGCGGGAATAGTCCAGTAGTTGGTGCTGTTTGCCCTGCAGGACACGCCGGGCATCGGCCAGGATACGCGCCTCCCATTTGCCCAGGGCCAGCTCGCTCAGCGGGTCCTGGTCCAGCCACACCAGGGCGTGTCGCCCGCGGCTGGCAGCCCAGTCACCGCCGGCCCGGATCACCGTGACCAGTGCCACCCCGCGCCGTTGTTCCAGCGATTCGGTCAGCACCGCCAGGATCTCGCTCATGCCGGCTCCGGGCTCCAGCGTTCCACGAAGACGTTCATGATCCCACCGCAGACGCCGAGGCTCTGCATCGAGATGTCTTCGGTCAGGTCGACGTGCACCACCTGCGGCTCGCCGGTCTGGATCACGTCCAGCGCGGCGCGGATGACGTCGGCCTCCCCACAGCCGCCGCCGATCGTGCCGACGTGCTGGCCGAGGGGGTGGATGATCATCTTTGCACCGACCTCACGCGGTACAGAGCCTTTGACCTCGATAATCGTGGCCATGGCGACGGTCTCACCCTCGGCGAGCCTGTTTTGCAGTTGGTGATAGATGTCCATTTCTAACCCACCAGCCGCCGGTAATCCTCCGGCGTATCCAAATCACCCAAAATCGACGGTGTATCGACGACGACGTGCTCGATCTGCCCGGCATGATCCCGCCACAGGCTGCGCAGGCTGTCCTGCCAGCCGAGCGCCCACACGGCCGGCCAGACGCAGCGCGGCAGGACCATCGGGTGCCCGCGCCGCATCTGGTAACTCGGAATCACGATGCGGTCAACGGGGCCGGCACGCCAGGCCGCCAGCACCTGCTCGATGATGCGCCCCTCGATCTGCGGTTGGTCACCCACCGCCAACAGCGCCGCCGTGACGTCGGACCCCAGGGCGCGTAACCCCACCTGCACCGACGAGATCATCTCACCCGCGGCAAAATCGGGGTTGAAAACGCAGCGCACCGGGTAAGCCTGCAGCGCCTCGCTGACCCGCTCCGCATCACAGCCGGTGACCACCACCACCTCATCGACCGGCGATGCCAGCAGGGTCGTCACGACCTGCTCGATGATGGTATGCCCGCCGAAGGGCAACAGCTGCTTCAACCGCCCCATGCGTGTCGACCGGCCGGCGGCGAGAACGAGTGCGCTGATCATGATCGGCTATGGTATCACAGAATGGCCAGCGCTGCCAAGTCTTGCATTTCCGCTGGGTGCATTGCATGTCTGGGACACGACACAAAGACCCTTCGGGTTTTTCACCATAATCGCCGACAGCTGGTACTTCATGGCAGTGCCTCCCGGTGCTGTATCCCGGCCGTTGACGAAAACCCGAAGGGTCTGCCCCCAATCCGAGCTACACCCATTTCCACCGGACCCTCGCGGCACACCAGCCAGCCCTCACGCTCGCAGGTGCCGCAGATGCCGATGGCACAACGCATCCTATTTTCCCAGCTCAGCTGCGCGGGCAGGCTGAGGTCCGTCGCCAAATCGGCAAGCGCCCGCAACATGGCGTTCGGCCCACAGGCGTAGAGCTGATCGTACGTCGTGGCCGACGCATCGACCAGGTGACGCACCCCATCGGTCACCTGGCCGGCCACCCCGGCGCTGCCGTCGTCCGTCGTCGCCACCACGGTGACGCCCAGCGCCGCAAACCGCTCGAGAAACAGCAGATCGCCGGCGGTCCGTGCACCGACGACCACGGCGACCTGGCAGCCCTGGGCCAGGGCCGCGCGCGCCAGGAAGTGCAGCGGCGCTACACCATAACCACCGCCCACCAGCAGCAGGTGCTTGCCTGCCAGGGTGAAGCCGTTGCCCAGCGGCCCGCGTACCCACACGCGGTCGCCGGCGCGCCGGCTGTGCAGGGCGGTCGTGAACTCACCCACGCGCGCCACCGTAAACCGTACCGGCGCGCCATCCAGCAGGCTCAATGGGCGCTCGTTCACACCCGGCAGCCAGACCATGGCAAACTGGCCAGGACGCGCCGCCGGCAGGACCAGGTCGAGGGTGAAGGTTTTGACGCGGTAGTTTTCGTCGTCGATGTGAACGATGCGCGCCGCACGGGGCAGGCCAGACCCGAAGACCTCTGAAGCCTGGGTCAACTCACCCATGAGCCCTCCCCACGAGCTGCGCGACCTGCGTGTACCCTTCTTCGAGCATGAACTGCGCCAGCTCCTGCCCGATTTGGCCGAGCGTCGCGACGCCGCCACGGTACACCGCGGTGCCCACCCCCACGGCGGTAGCCCCTGCCATCAACAGCTCGGCCGCGTCCTCGCCGCAGCTGACGCCGCCAATGCCCAGAATCGGGATCTTCACCGCGCGGTGACACTCGTAGATGCAGCGCACCGCCACCGGTTTGATCGCCGGCCCGCTCAGCCCTCCCTCGCGGTTGGCCAGGATCGGTCGTGCGGCACGCACGTCGATCACCATGCCTGCGACGGTGTTGATGGCCGCAATGGCATCGGCGCCGGCATCTTCCACGGCGCGCGCAATCTCGGCAATGTCGCTGACGTTGGGTGAGAGTTTGATGATCACCGGGACGCGGGTAACCCGTTTCACCGCCCGTGTCACCGCCGCGGCGCTGGGACAGCTGGCTGCAAATGGTCGCGCCAGCTCGTCGTGCACGTTGGGGCAGGAGATATTGACCTCCAGCAGGTCAATAGGCGCGTCCAACAGCCGCTGTGCAAGCAGCGCATAGTCCTCGACCGCGGTACCGAAGATGGAGGCAACCAGTTTGACCCCCTGCCCGGCCTCATCCAGCCGCCGCCGCGTCGCCTGCAAAATCTCGATTTCCTCGTCGATACCGGGATTGGCCAGACCCACCGCGTTGATGGCGCCGTACCCCCAATCCAACACGGTGGGGTTGGGGTGACCGGCGCGTGGCTGTATGCTGCACGACTTGGCCGTCACAGCGCCAGCGCCGCCCGCCGCCACCCGCGCCATCAGCGCCGCACTGGTGCCCAGGATGCCCGAAGCCAGGATCAGCGGCGAAGGCAGGTGGAGGCCGCAAAAGTGCGTAACCAGGTCAGGTGGTGTCATCGTTGTGTAAGTAGGCCTGAACTTCGGCATAACGCCCGGCATCGATCAGCCCCTGCGCCAGGAGGACATCGAGCACCTGCGAGAGGGTGCACACGGCACGCAGGGCAAGGCCGGCGCCGGCCAGGGCCGCCGCGGCGCCCTGTTCGCGATCGATCAGCACGGCGACGTCACGCACGTCCAGCCCGGCGGCGCGCAGCAGCTCGACCGTTTTCAACGTGCTGCCACCGCTCGTCACCAGGTCCTCGACTACGACCACACGTTCACCGGCCGACCACAGTCCCTCGATGGCCCTACCCATGCCGTAGGTTTTGGCCTCCTTGCGCGGGTAGAGCAGCGGCTTGCCGGTGCGCAGGCTGAGTGCCGTGCCGATCGGCAGTGCCGCGTAAGGTACACCGGCCAGCCGATCGTAGCGCACGTCGTGCAGCAGGGCCGCGTAGGCGGCGGCCACCTGGCGCAGCAGCCGCGGATCACTGGCCAACAAACGAAGATCGATGTACAGGGGTGACGAGCGCCCGCTCGCCAGGGTGAAGTCGCCAAACCGGATCGCTCCGAGGTGAAACAGCGATCCAATCAGGTCCACCACGGCGGGTGCGACCGGCGCAGATGCTGTGGGGGCGATGTTCTCACGGTAGGCCAGGGTTTCCTGGCCGGCCGCCTGGATGGCGGCGCGCAGGTGTTCGGCGGCATGGCGCGGATCGGCGGCCTGGGTGATGGCCCGACTGGCGTTGATGACCATGCCCTGACCATCGCTGCGCAGGGCTGCGGCCACAGCGGCCGCCAGGTCACCGCCCTGCGAACCCACCCCCGGCACGAGGAACCAGGCGTGCGGTGCCACGGCCCGCGCTGCGGCCAGGGCGGTGGGGTAGGTGGCGCCTACGACCAGGCCGACGTTTTGGTGCGGTGACCAGGTCATGGCCTGGCGAGCAACCTGCACGTACAGCGGCTCACCGCCCGGCGGTCCATGGTCGATCAGCAGCTCTTGCAGATCGGCCGCACCCGGGTTCGACGTATGGCAGAGAACGAACAGGCCGCGGTCGGCGTAGGCGGCGAAGGGTGCGATGCTGTCGTGCCCCAGGTAAGGGCTGAGCGTTACCGCATCGGCGCCCAGGTCGTCGAACAGGGCGCGGGCATAGGCCGCGGCGGTCGAGCCGATGTCGCCCCGTTTGGCATCGAGAATGATGGGGATATTGGGCGGAATGGCGGCCAGGGTAGCGCGCAGGGTCACCAGCCCATCACCCAGTGCTTCGTAGAAGGCGATGTTCGGTTTGTAGGCACACACCAGGTCGGCGGTGGCCGCAATCACCGCCTGGTTCCAGGCCAGGATTGGGTGGGCCGCGTGCCGGTACGCAGCCGGCACGGCTTCGGGCACGGGATCGAGCCCCACACAAAGCAGGGAGTCGTTGCGGGCAATGGCGGCGGTCAACTTGTCGAAAAAGGCAGCAGCCATCACGCTTTCCCCAACACGGCGGCCAGCAGGGCCATGCGGATGTACATCCCATTGCGCATCTGGCGGAAATAGGCCGCACGCGGGTCGTCGTCCACGGCGTAGGAGATTTCGCCGACGCGCGGCAGTGGGTGCATGACGATCATGTCTGATTTGGCGCGCGCCAGCAAGTCGGCATCGACGACGTAATGGTCTTTGACTGCGTCGTATTCCGCCAGGTCGGTGAAACGCTCTTTCTGCACGCGGGTCACGTAGAGCACGTCCACGTCGCCAATGACGGTGTGGATGTCATCGCGCTCCTGGTACGGCCGGCCCGCCGCCTGCATTTCGTGCAGCAGCTCGTCCGGCATGCGCAGGATGTCAGGGGATACGAAGGTCAGCTCGACGTCGTACAGGCGCAGGAGGCGAGTGAGGGAGTGCACGGTGCGGCCGAACTTGAGATCGCCGACCATCGCCACACGCAGACCGTCGATGCGGCCCAGTTCTTCCTGGATCGTGAACAGGTCCAACAAGGCCTGCGTCGGGTGTTCGCCGACGCCATCACCGGCGTTGATGATCGGTTTGGCGGCGTACCTGGCGGCCGTGGCCGCGGCGCCCACTTCGGGATGGCGCAGGACGATAATGTCGGCGTAACACTCCAGCGTGCGCACCGTGTCGGGCAGTGACTCGCCCTTGCTGACCGAGGAGTAGTGCACTTCGTTGATGCTGATGACGCGTCCCCCCAGGCGTGTCATGGCCGCGGCGAAGGACGACGAGGTGCGGGTGCTGGGCTCGTAGAACAGATTGGCCAGCACGTGGCCGTGCAGGAGGTCGGCCGTACCAAACTGCTCGACCATGGCGCGCATGTTGTGCGCCACGCGAAAGATGTATTCGAGCTGGGGACGATTGAACTGGTTGACCGACAGGACGTCCTGGCCAAACCATTCATTGAACGCGTGGTTCACAGTGTGTATCCTTCTCGGGTCGGAATGTTACCGCAGAGACGCAAAGGGCATATGAATCGGCTGTTTGCCGTCCGGGTACCCGCGACGTCTGTCGTGTTCATGCGTCGAACAACACGCGGCCGCTGCCGGGGGCGGCCAGAATCTCGCCATCGCGGTAGACCACCTGGCCGCGCAGGGTGACCTGGCGGACTGCACCGCGCACCCGCATGCCGGCAAACGGGCTCCAATCGCACGCCGTCTGGTAGCCGCTGCTGGGCAGGTCGTAGGCGGTACCTGGATCGATCTCCACCCAGGTCTGTTCGCTGACCGGCACGCGGAAAATGCGCCGCGGGTTGGTGTGCAGGCGCTGAATGACATCTTCGATCGTCAGGCGCCCTTCGGCAACCGCGGTCAGCAGCAGGGGCAGCATCGTTTCCAGGCCTGGCACGCCGGGTGGGGGCTGGGCGTTCGCCTTTTCACCCAGGGTGTGGGGGGCATGATCGGTGGCGAAGCAGTCGATGATGTCCAGGTGGGCCCACAAGGCGGCGCGGTCGTCGGCGGTGGCCAGGGGTGGCTTCATCTGGCCCTGGGCGCCGAGGCGGGGCAGATCAGCGTCGCACAGCCACAGGTGGTGCGGTGTCACTTCACAGGTGACGGGCCAGCCCTGCTGTTTGGCGCGCCGGATGAGCTCGATCTCACTGCGCCGGCTGACGTGGCAGACGTGGAGGTGTTGGCCGTACAACTGCGCCACGGCCAGGCAGGTGGCGAGCATGAGCCCTTCGGCGTGCACCGCAATCGGACCCGGACCGGGCCAGGTGCGGAAGAACGCCACCAGCTGCGGCAGATCGTCCAGGCGCAGGCTGCCAAAGGTCTCGCTCACGTAGATTTTGAGCCCGCAGGCAAAGGGGGCGGCCAGCGCCGTGGCGGTCGCGGCGACGTCGCGTGTGGCACCCACAAAAAACCCGACGTCACACACCGCAGATGCAGCGGCTCGTCGGGTTTTGTCGTGCAAACGATCGGGTGTGGCCACCGGTGGTGCCGTATTGGGCATATCCAGCACGGCGCTGAGGCCACCGGAGAGGGCGGCACGCGTGCCGCTGGCGATCGTCTCTTTGTGCTCGAAGCCAGGTTCGCGCAGATGGACATGTACGTCCACCAGGCCTGGCAGGCGAATTGTGTCCATGCATCTCCCATTACTGAGGGGATACGGGCCCGTAGGTGCCCGTTTGCGGACGACCCACATGCGCCCATTGTACCATCCAACCCACGTTTTGCCAAAGCCGTTTTGATCGGAAGATATCGAGGTGCTGCCTGGCAGAGTTGGATAATCGTGCCGTGCGCGGTATACTATGCGTAGCCTTTCACAAACTCGTATAGTTAAAGGAGTATCTCATGTCAACAGCACCTGTAAAGAGCCCGACGGCGCGGCCCAAGGGTGGGAAAGCACCCGGCCCCGACGGTCGCACCATGCTGGCGGGCATGTTGGGACTGGGCCGGCAGGATGTCGTTGCGTCCTACGTCGAAAGCTGGCGCCAGTACGGTGATGTGGTTCGCTTCAAGGCTGGCCCGGTAGAAATTCACCTTTTCGTGCGACCGGAGCACGTGCGTCACATTCTGGTCCAGCATGCCGATAACTACCCGAAGGGCGCCAGCCACGACAAGCTGCGGGTCGCCCTGGGCAACGGCATCCTCACCAGCGAGGGCGATTTCTGGAAACAGCAGCGTAAGCTCATGCAGCCGACCTACACGCCGCGCGGGGTTGGTCAGTTCGCTGACATCATGGTCGATGCCACGGCGCAGATGATGCAGCGTTGGGAGAGTCGGTCGCGCATCGGTAAGTCGATGGTCATCAACCAGGAGATGATGCAGCTGACCATGAGCGTCATCTCGCGCTCGATGTTCGGGGTCGACATTGGGGAAACCTTCGCCGATGCTGGCCGTGCGCTGGTCGAAATCCTGGAGTTCACGGCGGCCCGTTCGATGAGTTTCATCGATCCGCCGCTGTTCATCCCGACGCCAGGCAACCGTCAGTACAAACATGCGCTCAAAACGATCGACAACTACATCTACGGCATCATCCGCCAGCGGCAGCAGCAGCCGCTGGGTGACGACCTGCTGTCGCTGCTGATGGGGGCGCGGGATGAAGAGACCGGCCAGGCCATGGACGAAAAGCAGCTGCGCGACGAGGTGTTGATCACCTTCTTTGCCGGCCACGAGACGACCGCCCAGACCCTGACCTGGACCTGGTATATGCTGTCGAAGTACCCTTCGGTGGAGGAGAAACTGCACGCCGAGCTGGACCGCGTGCTCGGAGGCCGGTCGCCCACGCTGGCAGACCTGCCCAACCTGGTCTACACGCGCATGGTGCTCGACGAGACCCTGCGCCTCTATTCACCCGTCGCGCTGATGGCGCGTGACCCGCTGGCCGATGACGTCATCGATGGCTACCGCGTGCCCGCCGGTTCACTCGTCACCATTGCACCCTTCATTACGCACCGCCATCCCGAGTTCTGGTCGAACCCGGAGGCGTACATTCCGGAACGTTTCGCCCCCGAGCTGGTCGAACAGCGCCCGCGTTACGCGTACTATCCCTTCGGGGCCGGCGCGCGCATCTGCCTGGGGCAGCACTTTGCGCTCCTGGAAGGCATGCTGGTCCTGGCCGACGTGGCGCAGCGCTACCGCTTCGAAATCGCCCCCGGCCTGCACGTCGAACCCGAATTCGTCGGCACCCTGCGGCCGAGCCGCGACGTGTTGGTGACGGCGTTGCGGAGGGGTTAG
>CAZXQZ010000166.1:0-10278 GCA_964642445.1 uncultured Anaerolineae bacterium
GTGAGCAGCGAACGGGCCCGGCACGGTGCGGGCGCCTCTCACCCGGCGCAGGGTCAAGTGGGCCGTGCCGGGGACGTCGGACAGGACGTCGAGCAACCTCCCCGGCACGATCCGGGAGACTCTCACACGGCGCAAGGTCAAGTGGACCGTGCCGGGGACGTAAAAATGGATCGAGAAAGCCTATGAACTTTCTACTTTCACTGATTATCTTCCTACCTCTGGTAGGTGCCATCATCCTGCTGTTCCTGCCCAACCCGCGCAGCCAGCGGGTCTGGGCGTTGATCGTGACCCTGGTGACGTTCGTGGTCTCATTGGCCCTGCTGCTCAACTGGCAGAACGGCGAACCGGGCATGCAGTTCGTCGAGCGGCTGCCCTGGATTCCACAGTTCAACATCCAGTACCTGCTGGGCGTCGACGGGATCAGCCTGTGGTTGGTGCTGCTGACGACCTTCATGGGGCCGCTGGTGATCCTGTTTTCGTGGGACAGCATCAAAGAACGCACCCGGGCCTACTATTTTGCCATGCTGGTCATGGAAACAGCCATGCTCGGCGTTTTCCTGGCGCTCGACCTGGTGCTGTTTTACGTCTTCTGGGAAATCAGCCTGGTGCCGATGTACTTCATCATCGGGTTATGGGGCGGGCCGCGGCGCATCTACGCCAGCGTCAAGTTCTTCCTCTACACGCTGGCGGGCAGCGCCCTGATGCTGGTAGCGATCCTGGTCATGTATGCGGTCGGCGGCACTTTCGATCTGCTGGCCCTGCAAGCGCAGAACCTGGCTTACAACGTGCAGATTTTTGCCTTCCTCGCATTTGCCCTGGCCTTTTCGATCAAGGTCCCGCTTTTCCCGTTCCACACCTGGCTGCCGGACGCCCACGTCGAGGCTCCCACGGCAGGCTCGGTCATCCTGGCCGCGATTCTCCTGAAGATGGGCACCTACGGCTTTATGCGCTTCAACCTGCCGCTCTTCCCGCAGGCGGTACCGGTCTTTGCGCCGTGGCTGATCGTATTGGCCATCATCGGGATCCTGTACGGCGCCCTGGTTGCGCTGCGCCAGCCCGACATCAAGAGCCTGATTGCGTTTTCGTCGGTGGCCCACCTGGGGTTTGTGGTCCTCGGCATCTTCGCCCTCAACGTGCAGGGCATGGGGGGTGCGGTGCTGCAGATGGTCAACCATGGCCTCAGCACGGGTGCCTTGTTCCTGCTGGTGGGTATGCTCTACGAACGGCTGCACACCCGCATGATTGCCGACTTCAGCGGCTTGTGGAAGCTGATTCCGATCTTCGGCACCCTCTTCATGATCGCCATGCTTTCGTCGGTCGGGCTGCCGGGGTTGAACGGCTTCGTGGGTGAGTTCACGATCCTGCTAGGCGCCTTCCAGGCCCAGCCGTGGGCGGCGGTGCTTGGCACGACCGGTATCATCTTTGCCGCCTGGTACCTGCTCACGGCGTACCGCCAGACGATGCAGGGTCCGGTAGCCCTGCCCAAAGGCATCACGGTGTTGACCGATCTGAAGTGGCGTGAGATCCTGATCATGGTGCCGATCGTGGCGTTGTTCGTGGTGATCGGTCTCTTCCCGAACCTGTTCTTCGACAAGATCACGCCCTCGGTCGATGCCCTGACCAACCAGCTCAACAATCCGCCCACGGCCCTGATGGTGGAGAAGTAGACTATGACGTTCCAACCGCCCACACTCGATTTTTTCGCCATCCTGCCGCAGTCCATCCTCCTGGTCATGGCCTTGCTGCTGCTCATCCTCGACGTCACACTCGCACGCCGGAACAAAGCTGCCCTGGGTTGGGTGGCCCTGCTGGGCATCGTGGCCGCCCTGGGCGCAACCGTCTGGCTGTGGACGATGCCAGGGCGCACGTTCCAGGACATGGCCATCGCTGATAATTTTGCGTTGAGTGCTGGCCTGGTGATCCTGGTTGCGGCTGGCCTGGGGGTCCTGCTCTCCATGCACTACCTGCCGCGCATCAGCCAATCGCAGGGTGAGTATTTTGCACTCCTGCTGCTGGCCACCGCCGGCATGACGATGATGGCCGCCTCGACCAGCCTGATGACGGTGTTTCTGAGCCTGGAAACCCTCTCGCTGGCACTTTACGTCATGACCGGGTTCAATTTGAAAGAGCCACGATCGACCGAAGCGGCGCTGAAGTACTTCCTGCTGGGTGCCTTCGCCAGCGGCTTCTTCCTCTTTGGTTCGGCCATGCTCTATGGCGCCACGCGCACCACTGTGTTTGCCGAAATGGCCGCCGCCGTGCAGCAGCTGTCGGCCAGTGATCCACTGGCAGTTCTGTTGCCCGTTGGCATGGGGCTGCTCCTGGTCGGCTTCGGATTCAAAGTGGCGATGGTGCCTTTCCACATGTGGACACCCGACGTCTACCAGGGTGCACCGACACCGGTGACCGCATTCATGTCGGTGGGCACCAAAACGGCGGTGCTGGCGGCCCTACTGCGGGTGCTGGCGGCCGTGACCGGCGCCGAACAGCCGTGGCTGTGGGTTCTGGCCATCCTGTCAGTGCTCACGATGACCCTGGGCAACCTGGCAGCCCTGCGCCAATCGAGCATCAAACGAATGCTGGCCTATTCGAGCATCGCCCACGCCGGTTATCTGCTGATTGCCCTGACGGCCAACAGCGACCAGGCCGTCGGCGCAGCCCTCTATTACCTCCTGGCCTATGTCTTTATGAACATCGGGGCCTTTGCTGTCCTCGTCGTGCTCGAACATGCGTCGGACATGGACGTCCTGGCGACGGAGGCCAACGGCCTGGGCCGGCGCTACCCGCTGCTGGGTGCCGCGATGACGGTGTTCATGCTGTCGTTGGCGGGCATTCCACCCCTGGCCGGCTTCTTTGGCAAACTGTATGTCTTCGGCGCCGCGGTGCAATCCGGCTGGACGTGGTTGGTGGTTGTGGCTGTGATCAACAGCGCCATCTCTGCCTACTATTACCTGCGCGTGGTAGTCAACATGTACCTCGAACCGGAAACCTCCACCAACCCGGTCACGATCAAGCCCGCCTGGACCGTCGCAATTGTCCTGGCCGTCGCCGGCACCGTGCTCGTCGGTCTCTGGCCCACCCCCTGGATCGAGCTGACGCGCAGCACGTTGGTAGCTTTGGTTGGGGGATAGGGGATAGGGGTTGGAGCCCCAACCCCCATCCCCACCAATCTCCTTGACAGGCACTGTGGCTGGTGTTAGAATCCCTGCGCACCAGCGTCCTTGCCTGAAAGGAGACCGAAGATGAATGCAATGCCTCGTGAGATTTACATGGACTTCGCCGCGTCGACGCCAGTGGCACCGGCGGTGGTGGAGGCCATGCTGCCCTATTTCACCGAGATCTATGGCAACCCCTCGAGCCTGCACCGGCAAGGTCGTGCCGCAGCGCGTGCTGTGGACGAAAGCCGGCAGGCAATTGCCCACCTGCTCAACTGCCAGCCCAACGAGATCGTTTTTACCAGCTGCGGCACCGAGGCCAGCAACCTGGCGCTGCGTGGCGTGGCGCTGGCACAGCGAGCGCGCGGCCACGGCAACCACCTGGTGGTCTCAGCGGTAGAACATAAGGCTGTCCTGCAAACCGCCCACGACCTGGTCGATCATTATGGTTTCGCCCTCACAGAGGTCCCGGTCGACCGGGAGGGCCTCGTGTCGCCGGCAGACGTCATGGCGGCTGTACGGCCAGACACCGTGCTGGTCAGTGTCATGTACGCCAACAACGAGGTCGGCAGTATCGAGCCCCTGGCGGAGATCGGCGCGCAGATACAGGCCGCGGGCATACCGTTCCACACCGATGCCGTGCAGGCTGGTGGTTCGCTGCCGCTCGACGTGGACGATCTGCACGTCGACATGCTGTCGCTGTCGGCGCATAAGTTCTACGGTCCGAAAGGCATTGGCCTGCTGTACGTACGTCGCGGTACACCCTTGTGGCCACAAATCTCGGGGGGCAGTCACGAACATAAACGGCGTGCGGGCACCGAGAGCGTACCGTACCTGGTAGGCATGGCCAAAGCGCTGGAGATAGCGCAAATGTCGCGCGTGACCACGACCGGTCACCTGTCGATCCTGCGCGACCGCCTGATCAACCGTCTGCTGCGTGAGATCCCGGGTATGCGCCTCACAGGTCACCGCACCCACCGTCTGCCCAACCACGCCAGCTTTGTGATCGAGGGTGTCGAGGTGCAGGGTATTCTGATGGGTCTCGATATGGCTGGCATCGCCGCATCGAGTGGATCGGCGTGCACCAGCGCAGCCCAGGAACCCTCGCACGTACTGACTGCCATGGGCGTGCCGGCCAGGGACGCTGCCGGCCATCTACGTCTGACCATGGGCCACAGCAGCACCGACGAAGACATCGATGTGGTCGCCGAGACCCTGGTGCCGCTCGTGGCGAAGCTGCGCAAACTGTCGGCCGTCTATGCCTGAGACCGTCGTCGTGGCCATGAGCGGCGGCGTCGACAGCTCAGTGGCCGCCGCCCTCCTGACCGAGCAAGGTTACCGGGTCATTGGCGTGATGATGCGCCTGTGGGCCGAATTCAGCCAGGGTGTTGCACGCAGCAACAAGTGCTGCTCGCTGGAGGCGGTCAATGACGCCCGCCGCGTGGCCGATGTGCTCGACATACCCTTCTACCTGATCAACGTCGAGCAGCCGTTCAAGGAGCATGTCGTCGACACATTCATCGACGGTTACACGGCGGCCACCACACCCAATCCATGCCTGGCCTGCAACCGTCACATCCGCCTGGGGTATCTTTTTGACTACGCGCAAGCCCTGGGCGCCGACTACCTGGCGACAGGCCATTACGCGCGCGTGCGCCGGTTGGATGAACCGGCCGGCGTCATGCTAAATTGGCCAGAACTCACGTATCCCATCTGGCAGCTTTGGCGAGGCGTCGATACACGCAAAGACCAGAGCTACGTCCTGCACATGGCGACTCAGCGCGAGTTGGCGCATCTGATGTTCCCGCTCGGTGTGTTCACCAAACGCGAGGTGCGCGAGATGGCCGCTGCACGCGGCCTGCTGGTGGCCGACAAACGTGAAAGCCAGGACCTCTGCTTCCTGGCCGACAACGACTACCGGCGTTTTTTGAGCGACTGGGCACCGGCGGCCGTGCAGCCCGGTTCCATCATCGACCAGGCCGGGCGGGTGTTAGGACACCACACGGGGCTGGCATTCTACACCATCGGGCAGCGCAAGGGACTGGGCATTGCCGGTACGCACCCCTATTTCGTGCTGCGGCTCGACCCGGTGCACAACACGGTGATTGTCGGACCGGAAGAGGCATTGGGCCAGTCGAGCCTCACAGCCAGTCAGGTGACGTGGGGCGTTGGTCAGTCCCCGGCGGGGTCCATCGACGTCCAGGCGCGTATCCGTTACAAGGCGCACGACGTCCCGGCCACCGTAACACCCACCGACCCGGATACGGTGCGGGTCGTGTTCCACACGGCGCTGCGTGATATTACACCGGGTCAGGGTGTCGTATTCTACGACGGAGATGCCTGCCTGGGGGGAGGGATCATTGAACGCGCTGATTGACCTGGTAACCCACCCGGCGTTTGCCTTGAGCATCGTGCTGGCCCTGCTGCTGGCAGCAATCTTTCACGTGTGGCAGGGTCGAACTGCCGGCGGCCTGGGCTGGTACATCCTGGCATCCCTGGTTGGATTTGCCCTGGGCAGCGTGGCGGGCAACCTGCTCAATTTCCCAACCCTGGGTCAGGTCCAAATTCTTCTGGGTACGGCCGGCTCGCTGCTGGCCCTCTTTATTGTCAGAATGCGCAAAACGTAGTAGAATTACTGTACATTACGCTGGGATCACGTGATACTGGACGGAACCACCCGCTCGTGCGTTGGGTCGGCCGGTACACCATCGATCGCCCGCCCAGGAAGGAGAGGTTCGTGACATATTCGTCGTCAACATCAGGCCCAACCGACAGCCAGCCGGTGAGTGCACCTGTTCCCCCCACCAGCGGTGCCGGCGCAGCACCCACGACGGGTGGCGCCGGGCCAACGGCTGCAAGCGGGGGTCCCACGGGGCGCCGTACGGTCAGCCCACCCGCCGAAGCGTTTCCTGGTGTCAATCTCACCAAAAAACAGAAGATTGGGCTGGCCATTGGCATTATCGTTGGCGTGATTTTGATCACGCTGACCATCTATTTCCTTTTCACGCACCCGGTCTTCACCGCCGTCCTGCGCGACATCTTGATCATCGTCCTGACGTTCGAGGTGCTGGTGATTGGCTGCCTGCTGGCGGTGTTGGTCTACCAGATCTACATCCTGAGCTACTTCTTTTATACCGAGATTGGCCCGGTGCTGGCCGCCACGCAGGACACGGTGGGCACCGTCAAGGGCACGGCTACTTTCGTGAGCGGCCAGGTCGTCAACCCGGCGATCCGAGCCTCGGCCACGGTGACCCGTTGGCGGCGTACGGTGCAGGTACTGCTGGGGCGTTGAGAAGTCCTGGGTCACACGAAGGCGCAAATTGCGGGCGGTTTTCGCGACTTTGCGCCTTCGCGTGAGCCTATCACTGAGTGAGGTAAGTGACACATGGCAAACAGCCGATTTTGGGGATTCGTATTTGGATTGGCCGCCGGGGTCGTCATTGGTGCGCTCCAGGCACCACAATCGGGCGCCGAAACGCGGGCGCGTCTCAAGGGGTTGATCTCCGACTCGACCGACCAGGCCCTGGACAAGGTGGGCCTGACCGAGGACAAACGGCACGAGATCCAACACACGGTGAGCGACGTGCGTGCCAAAACCGCCGCCGAGGTCAGCACGATGGTCGACAAAACCACAGCCGCACTCGACCGCACGGCGCGGCAGGTCGACGAAAGCGCGGCAACGGTCGAAAACGCGGTCAGTGATGCCGCCGCACAGGCCAGTGACCTGGCCGACCAGGCCAGCAGCGCCGCCAGGGATACGCTGAACTAACCAGGCGACCGCTGCCCACATACGGCGGCGGGTTTTTCACCACACAGAACGTACAGAACACAGAGATTTTTCGTTTTTCTATGTGTTCTGTGCGTTCTGTGTCGTTCAATCCAGCAGGGTCTGGCGCGCCTGGGGCAGGTTGGCCACCACATCGCTGGCAACGACGCCGGCCTGTCCCACGTCGACGGCGGCCAGGCTGCCGGCCAGGCCGTGAAGGTAGGCGCCAACAACTGCGGCGTCGAAGGGTTGCAGCCCCTGCGCGAGGAGGGCCACGATCGTGCCGGCCAGGACGTCACCGGTGCCGGCGGTAGCCAGGGCGGGTGTGGCGAAGGGCAGCACACGCACTCGGCCATCCGGCGCGGCGATGATCGTATGAGCGCCTTTGAGCAGCACGATCTGGTTCCAGGCAGCCGCCTTCTGCGTCGCCAGGTCCCAGCGCTGCTGGTTGACCTCTTCTACGGAATCGAGGCCGCACAGGCGGGCCATCTCACCGGGATGTGGGGTCAGGATCGACTGCGGCGGCAGCAGGGTGGGCCAATTCTCCTGGGTTGCCAGCCAGTTGAGCGCATCGGCATCCACCACCAGGGGGGGCAGATCGGTGCGTGAAGCGGAAGGTTTCTCCGACACCGCTTCATCGGCTGTGCTGCCGCGTGCGCGCACGAAGCCAAGCTGTGGCCGGTTGCGCGTCTTGGGTTCTTCAGGCTGGAAGAAGGCCTTGAGGAATTCGCCCGTCTCCTTCTCTGTGCCCAGTCCGGGCCCGATCAGCAGCGCTTTGTACTGCCCCAGTTTTTCGTTGAGCAAGCGGGCGGCGTCGGCGGCCAGCACACCCATGTCGTGCGGCAGCGGCAGCCAGGTCACCTCGTACAGCGCAGCCGCCAGGATGCCCTGCAGCGGGCGCGGCACACCCAGCGTCACCAGCCCGGCACCGGCGCGCATCGCGGCCGAGGCGGCCAGGGCGGCGGCGCCGGTGTAATACACCGAGCCGGCGACGATCAGCGCACGTCCAAAGGTGCCCTTGTGGGCATGGCGCGGGCGCAATGGCAGGCGCGCTGCCACGTCGGCTGCCATCACCAGCCCGGTCGTCAGGTGATCGGCCAGGTCGGGCGGCACACCGATGTCGGCCACCAGCAGGGTGCCGGTCACCTCGATGCCCTGGCCGACGAAGTGGCCACGTTTGGGATAGGCAAAGGTCACCGTCACGGCGGCGGGCAGGGCGTGGGGATCGACCAGACCGGTGGTGAGGTCGAGGCCGCTGACGCAGTCGACAGCGATGACGTGCAGGGGGCGGGCTTCACCACCGAGCGCATTCGTCAGGGCCCACAAGGGATCACTGGCGTTGAACAGCGCTGGCGGGGAGGTTTCTGCGGACTCATCGTCCATGGGCAGCGTGATCAAGCGCGGTTCGTTGGCGAGGGACGCACGGGCAGCGTCGAGGATTTCGGCCAGGTCACCGGTGATGGGTCGTGAGGCACCGGTACCGAGCAGCGCATCGACGAGGACCGTCGCCTCGGCCAGCCAGGCGCGCAGCGTCACCCGCTGCGGGTCGTCGTCGGCATGGGTCAGTGGAATGTCGAGGCCGAGGGCTTTGTGGTAGTTGGTATCGGTTTTGCCGTGTGCCCGCTTCCACAGGTAGATACGGACGGGCCAGCCCTGCTCGACCAAACGGCATGCCGCGACCAGGCCATCGCCGCCGTTGTTGCCGGGGCCGGCCAGGACCAGGACCGAACCACCGCCGACATTGTCCAGGTACTCCTGCGTGGCCGCTGCCACGGCGGCGCCGGCGCGTTCCATCATATCGTCGTAGGTCCAGCCGGCGGCATCGGTCGCCTTCTCCAGCACGCGCATTTCATCGGTTGTGACAATTTTCATACGAATTCCCATGATTCCAGTGTGATCGAGTTTCACAAAGTATGCTTCGTGGAAACGGAATGGCTACCTTGATGCGCCCGATTGTACCACACGGCGCGGCCTTTTCCAATCCGGCGTGTATTCGCGATGTTGCCATTTGACGGAAACGCGGGTAAACTGGTATCGATTCCCGCATCCATTTTCTCGTTTCCACATCCAGGGGAGGACCCCGTGTTGAAATCACCCATCGTTCCCAGTTCGCCTGTACCGGGTGGGCGGCGCGTGTTCGTCGGGCGTGACGACGTCATCCCTCAGCTGGCCAGGGCCTTCGAAGAAGGCCGGCATGCGGTGCTGTGGGGCGTTGGCGGCATCGGCAAGACCGCCCTGGCCCAGCACGTCATGCAGCGCCAGGCCTGGCGTTTTCCCGACGGCACGGTGTTTCACTCCTGCGAAGCCAGCCCGCTGCTCGATTCGTTCTTGTCAACACTGGCTGACCAGCTGCGCTTTTTGCCCACCGGCCAGGGACTGGCGCCGGCCGAACGGCGCGCCGCGGTCACTGCCGCGTTCCACGGCCGGCGCTGCCTGCTGATCGTCGACAACTTCGAGACGGTCAGCGAACCGGACAGCTTTCTGGCGTTCATCGATGGCCTCCCGACGGGTACCGTGGCCCTGGTCACGACCCGCGAGGCGATACGGGCGCGCGGCTGGTTTATCTACGAGCTGCCGCCGCTGCCCGAACCGGAGACACTGCGCCTGCTGGTCAGTCTGCTGCCCGCCGATTACCTGACCCGGCAGGACGAGCGCGGCATCCGCGCTGTCATGGAGCAGGTCGGGGGGCACCCAATGGCGGTCGAGCTGGTAGCCGCCATGGCCGAGCGCGACCATATCGACCTGGGGCCGCTGGCGGCCGCCCTGGCGGCCCACCGTGCCACGCTGCACGACGACACGCTGCGCCTGGTGCCGGAACGCCTGCGCAACCTGGAGGTTTCGCTGTCGCTCTCTTTCACACGTTTGACCGACAGAGAACAGGCGACACTGTGCCAGGTGGCCGTTTTCCGGATACCGTTCACCGATGACGCGGCACAGGCCGTGACTTTATTGGCGGCCGCCACCTGGCGTGAGATCATGCTGTCGGTGCGTCTGCGCAGCCTGCTCTACCGCGCCGACGAGCGCTGCTGGCTGCACCCGCTGGTGCGCGATTTTGCCCTGCGGCGCCTGGCCGATGCGGCCGCATCCCACCGGCGGGCCGCCGAATTCCTGGAGATGGGTCTGTCGGTTGGACTGTCGATGACCCCACAGGAAGTGCTGACTATTCCTGAGCATTGGCTGGCGGCCGGCGACTGGCTGGCGGCCGCCAGGGTAGCGGATGGGTTCACGGGGCGTGAGGGAAGCCTCGACAAGCTCGGTTTCTGGGTCGAGATCGCCGAAGCGCTACACGCAGTTGCCACTGCGGCACCACCAGACCAGCCGGCAAGAGCTTCTGCACTGTGGGCTGACCTATCAAAC
>CAZXQZ010000167.1:0-10103 GCA_964642445.1 uncultured Anaerolineae bacterium
GCTGGAGGTCGCCGGCTTCGATCTTGCGCAGCGTGATCTCGGCGCAGCCCGCCTGCTGTGCCAGGTCCTTCTGGGTCAGGCCGAGGGCCTTGCGCCGCTGCTTGAGCCATTGGTGGAAGGCGATCAACTTGCTCATGCTTCCTCTCCGGCGATTTCTGGAGAAGTTTGCCCGCGGAGTTCAATGTGCCAGTTCTGCGGGATTATACTCCAGGTTGATGGATACAGCAACCAACCACAACACTATCGCCTCTGGTATCGGTTGGGCCAGGCAATCCAAGTAGGCTTACGTGCTGCACTTGGGCACTAGATCGCGACGTCAACCATGCACCATCCCTTTGCCGAACTGATCGGCCTGCGCATCGACCAACAGCACCCGGGCACAGCACTTGCTTGCTGGAGATCCGCCCCGACCTCCACCACAACCCGCATCACGTCACCCACGGGGCCGTACTCTACGCGCTGGCCGACACCGGCATGGGCGCCGCGCTCTATCCCCGCATGTCGCCGCACCATCTCCTGGGTTGAACTTGACACAGTATCAAGATGTGGTACCATGGGGGCGTGAAGCGCAAACATCAAAAGACATTGGAATTGATATTTGCACAACCCACCAGTGGGAACATCAACTGGGCGGATATCGAATCATTGTTTGTCGAACTCGGAGCAGAGTTGAGCGAGCGAGAGGGCTCGCGTATTGGTGTCCGCCTGTTTGGCGAAAGAAGGGTTTTTCACCGACCGCATCCTACTCCAAATACCGATAAAGGGGCGGTTGCCAGTATTCGGAAATGGTTGAAGGAGCATGGAGTCGAGCCATGATGAACATGATGGAAATCAACGGCTACCGGGCCGTTGTCCAGTATGATCCAGATATTAACATGTTTCGCGGTGAGTTTATCGGGCTCAATGGCGGTGCTGATTTCTATGCCAAAGACATCGACAATTTGCGCCGGGAAGGCGAAATTTCGCTAAAGGTATTCCTGGAAATGTGCCAGGAAGATAGGGTCGAGCCACGCAAAGCGTATTCCGGCAAATTCAATCTTCGTGTCTCACCGCATTTGCATGCCGAGATTGCGGCGCGGGCAGTTGCGGAAGGCAAAAGCCTGAATCAATGGGTGGCAGATGTGCTGGATGAATCGCTGCACGCTCATTGACTCCTGAGCACGTTACGCGCGATACGAGATTTGCCTGATAGTAGCCCATAAGACCTCACAGGTTTCCAAAACCTGTGAGGTCTTGCACTTTCGTTCGCCGTGGCGCCGGCCCGGCATGGACAAACCGTGATTCGATGATATGTGGCCGGAACTCGTGGACGGCATTCGCGCATTCGCGATCGGAATTCGCGGACGGCATTCGCGTGCCAGCATCATCCATCAAATCTCAAAATCCACCACACCCGGTGTCCTGTCCCGCCCCAGTTCCACCATCACCCAACCCACCGCCTCCGCCACTGTCAGCCCCTGACCCTCCTCCCACGCCCGCGCAAACGCCGGCGCGTCGAGCTGCGCGGTCAACCGCGACACAAGCTCGGCATACGCATGGCGGTCGGCCGGCGCCAGCACGGCACCGGCCGCCTTCCGCTGCGCCGTCGTCAGCGCCAACAGCCGCACCGCCAGCGCGGGCTCACCCCAGGCGCTCAGCACCCCGGCCAGGCCATCGAGACACGCCACAACGCCGCCCTGGTCCCCAACCTCACGCGACAGCGCGAGCCCGCGCTGATAACAGGCCTGCGCCGCCGGCAGGTCGCGCCGGGCAAAGGCGACGTGGCCGAGATTGGCCAGGTTTGCAGCAACGCGTCCCTGGCTGTCGAGCCGGCTGAACAAGTCCAGGCTCTCCCGATAGGCACGCTCCGCCTGGTCGTAGTCCCGCTGGCAGCGTGCAACGTCCCCCAACACATTGAGCGTGACCGCCGCCAGCCAGCGATCGTCGATCTCGCGCTGGGTGGCCACGGCCTGCTCCAGCCGCGTGCGCGCCAGGGGACACTGCTCCTGCGTGTAAGCCCAAACGCCCAGCCCGTACAAGGCCAGGCCCATACCCCAGCGATCCCCGGTGGCTTCGAAGAAGTGCAGGCTCTCGTCGAGCGCCACCTGGGCATCCGGCTCACCCGCCATCGCTCGTACGTAACCTGTACGAAACAAGACCAACGCCAATCCCCAATCGTCACCGATCTGCCGGAACAGCCCCTGGCTTTCCTCCAGCCACCGCCGCGCCATCGCGGGCTCGCCCACCTGCTCGGCTGTCCGGCCCAGGATACTCAGCGCATACGCCAGGCCACTGGTGTCACCTACCGCCCGCCACAGCCCGACGCTCTCCAGCAGGCAGGCGTGCGCCTCGGCATAAAAACCCTGGTGCCAGTCCAGTACACCCAGGCTGTACAGCAGTTTGGCCTGCAGACGCTGCGGCAGGGCGACACGCTGATCCAGCGCGGTCTTCAGCCAGGTCCGCCCCTCTGTCCCGTGCCCGCATCGATGCCAGAAGCGCCGCAGGGCGCCGCTGAGGCGGGCAACGGCCACGGTATCACCCTGCATCTGCGCCCAGCCCAACGCGGCCCGGAGGTTGTCGTGATCCCGCTCCAGCCGCACCAACCACACGTCCTGTGCCGCGCTGCGCAGCGCGGGTTCGGCGGTTTCGGCCAGGGCCACAAAGTAGGCCAGGTGGCATTGCGCCGCGTCCTCGAACTGGCCCGCGGCCCGCAGCTTCTCCAGGGCAAAAGGACGTACCAGGTTGTGCAGGCTGTAACCGCTGCCCGCCTCCCGCTGCAGCAGCGATTTATCGATCAGCGCCCGCAGTACGGGCAGGGTGGCCCCGGCGATTGCGAAGGCGGCGTCGGCCTGGAACCTGCCGCGCAAAACCGCCAGGCGGCTGAACACGTGACTCTCGTCAGGCGAGAGGAGCTGCCAGGCATGCGCCAGGAGAGCCCAGACACTGGTGTGGCGGGCGGGCACGTCCCGCCAGCGGGTCTCCAGAACACGCAGATCCTGGACAAGTGCAGCCGCGACCTCGGGCAAGGATAACTCGCGTACAAGCGCTGCGGCCAGCTCCAGCGCCAACGGTAGGCCTCCCACCAGGTGGCAGATCGTGACCACCGCCTGAGCATCGGCCGCGCTCAACACCGGCCGGCGCTGCGCTGGCTGGATACGCTGCAAAAGCAGGCTGGATGCGCTGAACCGGTCCAGGTCAGCCACCGCCGCCGGTGGGCAGCGCAGCCCACGCACCTCGAACAGCCACTCCGCCTGCAGCGCCAGGCGAACCTGCGAGGTCACCAGCAACGTCAGCCCAGGCGCATGCTGCAGCAGCTCGACCAGCAGCCCGGTGCCCGCAGTGAGATGCTCGAAGTTGTCCAGGATCAGGAGCAGTTCGCGGGGATGCAGGTAGGCACGAAGCTGCTCGAACGGCGGACGCTGCCCCTGCGCGGGAATGTCCAGCGCAGCCAGGATGGCGGGCGCCAGGAGATCGACCGATGGCGCGGCTTCGAGCGGCACGAACACTACGCCGTCTTCGAAGTCTGCGGCCTGCTGTACCGCCGCAGCCAGCGCCAGTCGCGTCTTGCCGACACCGCCGGGACCGTGGAGGGTGATCAGGCGATGGGCACGGTTGGCCAGCAGCTCAGCTAATTGGGCCAGTTCCTCCTCCCGGCCCACCAGCGGTGTCGGTGGGACGGGCAGCGATACCGCGGGGACTGCGTGCGGTGCCCCATCAGAGGCCAGGGGCAGCGTGCCGTCACGAATGCGCAGGTACAGGGCCGTCGTCTGCGCATCAGGTGTGACGTCGAGCTCATGGGCCAGGGTGCGGCGGCAGATTTCATACTGGTGCAGGGCCGCGCTGCGCTGGCCGCTGCGTGCCAGCAGCTCCATCAGGCTGCGGTGGGTTTCCTCACGCCAGGGATCGAGTTCGAGGATACGCGTCAACATGCAGCGGACGTGCTGCGGCATGCTGCGCCGGCCGTAGTAAGCAACCAGGTGCGTCAACGCATCCAGCATCGCACGGTGCAGGCGCTCGCGCTGCACCACGGCCCATTCCTCGAAGGACGCACCATCCGCCACGCTCAACCCGGCGAGGAAATCACCGCGATAGAGCGCTACCGCCACCTCCAGCCGCGCAGCACATGGCTGGCAGCGGTCGATGTGGCGGTGGGAGTGGGCGGCGGTGGTCGCGACCAGCTCGTTGAACGCAGCCACGTCCAGCGTGTACGTGCTGCCCGCGTTGAACTGGACGGCATCGCGTGTGATGTGCAGATAAGCCGGGGAAGCGGTCGCATCGCCAATCGCCTGGCGCACGTCGGCCAGCGCCTGGCGCAGGTTGGTGCGCGCGGCATCGTGCGGCAGATCGGGCCATAACAAACCGACCAGGGTGTCGCGCGTGTGGGTCCGGTCTGCCTCGACGGCCAGGTAAGCCAGCAGCGCCCGCGCTTTGTTGTAATTGAAAGCGACGGGGTGCGTCCCGTCCACCAGAACCTGGATCGGGCCCAACAGGCAAATAGACAGGTGACTCATGTTCGGGGTGCCTCCGGCCGGTGGGACGATTACGAGTACGAGTACCGTCCTACTCGTACTCCTACTCGTACTCCTACTCGTACTCGTACTCGTACTCGTACTCGATCGTTGCCGCGGGAATGTGTACCGATCCTGCCGCTGTATGAGCGCAGATTAGTGACAAAACCCAACCTAACAGAGCACTGGGTTGTTGGCGCCTATTATACACCAGTTGACGCCGGTGTCTACTACGTTTGTCTTACGATTGGATGTCAGAATGGGAGTACGGAGTAGGGAGTACGGAGTACGGAGTACGGAGCAAGCAGCAGCGTGACAAGGCAGCCTGCGCAGGGTAGGCTGCGCAGCGGTTGGAACGACTTCAGTCGCCCGGCGGTAGAATATGGAACCGCAATGAGAAGACGACACTACGTGGCTTACCTGGTTCGACTGTGGCGGGAGGAGGGCAGCGACCCCACCGTCTGGCGGGCGTCGGTCGAGGACCCACACACCGCCGAACGGCGCGGGTTCTCCGATTTGGCGCGCCTGTTCGAGTTCCTGCGCCAGCAAACCGAGGTCTTGTCGAACGAACCCAACAATCAGGAGTCGATCTGACATCTCTCGCATCGTCATTACGCAAACCAGATTCGCCGGTAATACTACGTTTGTCTTACGCGCCGGTGATATAAGGCTTGCAAAAGAATAACTTACCGTGATTTGAGGCGAATTCCGGCCATTTTGCAGGAAGTTATTCTTTTACAAGCCCATAGTTGAGCAGACACGTGGGTGTCTTAATCGTTCCCCGGATGAAATCGGTGCACTGTCGACTCACTCCATGACGATTCATCCTGGAAATGAGACCGAGCTACACGACTACAAATAGGAAAGGATATTGACGATGGTTTCGAAACGTCTGCGGTTCATTCTCTTGATCGGGATGGCCGGCCTGTTGCTGCTGCTGCCTGCCAGCTCCCTGGCGGGCGGCCCCCCACCGGCACAGGGCGTGCGCATGACGCCCATGGGTCACCCGACGTGGTCGCCGGCCGATTTGCACCTGTTTTCTGCGCCGATTGGCACGGCGGCTTCGGGTTACGTTGAGTTTGCCGAGACGGCGCTGGCTATTCTGCCGCCGCCCAACCACGTGGCTCACCCGGTCCTGATGGTCGGTCCAGGTGCACCACATGCACCGCCGTATACCTCTGAGATGGCGGCGGGCGTCGCGGCGCAGGGCTATCACCAGGGGGTGCGTTTTAGTGGGTTGGAGTATTCTGAGGGGATGGGCGTTTTTCTGGTGTGGATGAATGTGCCTGCGCCGGGTACGACCGGTTCTTCACCCGATTTTGCCTCGGGCCCCATCATCGCCAACGCGCTTTTCCCGATCCACGTCGAGGCGATCACCAATCGCAACGGTCGCATCTTCAACCCTTACGTGTTCACCGGTGACGTGCCGGCATTGAACACCGTGGGTTTCTCGGTCGATGGCGCCAGCCATTTTCCGATGTACATCGCCGACAATGCCGATTTCGGTCCAACGGGTACCGTGATGCGCGGCAGTTACGAATACGTCATCACGATGGTGGATACCACCGGCAACGGTTGGCGCATCGAAGCGCACTTCGCCATAGCACCCTGAGCGCAGCCATTTCGCCTGGGTCCGACAGACAGGTAAGCAACTGAGAAACCACCAGGGCACCAACACCATGTCAGACTTGGTGTCTTTGTGCCTTGGTGGTCGATGGCCTGACCTGTAAGATCGATGATTCGGACTGCCAGTGGTGCGCGGTTTTGTTAGGACCGATTGCCGATCTCCACCTCTCATGGTAGAATCACCCCGCATAGCCTCTCAACAATATCACCGGTGAAACGAGACGCGTGAACCAGAGCCACAACCCATCCAATTTGCCACCGCACGTGATGGCACTGCCCCCGACGCGTGCGCGTGTCGCCGTTGGCGCCGGCCTGGTTGGGCTCCTGACTCTCGTGGTGGTGCACACCGCGTGGTCGTGGCGCTATTTCCCCATGCTCTTGGGCGACCAGGGCTGGTATCTGCAGGTCGCCGCGCGTCTCAGCCAGGGGGAAGTGCTCTACCGCGACGTGGCCTGGGCGTACGGCCCGCTGCCGGTGCAGTTCCTGGCTGCGCTGCTGCGCGCGCTCGGACCCGATGCCGGGCTGGCGACGACGGTCAACGGCGCGCTGGCTGCGGCGTCGCTGCTGCTGACCTATCTGTTTCTGCGTGGCCTGCTGCGACCAGGCGCCGCCCTCGGGTTCACGGCATTTGCTGCCATTGCCGGCCCCTACGTGGGCGGCGACTTGATCCGCCTGCATCTCGCGGCCTACAGCCAGGCCGTAACCTGGGGCATGACCCTGAGCCTGGCCGCGCTCGTGGCCGGCCTGCGCTGGCAGCAGACTGCGCGCGGGGCGTGGGTGGCCGCAGCCGGCGGTTTCGTTGCACTGGCCTTTCTGAGCAAACCCGAGTTCGGCCTCAGCGCCGCGGGGGCAGTCCTGGCGGTCCTCGTGTCCGGCCGCGCATCCCTGCGCGCCTGGGCGAGCGGACTGGCGGCTGGCAGCCTGGTGTTGCTGATTGGCTTCGGCTGGCAGGCCAGCGTGTCCGGATGGGAAGCGCTGGGACGCGGCTACCTCGGTTATGACATGGTCAGCCAGGGACGCTTTTGGGGAGCGGCGGTTGGTTCGCGGCGCTGGCTGGCCAGCCTGGCCTGCGCGTGGCTCGGGATCGGCGGGTTGTGGGTCGCATGGCGCGTGCGCCGGTGGCGCATCCTGGCCCTGATCGCGGCAGGTGGGCTGTTTGTACTGGCGTTCGTTATGATGACGCCGGTCTTCCTGGAAGCCGGGTCTGCTGGGGCACCGGCGATGGGTGTAACACTGGGCCGCATCCTGCAGTGGCTGGCGGCGGTGCCCTGGGTACCGTTGACGCCCATTCTGCTGCTGGCAGCCTGGCCAGCGCTGCGGCGTCACGCCCCGCCGGCCTGGTGGGGGTTATGGGCTTTTGCAGTTCTGACCAACGCCCGACTGCTGCTCACCGGGTACAGCCTGGGCGTGGCGATTGCGCCGGCGCTGGCAGTGCTTTGGTGGTTTCATGCCCCGACCAACGCCGGGCTGGCCGGCGAGCAGGGGATGCACACTTCCCACACCCTGCAGCGTTGGGTGGTGATTCTGATGGCCAGTCTGGCGCTGGTCAGCCTGATCGCTCAGGCGCTGACGCCTGGCATAGCCTTTTCCACCCCACGCCGCTGGTTTGACACGACGTTGGGTCCGGTGGCTGTACCGGAATCGCGCCTGGCTGTGGAAATGGCCACCATCCAGGCCGAGCTAGTCCGGCGCTTGTCCGTCAACGAAACCATCTTCGCCACCGGTTGGGGACCGGGCTGGTACCTGCTCAGCGGTCATGCCAACCCCACCGCGTTCGATGCCGTGTTGCGCGGTCTGGGCACCGGCGGCGCTGAAGCACAGCAGCTGCACGCGGCGCTGCTCGGACAGCCGCCGGCCGCGGTGCTCATGCCGGTGGCGCAGTGGCTGCCCGCGCCACCCGGCGCGCCACGCGGCCGCGATCTCGATGCCGCCGCGGTGCGCAGCGGGCTGGCAGCGTGGTGGAACCAACTGCCCAGCCGGTACACGCCGTCACCCTTCGACGACCAAACGCACTGGGTCGTGCTGTGGCGGCAGTGATCTTAGCGCTCGTAAAAAAAACAACTTCCCATGCTTTTTTGATCGAATTTGGCGGTGGCGGTTGCACAGTTGCCATCTTTCCAAAAAGATGGCAACTGTGCAACCGCCACCGCCTTCGGAGCGGCGAATTCCAGCCACAATGCCGGAAGTCATTCTTTGGCGAGCCCTTAAGAGCAGCTTCGACAGACAAGGAGCACGCGTGATGGCAGCGGACAGACGCAGACTATGGATTGCTGTGCTCATCGTGTTACTGGCAGGCCTGGCCGCTTTGGCGCTCTTCCTGTACTATGCAGTGACGACGGTGGATGGTTTTGGCTTCCCGCTCGACGACAGCTGGATCCACCTACAGATTGCGCGTAACCTGGCGACCGGGCAGGGGTGGTCGTTCAATCCCAATGAGCCCACTGGGGCGAGCACCGCGCCGTTGTGGGTGATGCTGCTGGTGTTGGTCCACGTGATGCCGTTGGGCGATCCCACCACTGGCGTCAAAGCATTGGGGAGTCTGCTGCACCTGGTCGCCATTGTCTTGATTGCGCTGCTGGCGTGGCGCGTGGCAGAAGACTGGCGGGTGGCGTTGATCGCCGGCGTTCTTGCGGCCTGGCAGCCGGCGTTCGTCTGGGGTGCGCTGTCGGGCATGGAGACGCCGCTGTACCTGCTGCTCGTCCTGCTGGGTTTGTTTGGGCTGCTGGAAGCGGAACGATGGGGTGTACGCAGCGCCTACGCAGCCACCTTCTGCCTTACCCTGGCCGGTTGGGCCCGACCGGAGGTGTGGCTGCTGCTGCCGGTGGCGTGGGGTTACCTGGTTTGGCGACGGCGCGACGTGCCCGGCGGCCGCGGGTGGCTGCACGTGGGCATTACGTCCGCCGGCATTGGGACGTATCTGCTCTTCAACCTGGCGGTGTGGGGACACCCGTTGCCAGCATCGTGGTACGCCAAAACTGCGTTTGGCCGGGGCAACGCAGCTTTCGATCTTGCGTACGGTGCGCTGCACTTCGCCAGCCAGTTCATGTCCAACATTCGCCTGGCGGTCTATGCGCAGAACCAGGTGCTCGTCGTGATGATGGCATTGGGCTGCGTGGCCGCATGGCAAAGTGGGGACACGCGCGGGCGCCGGGTGGTGCTGCTGTTGGCCGTCGGCGTGGCTGGCATCGTGGCGGCGGCCCTGGCCGACCTGGGCAGCATCGGGCTGCAGAACTACCGGCGTGGCGCGCACGTCTTGGCCGTGATGAACGTGCTGGTGGCACTGGGTGCGGTGGCGTTGTGGGATAACGTGCGGCTGGGTGTGCGCGGGCTGGTGGGCGGCACGCAGCGTCCCACCGCCGCAGCAAACGGGCCAGGTACGCCATCCCGCACCGGCCGGTTGGCTTTAGGGGTGGCGCTGGGATTTGCAGCACTGGCACTCGCCATGCAGCTGGCAGGCTTGAACGTGGAAGCCAAACTGTATGCCAACGACGTACGCAGCATCAACCAGGGCGACGTGGCAGCCGCGCAGTGGCTGGCGCGCAATACGGCACCGCATGCGACCGTGGCCGCCAACGACATCGGCGCCATGGCCTATTTTGGAGGACGGCGGGTTTTCGACCTGCTGGGACTGGCCAGCCCCGAGGTGATCGACGTGCTCAGGTCAACGCCGCCCGCTTCGGCGGTGCGCGAACAACAGCTGATGGACTTGCTTCTCACGCGTGGTGTCGATTACGTTGTGATCTTTCCGGAGTGGTTCCCCAACCTGGCACAGGATCCGGCCCTGGTCGAGGTCGCGCGATTCACCGTGCCCGGCGCAACGATGCTGGCGCGCGAGTTGGTGGTGGTGTATGGGGTGGGGAGTAGGGAGTAGGGAGTAGGGGGAACGGATTGCACGGATTGCTGTCAATGGATTCGGGGAACGGATTGAACGGATGGAGGGAGTACGGAGTACGGAGTACGGAGTAGGGGGGAACGGATTGCTGTCAGCGG
>CAZXQZ010000168.1:0-10084 GCA_964642445.1 uncultured Anaerolineae bacterium
ATCCAACATCCAACATCCAACATCCAACATCCAACATCCAACATCCAACATCCAATCACTGTCCCAGAAAATACGGCAACGCTTCAAGCAACAAGGGCGGGTAGGACTTCAGAACAATGGCAAACAAGTCGCGCAGCGAAGCATGCGAGGTATCGAGCTGGGTGGCCTGGGCGATCATGCGGTCCATGGCGTCGGGTGGCAGTTTGCGCACGGCGTGACGGATGCGCAAAAGGCGCCGGTAGAGCCGGCCAAATTCGGCTTCCCAGCGTTCCTCATAGCGGTGCAGGAACTGCGCCGATACGTCCCCCGCGCGCAGGGCGGCCACGGCCACTTCGCCGGCAAAAAGGCCCCCATGCATGCCGTTGGTGATGCCCCCGCCGGTCAGGGGGTCTGCCTGGTGGGCGGCATCACCCACGGCCATGTAGCCGTCGGTCACCATGGGCGACAGGGTATTGGTGACGTGGATGCCACCCACGATCTGGGCCAGGGGAGAGGCGTCGGGAAATCGCGTCGCAACGAAGGTATTCAGCAGGCCAATGGCCGATGGGGATGCGTGGGCGTCGGCCGCAACGACCAAACCGACGTTGGCTTTGCCCTCACCCTTGGGAAAGACCCAGGCATAACCGCCAGGCGCCAGCGAGTCGCCCAGGTGATACTGGCAGATGCGTGGCGGAATGTCGACACCACTCAGCAGGTACTGGGCGGCGCTGAAGTAGTCGCGCAGGCGGGGGTTGCCCGCCAGGCCGGCCCAGCGTGTGCTCTGCGCTTCCGTACCATCGGCACCGATCACCAGACGTGCTGGCAGATCGACCGGTTCACCCCGCACGACGGCTGACACACCCGCAATGCCCTGTGCATCGCGCAGCAGACCGGTGGCACGCGCCTTGACCATGACCTCAGCGCCGGCCCGGCGTGCGGCATGCACCAGCTCGCGATCAAAAAACTTGCGCTCCAGGACCAGCGTTTCTTCCAGGGGCGGCAGCACCACGCAGTCACCGCGGGTGTTGCTCAGGCTGAACGTGTCGACTTCGGCGGCGATCCAGCGCGCATCCAGGGGAAGGAACTGTGCGACGGTGGCGCGCCCGACGGCTTCACCGCAGCGCACTGGTGATCCGATTTCCTGGCGTTTTTCCAGCAAGAGGGTGGCCAGGCCGGCCTGGGCCGTCGTGCGCGCTGCGATGGCACCGGCCGGCCCACCGCCAATCACAATGACGTCGTACGCGGCCCTCATGCGGCAATACCCACCTGCATACGCAAGGCCGCCGTGGGGCACACCAGCACACAGCGCCGGCAGCCGGTGCACAGCTCGTCCTCGATGTGCAGCGTCGCGTCGTGTAGTGTGATACAATTGGGCGGACAGACGGGAACACAGGCACCGCAATACGAGCAGCGGTCGTAATCGACGATGGCAATCTCGCCCGTCGCCAGCTGGGGTACCGGTTCGGGTCGACGTCTCTGCAGCCAGTTCTGTCGTTGCATGGTGCTGGACCTCCTCCCAGGTCTGCGCGATCTGCCCCCACCACTGCCGGTCGTTCGCCGCGGCCGCTGTGCAACCAGGTCAGGCTGGCTGCACAGCGGCCGGCCATGCTCAGCACCGTTGACGCCCGGCAGGTTGAGATGGGTCGGGTTGAGTATACCACGCAACCTGAGCCCTGGCAATGTTCTGCGCCCAAGTCTCTTGACGCGATGCGTCATCTGTGTTACACTCTGGACACACTGGAGGTGGTATGAGTCAGATCCCGCAGATCAAGCGACTAGACGATACCGCGACGAAAGTGAATGTTGGCCGACCGGCAAGCAGTGCGCTGGCAGCGGTGGAGCCTCCGCTGGCGCTGCAGCCTGTGCTGGCCCAGCTGCACGCAGCGCAACCGGCCGACCGGGTGGCTGCGGCAGCTGAGCTGGACCGGGTGGTGACCGCGGAGCCTGACACGGCGGCGATCGTTGTCCCGCGGCTGCTGGAAGCGCTGCTGGTTTGGGATGACCCGGAAACGACGACTGCCCTGCGCCAGGTTCTGGAGAAGGTAGCCCAACGACAGGTACTGGTCTTCGATGCCGCGAGCGATCAGCTGCGCCGTGTCTTGTTCGATCCGCACAATGCCAGCGCACGGGCGTTTGCGGCACAGACGCTGGCGCGACTCATGATAACACAGCGCCGAGTGCGGCCCGAGATCTGGGATGATCTGGTGACGGCCATCGAACACCAGGTCAGCTCGCACCATGTCGGCGGCATGCTGATCGCGGTTCACCTGCTGGCACGCAGCCCGTTGGCCCGACCCCTGGAGCAGTCGATCCGTGAGCTGGTGATGCCTTTCAAGGATCACTGGAAGCACGACGTGCAGCAGCAGGCACGTGACATCTTGCAGGAGCTCGAACGACTGCCGCGGTTCCCGGATCACCTGCGGCATTTGAAAGAGCACGTGTTTGCCGACTCACCCGACGAGCTGCCCAACGGCATGGCACTGCCGCTGACGAATGAGCAGAAATACGTTCCAATTCGCCAGATCATTCAACAACCCCTGGCCGAACAGCTCAAAATCTATCGCCGACTCATTCCGCCGTCTCTGCTCACCTATTACGCAATCGACGAAGAAACCTTACGTGATGCCTATGGCAACCTGGCCGTGCATGTCTCGTCTGATATGGACGCGGGACTGGTGGAGCTCACACTGTGGCGCAACCGGACCGACATCGACCCGGCGCTGCTGCTCAATTTTGGTGAGACGGCCAACGGGCAGATCAACGTCTACCTGGTGGTGGTCAACAACCTCTATGCCGATCGTTTCAACATCGACTACGATGAAGAAGGGCAGCCGACGTTGTTAGGGCTGGTACGGCGCAACCTGCCCGAAGAGGAGCGAGCCATGCGTGCCGGTTTGGCCCCCGGACAGATTCGTCCCGGCCTGGGCATGATCGTGCGCCGGCTGCTGCCGACCGCGACAAAGCTCCTGCTCGAGCTGGGCAAACAGTACATTTTTGCCCAGCCGTTGGCCTATCACAATGCCATCCTACTCGAACGTTGGGGCTTCATCTACCTGACCGGCCAGCGTTTCATGGAATCACTGCACGCCCGCTTCATGGAGGGTGATCTGCGCGCGGCCCTCGATGGCAGTACCTTCCGCCCATCGCATGGCTGGCGTACCGTACGCGGGCGCAGTTGGGCGATTCACGACGGTATCCTGGGTGAGCCCTGGCCCGAACTGCACATGGTGCGGCGCCTCGACAAACCGGGCAGCGTCGATACCTTTCCTGCTGGACCCTTTTGACCAACCAGCGGCGTGGTTCGCACAAAGTCACGTCGTGCGTAGAAGGAGTCAACTTTAGCAACACCCTTGTTGCTAAAGTTGACAAATGGTCCGGTTTGGATACAATACCAGCGCTCGAAGCAGCGTGCCTCCCTGGGCGCCGATCGCCGTCTTACTATCCCGTGTATAGATGTCGAACCGGGTTACCAGAGATAAAAACAAGAGACAAACCAGGCATAGGAGACAATCATTATGGCTTTTACACTACCTGAACTACCGTACGCACACAATGCCCTCGAACCGTTCATCGACGAGATGACGATGCAGATCCATCACGGCAAACATCATGCTGCCTACGTCACCAACGTCAACAAGGCGCTCGAAAGCGCACCCGAACTGGCAGCGCTCTCCGTGGAAGAGCTGTTGCGCAACATCAACCGGGTGCCGGAAGCGATTCGTACGGCCGTGCGCAACAACGGCGGCGGTCATGCCAACCACATGCTGTTCTGGGAAATCATGGGGCCTGACAAGGGTGGCGCACCCAGCGGAACCCTGGCCGATGCGATCAACAGCACCTTTGGCAGCTTCGATGATTTCAAGACCAAGTTTGGCAATGCCGGCATTACACGATTTGGCAGCGGCTGGGCCTGGCTGGTCGTCAAGGACGGCGGCAGCCTGGACCTGTACAGCTCGGCCAACCAGGACAGCCCGTACATGGACGGTCACACGCCGATCCTAGGCCTGGACGTGTGGGAGCATGCGTACTACCTCAAGTACCAGAACCGCCGGCCCGATTACATCGCCAACTGGTGGAACGTGGTCAATTGGGACGAAGTGGCGCGTCGTTACGCAGCCGCCAGGTAAAAATGTCGATATCGTAAGAGGATTACGATATCGACCTATCAAATCGCTACCAAGAGGCCGGCGCAGCAGTCGGCCTCTTTTTATGTTCGGCGACACCCGGCCTGCGCAGCGTGTGAACTGAGCGCTCACCGTTTGGTCAATGACCTGGTTGCTGCGGAAGATCAGAGGGCTGGGGATGCTGCAGATGGTGTGGCAAAGAAGGCCCGCGACCGCCCGGTGTGTGGCAACCGGGTGGTCGCGTCATAACCTGGCAACAGGATGCCAGACGCAGGTTAAGCCTGATCAAAGCGCGGGTTAAATCTTGTTCACATCCAGGTTAAGATTCTGTATGGAGCTGTGCGACAATTCTGTGGATTGGGCCGTTTCTTTTGGGGCTCTTCTGTGTTATATAGGGTGATTTTGATCGTCCCTGTAGACGCCGCCCAGCGTGGGGCAGCCGCGGCCGTGTCAGGCCGTCATACCACGCGGCGGCGTCTGTCGTGCAGAACAGGAGGATTCTACTGATGACGCGAGTCGTATTCACTGGCCTGGGAACCATTTCTCCGCTGGGTCTCGATGTCCCCACGTCGTGGGCGGCCCTGGTTGCCGGACGGAGTGGTGTCGATCGTATCCAGTCCTTCGATGCATCAGTGTTCAAAACCCAGATCGCCGGCGAAGTCAAAGGTTTCGAAGCAGCCAAATACATGGACTCGCGCGAAGTACGCCGGCTCGATCAATACACGCATTATGCCTGGGCTGCCACCCTGGAGGCACTCGCCGATGCCGGACTCGATACGACCCACGAAGACCCTGACCGCATCGGTGTCTACATTGCTTCTGCGGTGGGTGGTATTCAAACGATGCTGAGTCAGCACGAAGTTATGCAGACCCGCGGGCTGCGGCGCATCAGCCCGTTTTTTATTCCGGCCATGCTGGTTGATAGCGCCGGTGGGCACATCGCCATTCAACTCGGTGCGCGTGGCCCCAACCTGGCGACGATTTCGGCCTGTGCCACCGGCACGACGGCGGTGGGCGAAGCCGCCGAAATCATTCGCCGCGGTGATGCCGACGTGATGCTGGCGGGCGGTGCCGAAGCGGCCATGCACCCGCTGTGTGTCGGCGGCTTCGAAGCCATGGGCGCGCTGTCAACGCGCAACGACGAACCGCAGCGCGCCTGTCGCCCGTTCGATGCCGATCGTGACGGTTTCATCATCGGCGAGGGGGCGGCGGTGGTGATCCTGGAGACGCTCGAACATGCCCTGGCGCGCGGCGCCCACATTTATGGCGAATACCTGGGTTATGGTGCCAGCGCCGATGCCTACCATATGGCTGCGCCCTCGGAGGATGGCCGTGGCGCTGTGGTGGCGATGCGTTCCGCCCTTCGCCGCGCCGGCATCCGCAGCGAAGAGATCGATTACATCAATGCCCACGGTACCAGCACCCGCCTCAACGACAAAGGTGAAACCCTGGCTATCAAGAAAGTGCTGGGGGAACACGCCTATACGATTCCCATCAGCTCCACCAAGTCGATGTCGGCGCACATGCTCGGTGGCGCAGGCGCGTTCGAGGTCATCGCCTGCCTCAAGACCATCGAGGACGGACTCATTCCGCCAACCATCAATTACGAAACGCCCGATCCGGACTGCGATCTCGACTATACACCCAACCAGGCCCGGCGCGCCGTGGTCGACACCGCCCTTTCGAATTCGTTTGGTTTCGGCGGCCACAACGCGTGCATCATCGTGCGCAGTTGGCGCAATGGCCATGTGAGCAACTCCCGGCAGGAGCAGGCAGCATGACGCGCTACGCGCAGATCGTGGGCTGGGGATCGTATGTGCCCGAGCGGGTGCTCACGAACAAGGACCTGGAAGAGATCGTCGATACCACCGACGATTGGATCGTGTCCCGCACCGGTATCCGCGAGCGGCGCATCGTTCACAGCCCCAAAGAAACAACGGCCTCCCTGGCCACCCGCGCCGCCGCTGCTGCGTTGGACCGGGCCAACCTGGACGCCAACGACCTCGATCTGGTCATCTGCGCCACGACCTCCCCGGAACATCAGTTTCCGGCGACGGCCTGCCTGGTGCAGGATAACCTGGGCGCGCGCCGTGCCGGGGCGTTCGACCTCAGCGCCGCGTGCTCCGGTTTTGTGTATGCGTTGACCCTGGCCAACAGCATGATCACGACCGGTGCCGCCGAGACGATCCTCGTCATCGGCAGCGAAACACTCTCGCGCCTGGTCGATTGGAGTGATCGTAATACCTGCGTGCTGTTCGGCGATGGTGCCGGTGCAGTCGTCGTAACGGCCAGCGAAGAGCCTGGTGGTATCCTCTCCAGCGTGCTTGGTTCAGATGGATCGGGGGGTGATGCGCTGATTCTGCCGGCCGGTGGCAGCAAACTGCCGCCCTCGGTGGAAACGGTGGCTGCCCGCCAGCACTACGTGCAGATGGATGGCCGGGCTGTGTTTCGTTTCGCCACCCGCGTCATGGCCAGCGCCACGCGTGACGTCGTTGCCAAAGCCGGCCTGACATTGGACGACATCGATCTCATCATCCCGCACCAGGCCAACGCACGTATCATCGAGTCGTCGGTGATCAACCAGCTGAAGATTCCAGCGGAGAAGGTCTTCGTCAACGTCGACCGCTACGGCAACACGTCGACCGCCTCGATTCCGATCGCCCTGTGTGAAGCAATCGCTGCCGGGCGCATTCAGCGCCACGATCACCTCGTGTTCGTCAGCTTTGGCGCGGGTTTGACCTGGGCGGCCACCGCGCTCAAGTGGGGAGCGCCGATCGACGTAACCCCGCATAAGTGGTGGCAGACTGCGCAGCGCCAGGGCAGCTACAGCGCGGCCCGTGCGCAGTCGACGGTACGTCGGCTGATACGCAAGGGCGCCAGCATCGAACTGCCCGAGATCGAGCTGCCCGAGATCAACCTGGCTGATCCCCTGCGCCGCATTCGTCTTGGACGTCGCAGCGCGGGCAAATCTACCACCAACGGCACACCACCCAGTAACCAGAACGGCAGCGAGGCATGACGTCATCAGAGTTCGAAGCCCTGGTGGCCGAGGCCATCGCCGACATCCCCGATCAGATCCTGAGTTACCTGGACAACGTTGCGATTACCGTACAGCTGTGGCCCACGACCACCCAGTTGCGACGCGCCCGGGTAGGCCCAGGGCACACCCTGTTTGGCCTGTACGAAGGCGTTCCCCTGACCCAGCGCGGCGTACACTACAACATGGTGCCACCCGATCGTATCACGATCTTTCAGGGCCCCATCGAGCAGCACTGCCGGACGCCAGACACGATCCGCGACCAGGTACGCAAGACCGTCATCCACGAGCTGGCCCACCATTTTGGATTCGACGAACACGCCATTCGCAGCCTCGGCTACTGACCGCACGACCAGCCTTTGCGGCAGAGCCGGCACCGGACGCCCATCAAGGCCTCGCTGCCATGTCCGAAGCGCCGTCACACCTATCTGCCATCTGGCGCAAGCGCGTGGTATAATCGGCGCATGAAGCAGAGTCTAACCACAAACCCTTCGGGTCTGGAAGACCCGAAGGGTTTCCGTGCAGCGATGGATGACGCCACAAACCCTTCGGGTCTGGAAGACCCGAAGGGTTTCCGCATGATCGCGTGGCTGGTATTCCTTGGCTATCTGGTGCTGGCTGCCCTCTTCTACGCTCCGGTACTACTCGACCGGCAGACGCTCCTGGCTGGCGATTTCACGCAGCATTTTTTGCCTTTCAGCCAGTTCTGGCGCGACGAGCTGCTGGCGGGGCGCCTGCCGCTGTGGAACCCGTACACCTATGGTGGACACCCGTTCCTGGCCGACGTGCAGGCGGCGGTGTTCTACCCTGTGAGCAACCTGGTGCTGCTGCTGACGCTGCCCTGGGATGCGGCAGCGGCTCGCCTGTACTGGCTCCAGGTCGAAGTGGTGCTGCACACGGCCCTGGCCGGATTTTTTACGTACCTGCTGGTGCGCGAATTGACCGGGCGCCGCGGGCCGGCTTTTCTGGCGGGCTGCGTGTTTGCCTTTTCCGGTTATTTGACGGGCTATCCGCCCCTGCAGCTGGCCATCCTGCGGGCCGTGATCTGGCTGCCGCTGGTGCTGTGGCTGCTGTGGCGTGGTTTCGCCCGACCCGATCAGTGGCGGTGGTGGATTGCGGCTGCCCTGGCCTATGCCAGCGCTTTTTTGGCCGGTCACACCCAGTCCTTTTTGTATGTCAGTTATGTGGTAGCGGGCTGGATCGTGCTGCTGCTGGTCTGGCCGCGCCTGGTGGGGGGAACCCCAACGCGACGCCGGCGGACCCTGGGTCTGTCGGTGCTGTTCTATGGATTGACGGTGGGCCTGTGCGCCGTACAGCTGCTGCCTAGCCTGGAGTTCACGGGCCTCAGCGTGCGCGCCAGCGTCGATTATGCCTACGTCAGCGGTGGTTTTCCGGTCTCCGATACCTGGCAGCTGTTGGTACCAGCTGTGCTGAGTTTCTTCTCGCCCCTTTACGTGGGTGTGGCTGCATTGGGCCTGGCCCTCCTGGCCGTGGGGGGTGCGGTGGCACGGCGCTGGACCGGCGCCTCGCCGGCCGCACCCGCCGGGGTGATCGTGTTTTTTGGTGCGCTGACCGTGCTGGCCCTCCTGGTCAGTTACGGGCAGAACGGTTTTCTCTATCCGCTGTTCTACCGCTGGCTCCCAGGGTGGAGCCTGTTCCGCGGGCAGGAGCGCGCCGCGTACCTGGTCGTGCTGGGGTTGAGTGTCCTGGCCGGCGTCGGTGCCGCACAGCTGCCCGGCCTGACGCGGCGCGGGCGCCGGTCCTTCGCCGCCGGTTTTGCCGTCGTGGTGGCGCTAGGCCTGGCCGGGTTTGTGCTGACCCATCCGCGCGCTGTCGATGCGGGCGCGGTCGGCACGGCAGTGGCGGTCAGTGCTGGCGTAACCCTGGTACTGGTGATGATCCTCTGGCCGGCCGGCTGGTCGGCACCGCGCACGGCGCTGCTGGTAGCCCTGTGCATCGCCGATTTGTTTGTCGTAAACTGGGGCACCATCGCGACCCGCGGCAGCACGGCCGCTGCCGTGACGCTGCCTCCGCCGGTGGCTGCTGTGATGGCCGCCGTGGCTGCGCAGGGGGGGGCGGCCCAGGGCCTGCCCGGCCGGGTGCACAACGAGTACCGGGTATTCGAGAACTACGGTATGCCGGCGCAGGTCGAGGATGCCTGGGGGGCCAGCCCGCTGCGCCTGGCGCGTTATGCCGCCCTGTTCGACAACTTCCCGATGGATCGCCTGTGGCGCCTGCTGGGTGTGCAGCACTTCCTGACCTGGACGGACACGCCACCCGGACCGACTGAGCGCCTGGCCGAATTCCCACAGGGCAGCGAAACGACCTATTTGCACCGCCTGGCCCAGGCGCCGCAGCGCGCCTGGGTGGCTGCGCAGTGGCGGCAGGTCGACGACACCTCGGCCAAAACCCACCTGGCCGACCCGGCCTTCGACGTGCAGAACATCGCCCTGCTGCCGTTGGCTGAAGACCCGCACGGTGGTGTGTCGGGCAGCAGCACGATGGCTGGTCCAACCACACCAGGCGCCAATAGCGTGCGACTGGCACGGCCAGCGCCCAACCGGCTGCGCATCGACGTGCAGAGCACAAACGGCGGCCTGCTCGTCGTGAGCGAAAACTGGATGCCTGGCTGGCGGGCCACACTGGCAGCGGGCGATGCGGCAGCGGCGCAGCCCGTACCGGTGTGGCGGGCCGATTTGACCCTGCTCGGTATTGCTGTGCCGCCGGGATCCAGCCGCGTCGACCTGGTCTACTGGCCCGATAGCGTGCGCCTGGGCCTGGTCATCAGCGGCGTGACGTTGGTGTTGGTGATTGCCCTGGCATGGACTCGTCACCGCAAAGGGGTGACTGTCTCCTAAACATCAGCAGAACTACGACTGAGGGCTCGTAAAAGAATAACTTCCCGTGCTCTATTGATCGAATTTGGCGGTGGCGGTTGCACAGT
>CAZXQZ010000169.1:0-10076 GCA_964642445.1 uncultured Anaerolineae bacterium
ACCACGCTGGTTCACGCCGCCGCGCTGGTTGACGCCACCACGCTGGTTCACGCCGCCGCGCTGGTTCACCCCACCGCGCTGGTTCACCCCACCGCGTTGGTTGACTCCCCCAATGCTGCGCAGATCGACCCCGCCGCGCTGATTGACGGCCAGGGTGCTGGTGACTGTGCCGGTGCTCCAACTCGTGGGGCACCAGACGCCGCCTTGCTGCCCGTCGCAGTCGGGGGTTACGAAGAACTCACCCACCGCACTTCTGAGCGTGCTGCTCACCGTGGATGGCAGGGTATCACTGACCCAGACGTGCACCGATCCCGCAAACACCGGGTAATCCAGGGTGATGATCCGGGTGAACGTGACCGGGTTGGCCGGATCGACCGGCTGCAGGGTGGCCCAGGGCGCAGACTCTGGCCAGTCAGGTCCGGGCGAAGCCGCAGCGGAGAAGGTTTGGGCATTGAGTTGGCCGCGCGTCAGGGGGCTGTTCAGTGTGACGGTGACGGCCAGGGCTGGTTTGTAAAGTGTCATCGACCGCGACACCGTAGTGGTCGTGGTCACGGGAAGGGTAGATGTCGCCACCCCCGTGGGCGTGATCACGCCAGTCGGTGTGATCGTGTCTGTCACCGAGATGCTGCGCGAGGGCACCGCAATCGGCTGCACCTGGATGTTCGGCTGCCAGTTGGGCACATCCTGCAGGTAGATCGAACCATCCAGGGCGGTCAACTCGTGGATACAGCCGGCGCGTGCCGGGCTGCGGTCGGTCTCCAACACACAAATCCGATCACCGGGTTGGGCCCCGCGCACCTTGAGCCGGTCGCTGCGTCCGGTACTGCCGAGCGTTACCAGACGGTCGTCGCGCAGGTCGGGCGTCCCCTGGGTCTGGAACAGATAACCCTGACCCTGTTCGACTACCAGCCGGCTGCCGCCTTCGCGCAGCCGCAAGTCCAGGTTGCGTGCCGGCAGGGTCTCAGCCGGGCCGGCAGGTTCGACGAACCACACTTGCGTGACGTCGATGGGCAGCGTGGCCGGGCCCGGGTTGTCGCCCTCGGCTTTGACCTCCGGGTAGAACTTTTTGACCGTGCCCCAGTCGGAGCGGCCGGTGAGGAACGCCGCGACCGTATCCTCACAGTTACGCCACGTCTCGGTGAACCACTGCGAATCGGTCAGGTATTCGCTGTAGCCGTCGTCGTAGGCGGTGGTCATGATGCTGCCCTTGCAGTCCGCAATGCGCAGCGAACCGTCGTCGGCGTATCCCAGGTAATTGTCGGGCAGGAAGAGCAGGTAGTGCCCGTACTCGTGTGCCAGGGCGCGGTACCAGTCCTGGGTCAGCTCAGCGCGGCTCTGCCCAAAGGGATCCCACAGCGGTCCCATCCGAATCTGGCCGGGCTGGTAGGCATCTTTGAGGACCGACCCGTCAGGCCGTAGATCGTCGACGTTTTGGCCGACCAGGCCACCGATGCTGGCCCGCGGCCGCACCGAATTGTTGGCATAGATCACGACGTCGGCGCTGTTCCAGTAGTCCCTGTTATGATGCACCCAGACGTCTCCCAGCGCCATCTGCCCATCGGTGATGTCGTACAACAGCTCCGACGAGCGCTGAATCCCCGCCTGCAGCTCGTCCAGAAACGTTCCATCGTTGCGCGCATCCCACTCGAGCGAGATGTCCATGTCGAAGAGGTACAGTGGGTTGTCGGCCGATACGACCAGCTGCTGCACGCCCGGTGTGATCACCGTCTGTGCGTCGAGGCCGGTGGCGGTCGGCCGGGCGCTGGTGTGGTAGAGCGTGATGCCAGGGCCGGCATCGACTGGCAGCAGCGCCACGAGCCGGTCGCCCGGCGCAATCTCACCGCCGCCCACCAGGTACCCGGCGGCATTGGTCTGGAACGGTTCGTTTGTTTCGGAGTTGCCCATCAAAAAGCCACCGGTCGCCTGTCCCGCAGGTATCCGGTAAACGAGTGCACCGGACACGACGTGGGTGGTGGTGAGGGTGTCGCTGTAGACCTGCACCTGCGTCCCGCGCACGCGGATCGGCGTGCTGGTGGTCGTGGCGTACGGCCAGTCCCGTGCCTGGGGCACACGGCGGGGGCCGCTCATCGCGCCTGGATACGCGCGCACCCGGAGCAGCACGTTGTCCGACTGCTCGAAGAAGCCGCTGGCGAAGGTGTCCCACACGAAGACGTGGGTGTTGGACACGGTGATCGTGGGGTAAGGGCTGGCAGCCAGGTTCGTGGTCACCGTGGTCGACGTCGCAATGGCCGGACGCCACCGCCCACCGCCATCCACCGAAAAATCCAGCACCACACGCTGCACCGCATCACTTTCGGCGTCGAACAGTGTGTAGGTAATCGATATCTGCTGGCTCTCCAGCACCACGGTACTGGCCTGGCCAGCGGCGCCCGCCGAGCCATCGGGGCGGTTCATGGCCACCAGGCTGGGCGAGTTGATCAACCCCTGCGCCTGGCGCCACTGGTTGCGGATGAGGGCCGGGGCCTGGCCCAGGCCACCGGTGAGGATGTCCACGTCGCCGTCGAAGTCCAGGTCACCGGCGGCGATGGCGCGCGCCGGACTCTTGCCAAACGCCCGCCGCACGGCGAAGCTGCCACTTCCGTTGTTGGCATACACGGCGTTACCGCCCGTCGCCTGGCCGGCGATGATGTCGAGGTCCAGGTCACCATCCATGTCGGCCAGCGTCAACTGCAGGGTACCGGCGCGACCGCTGCCCCAGCGGTGCACGGTCGAAAACTGCCCATCACCATCGTTAAAGTAGACATAATCCTGGCGGCCCGCCAGCCCCGAGTTACCGACGACGATATCCAGGTCACCGTCGCCATCCAGGTCGCCCAGGGCGATGCTCTTGGTGCTGTCGGGGTCGCCCGGCAGTTTCGATTCGTCGCCGAAGTTGCCCATGCCGTCATTGAAGTAGACGCTGTTGGCGGCACCGCGGGTGGTGCCGCTGGGGGTGGTGGTGTCGCTGTGGCCGGTGACGAGATCGAGGTCACCATCGCCGTCGAGGTCGCCCAGGGCCAGGCTCTGGGTATTGAGACCGCCGCTGCCGATCGGTTCTTCGCTGCCCGGCCAGGCGTAATTGCCCTGGCCATCGTTACGGTGCAGGCGTACCTGCGGGCCGGCCTGCGGGTCGTTGTAAGCGGCGACGACGTCCAAATCACGGTCGCCGTCTACGTCGCCCAGGGTAACGGCCCATGCGCTCTGCAGCCCGAAGTCGCGCACGTCGGCGTTCCAATTGCCGTCGTTCTGGTTGACGTAGAGGCGGGTCTTTTCACGATTGTTGCCGGCAACGATGTCGAGGTCGAGATCCCCGTCCACGTCCCCCACGGCCACGCTGAGCGTCGTGCCGCTGCCGAAGGTCTGGCTGACTGGAAAACCACCCGCCAGGTCGGCCAGGTAGATCACGCTGGGCACCAGGCGGTTGCCGGCGATTGCGTCCAGCCGACCGTTCCCGTCGACGTCTCCCACGGCGATGCTGTAGGTGGGCAGGTTGTGGGTGTGCAGGAGCTGCACGGCGGGATAGACACCGGCGCCGTCGTTGAGATAGATCGCACTGCGCTGGCCCAGGTTACCCGCAACCAGGTCGAGATCGCCGTCACTGTCCAGGTCACCGGCGGCGACGCTGGTGGTGGCGTCGGTGCCGGTGCCAAAGGGGAAAGCGGTGGCTTGATCGAAGCGGCCGCGCCCGTCGTTGAGGTAGACCAGGTTGGGCTGGTTGAAATTGCCGGTGATGGCGTCCAGCGCACCATCGCCGTTGACGTCGTGCAGGCTGATCATGCGGTAAGAATTGGCTGTGGGATCACCGGTGGGGGCCGACTCGTCGGGCAGCAGCTCGCCCGGTTGGACCGGTTCGGCCGCCGGCGCCGCGCCAAAAGCGGTGGTGACAGCGAAATTGGCCAGCCCGTCGTTCAGATAGACCTGGTTTTGGCCGTTGGCCAGCGCAGCCATCACGTCGAAGTCACCATCGCGGTCGACGTCGCCCACCGCCAGGTGGCGCATGGCCTGGTCTGCGGCCGCAGTGCCGAGGCAGCGCATGCGGTCCTGACGGGTGGCATCGGCACAAACCGACGGGGGCGCGTCACTGAAACCGCCAGTGCGATCGTTGAGGTAGACCGCACCCTGGGGATTGTCGTCGGGGTCGCCGGCTACGACGACATCCAGCCAACCGTTACCATCCACGTCGGCCAGACCCACGCCGGATGCGTGGGCACCGCCGAGACACTGCACACCCGCCGGCGGTGCCTCGCAGCTGGTGAGCGGGCCGCTGTAGAATTGTCCCTGCCCATCGTTCTCGAAGATCGTATTTTGTGCGCGGTCGCCCACAACCAAATCGAGCGCACCGTCCCCGCTGACGTCCCCGACCGCCAGGCTCTGGCCGGCACCCGTGCTGATGCCAAAGGCACTGCCGGGTGCAAACGAACCGGCGCCATCGTTCAGGAAGATGCGGCTCTTGCCAACGCTGCTCAACGCAATCACGTCGAGATCGCCATCGGCGTCCACGTCTCCCAGGGCCACGGCGGCAAACCGATCGGTTTCGGCTCCGAAACAGCGCACCGTGTCGGCCAGGGCGGCGCAGTTGTCGACGGTGCCCTCGAAGAAGCGGCCGCGGCCATCGTTCAGGTAGACCGCACTCTGTTGGCCATCCTGCGCCACGGCCAGGTCGAGGTCACCATCGGCATCGATGTCACCGAGGGCGAGACTGGTGATCTTCTCCTGGGCCGAGCCGTAGGTGACGGGGTTGTCGAACGAAGGATCGTTGGCATGCGCAGTGGTGATGAGCAGCAGCCAGCTGCTGAGCAGAAGGGTGGTCAGGGTGATCGCCAGCATCCAGGGATGGTAACGGATGCCAGCGTGTGGCATGGCTGGCTCCAGGCGGTGCTGTGTCGGAATGTGCATGGCAGGTATCCTCGTGGCCCGTGGTGGGGGGGGGCGGCTGGACTACTGAAGGATGATACCCCACTGCGCAGAGACTGGCAAATCTTCTTTCGAAATTCGCCCTAATTACCACTTGACAAACCAGTAACAGTGTGTTATCCTATGATTAGATATCAGATATCCGATATCTAATGACTGACTGATGCTCGGGCGCTGGGAAGGTCGTCATGGAAAAATTAACTCGTGGACCGGTGCTCAACCGGATGATCCAGGACCAGATCAAACAGTACATCACCGACAACCGGCTGCAGTCGGGCGACTTGCTGCCGCCCGAAGGCCAGCTCGCCGCCGACCTGGGCGTCAGCCGCGGTTCGGTGCGCGAAGCGATCAAGGCGCTGGAGTCGTTAGGCATCGTCGAGGTACGGCATGGGGACGGGGTACGCGTGCGCGCCTTCAACTTCGATTCCGTCTTCGACCTGTTGTCGTACGGCCTGGTCTTCGATCCGGTGAAGGCGGTCGAAATCCTGCAGATTCGCATCTGGCTCGAGGTGGCCGGCGTGGCCGAGACCATCGACCGCATCAGCGACGCCGAGCTCGACCAGATTGGCGCGCTGCTGGATCGTTGGGAGCAGAAGGCGCTGCGCGGTGAAGATGTATCGTTGGACGATCGCGGATTTCACCGCCTGCTCTATACCCCGCTCGGCAACGACTCGTTGATCCGCCTGATCGATATCTTCTGGGTCATCTACCATTCATTGGCCGTACAGAATATTGGCATCGACCACAACCCGTTGGCCACGCTGGAGATGCACCGTGAGCTGCTGGCGGCGTTGCGTGCGCGTGATGCGGTGCTGGCCACGCAGCGCATGCGCGATCACTTCCGCAATCTGGAGATCCGTATGGCGCGTGCCGTTCAGATCAGCCAGGCCGATGCATCGGCACGGCCCGGCGATCTGCCCGCCGCGGCCAATAACTGAGTTCGAGGAAAGTCGTCATGGCGCATTTGCTCGAGGTGAAGGACCTGGTGACCCGCTTCTACTCCGATGGGGCAACCATTCACGCTGTGAATGGGATCACCTACACGTTGGAGGAGGGCGAATCACTGGCGATCGTCGGTGAGAGTGGATCGGGAAAATCGGTGGGCGTCATGTCGGTCATGGGGCTCATCCGCTACCCGCCCGGCCGCGTCGAAGGGGGCGAGGTCATCTTCAAGGGGCGTGACCTGCTCCAGCTGTCACCCGAAGAGATGCGCCAGCTGCGTGGCAAAGAGATCGCCATGGTGTTCCAGGACCCGATGACGTCGCTCAACCCGGTGTTGTCCGTCGGCCACCAGCTGATGGAACCGCTGCAGGCGCATATGGGGCTGGACAAAGCGGCGGCGCGCCGCCGCGCCGCCGAGCTCCTCTCCCTGGTGGGGTTGCCCAATGCCGCCGAGCGGCTGAAGGATTTCCCCTTCCAGTTCTCCGGCGGCCAGCGCCAGCGCGTCATGATCGCCATGGCGCTGGCGTGCAATCCCAGCCTGCTCATCGCCGATGAACCCACCACGGCGCTCGACGTCACCATTCAAGCCCAGATCGTCGAACTCATCAAGGACCTGCAGCAGAAGCTGGGCATGGCGATCATCTGGATCAGCCACAACCTGGCACTGGTGGCCGGCATGGTCGACCGGGTGATCGTGATGTATTCCGGCTACATCGTCGAACAGGCGCCGGTGGATGAGCTGTACGAGCGGCCGGCGCACCCCTACAGCATGGGGCTGCTGCAGGCGATTCCCACCCTCGAACAGCGCAGCCAGGAGCGGCTGGCCTCCATCGAAGGCATGCCGCCCGACCTGCGCCACCCCGCTGTGGCCTGCCCCTTTGCCCCGCGCTGCCCCTACGTGATCGAGCAGTGCCAGCAGGCAGTGCCGCCGCTGCAGCCGGTTGCACCGCAGCATACCGCCGCCTGCTGGCGTGCCGTAGAGCTGCGCCAGATTCATCATTTTGGAGATCAACTATGAGCGTCGCCCTTCAGGCCACGGCCAACCCCAAAACGCTCATCGAGGTCAACAACCTCAAGGTCCACTTCCCGATCCGGCGTGGGCTGCTGCGGCGCCAGGTCGGTGCCGTCCGTGCCGTCGACGACGTCAGCTTCGACGTGTACGATGGCGAGACGCTAGGCCTGGTCGGCGAGAGCGGCTGTGGCAAATCGACCACCGGCCTGGCCGTGTTGAACTTGCTCCACGCGACGGCTGGCCAGGTGCGCTTCCGCGGGCAAGAGGTGACCCATCTGCCCGAGGCGCAGATGCGCCCGCTGCGCCGCCACATGATGATGGTGTTCCAGGACCCCTATTCCTCACTCAACCCACGCATGACCATCGGCGCCATCATTGGCGAGCCGTTGGGTGTGCATGGGATCGGCAGCCAGGCCGAACGCGAGGCACGGGTGCAGGAGCTGCTGCGTGTGGTCGGGCTGAACCCGGCCTTCATCAACCGTTACCCGCACGAGTTCTCCGGCGGCCAGCGCCAGCGGGTGGGCCTGGCCCGGGCCCTGGCCACCTCACCGGCGTTCATCGTCGCCGACGAGCCGATCTCGGCGCTGGACGTGTCGATCCAGGCCCAGGTGGTCAACCTGATGGGTGACCTCAAAGCCCAGCTGGGGCTGACCTATCTCATGATCTCCCACGATCTGTCGATGGTGCGCTACATCAGCGACCGCGTGGCGGTGATGTACCTGGGCAAAATCGTGGAATTGGGCAGTCGCGACGCCGTCTTCGACCGGCCGCTGCACCCCTACACCCGTGCACTCATGTCGGCCGTGCCGGTGCCCAATCCGAAACTGGAACGGGCGCGCAAGCGCATCATCCTGGAGGGCGACGTACCCAGTCCGGCCAACCCACCCGCCGGCTGCCGTTTCCACCCGCGCTGTGCGTTTGCCACGGACATATGCCGCCAGCAGGAACCGGCGCTGCGTGTCCTGGAACAGGGCGGTGCAACTGCGCACCGCGTCGCCTGCCACCTGGCCGAAGAACTGGCGTCATGAGGTGCGGTGTCATCGGCCACCTTGAATGGGTCGTCAATCAACGATTCGGCATCTCGCCGAAGCAAAACAAACCACATTTTCAGAAGGAGAGAAACGTGAAGAATCTTAAGCTGTTCGCCCTCGTTGCCCTGCTGGCTGTCGTGCTTGCCGGCTGCGGTGCACCCGCCTCGACGCCGGCACCGGCGGCTACCACCGCGCCGGCGGCCGTCGAACCCACTCAGGCTGCCGAACCCACCACCGCCCCAGTCGCCGAACCGACGCAGGCCACCGAAACCGAAGCGCCCGCCGATGATGCTGGCCCGGCTGGCGTATTTCGTTCGCCCATGCGCACCGGCTGTGCGGTCGGTACCCTGTGGACCACCTGTGGCCGCCGCCTCGACGAGGCCTTCCTCCAGGGTCTGGCCCAGGTCAAATGGACCGCAGACGGCGTCGAGCCCCTGCTGGCCGAAAGCTGGGAAGCTGAAGAAGGCGGCAAGGCCTTCGTCTTCAAACTACGGGAAGGCGTCACCTGGCATGACGGTGAGCCGTTCACCGCCGACGACGTCGTGTTCAGCTTCAATATCTTCGCCAACCCGGCGGTCGGTTCGACCTACGCGGGTAAGCTGTCCGACGTCGTGGGCTACGATGAGTTCCAGGCCGGCACCGCCAGCGAGCTGGCCGGTGTCACGAAGGTCGATGACCTGACCGTGCGCGTCGAGTTGAAGAGCCCCACACCGCTGTGGGTTGACCTGCAGCAGATCTCCATCAGCATCCTGCCCGAGCACATCCTGGGCAGCGTGGCCCCGGACCAGCTGCGCACGCATGCGTACTGGAAGAACATGGTGGGCACCGGCCCCTTTGTCATGACCAAGTTCGTGGATGACCAGTACATCGAAGGCGTGGCCAACGAGAACTACTTCCTTGGCAAACCCAAGCTGGACAAGATCGTCTTCCAGATCTACGCCGACACCACGGCTATCCTGAACGCTCTCGAAGCCGGTGAGCTCGACGCCACGCCTTACGAAGGTGGTGGTATCCCGCTGGACCAGGTGGAGCGGTTCGAGGCCATGGACCACCTGACGGTGCTGGGTAACATGGACGGTGGTCTGCCGACGTTCATCATGGTCAACCTGGAAGACCCCGACTTTGCCAAGCCCGAAGTGCGCGAAGCCATGATGTACGCCGTCGATCGCCAGACGATCATGGAAACCGTGCGCATGAACCGTGGTAAGATCAGCAACACCATGTTCCCCGCCGAGTGGGCCCGCCCCGCCGAGCTGGAAGAATATGCCTACAATCCGGAGAAGGCACAGGAGCTGCTGAAGGCCGCGGGTTGGGATACGAACCGCAAGATCGACTTCCTGTACTACTACAACGACCAGGTTAACAAGGACATCGTGGTCGCCATCCAGGCTTACCTGGCGCAGGTTGGTATCAACATCGAACCGCGTCTCGTCGATGGTGCCGGCTTCAACCAGGCGATCGTCGATAAGACCTTCCAGGCCGGTTATGCCGCCAATGGCCAGGGCCTCGATCCTTCGATCGGCGCCAACATCACCCGCTGCGGCACGCAGCGTGCCATGACCTACTGCAACGAACGCGTCGACGAGCTCTTCACCCTGGGTCTGAGCGAGGCCGAACGTGAGAAGCGCGCCCCGTACTACCAGGAGATCAGCACCATCCTCAACGAAGAGCTGCCGAAGCTCTGGTTGTGGTACGAAGTTCGTCCGATGGGTTTCAACAAACGCATCGTCGGCCTGGGCGAGCATTTCGCCGAGCAGCCGCTGCTGATGTTCGACATCCCAATCTACAACGAGATTCACACCTGGTATACGGAGTAATCGCATAGGCCGCTGTGCGGGGCGGGCCGCCGGCTCGCCCTGCACAGACCAGGCCGATTCATTCCTGGAGACCGTTGCTCATGGCGACCTATATCCTGCGCCGCATTCTCATCAGCCTCCCGATCATCCTGGCGATCACCGTCATCGTCTTCCTCCTGGCAAGTTTGATGCCGGGTGATGCCGTCATGGCAATGATCTCCTCCGACACGCCCATGGAAGCCGATCTGATCAAGCTGCGCCAGGGCCAGCTCGGCCTCGACCTGCCGCTGTACGAGCAGTACGCCCGCTGGTTGGGCAATTTGCTACAGGGCAGCCTGGGGTACTCCTTTCAGACCGGCGAGCCGGTGGGGCAGATGATTC
>CAZXQZ010000170.1:0-10053 GCA_964642445.1 uncultured Anaerolineae bacterium
TGAAATCATCTGACCTGGCCAACAGTCGCCTTTCACCGGAAAGATACGTCTTGCTTACCCAGAAGAAGGTCTCTGACGACACTGCGCCAATTGCCTCGGCTGCGCCCAGAACGTGGAGATACTTGTTACAGCACGCACTCGTGCTGGATTCACGTGGCAGTTCTATCTACGCCAGAAGAGCACGGTTTGCTGTATTCGGGATTGGCCCGTATACTTTTGCCCCTTGGAAAGTGGCCATCTCTGGATTGCATAAGAAGCTGCGGTTTCAGGTCGTTGGCAGCGTGTACGACAAACCAATCGTCTTGGACGACACCTGTTACTTCCTTCCATGTGAGTCTCAAGAGGAAGCAGACTTCTTTGCAGGTATGCTTAACTCCGACACTGCTATTCGTTTCCTGCATTCGCTGGTGTTCTTCGACTCGAAACGAGCCGTCACTATTGACGTGTTGCGAAGGATTGACTTGAAGAAACTGGCTGAGCGTTTGGGTTTGCAGGAATACGCTGCACGGTACTTGACAAATGCACCCTTTGAAGATGGTGCGCAACAGCTACTTGTGTTTGAGAAGCCCAGCTTGTATCGAATAGACGGATAGTACGCGTGGGTAAAAGAGCTAGAACTACCACAAAATTGTCAGAAGCTGAGATTGACCAGATCGTGATTTCCCAGGCCGACGACGACGCTGCCTGGGAGCAGCCAACCCAGGTTACCCGAAGCGAATCAAACCTGTCCGTACCCTCTACCAGGCCTGGCCGCAAACCGCAGAGAAGCAGCCAAAGGAGAACCATGGACACCGATTCGACCCCACCCCAGACCATCGACGAGTACATCGCCGGCTTCCCACCGGACGTGCAAATGCTGTTGGAACAGGTCAGAGCAACCATCCGGCAGGCGGCACCCGATGCACAAGAGGCCATCAAGTACCAGATACCCACATTCGTTCTGCACGGGAACCTGGTTTCGTTCGCCGGCTACAAGAATCACATCGGGTTCTACCCAGTGCCGACCGGCATGGAAGCCTTCAAAGATGAACTCGCACCCTATGTCGCCGGCAAAGGGACAGCCCGCTTTCCCCTGGACCAGCCGATTCCATTCGACCTGATCGGGCGCATCACCGCGTTCCGTGTGCAGGAAAACCTGGACAAAGCGGCCGCCAAACGAAAGAAGAAGTAGGCGACCCAGGGTCGAATCCACCGCAGAATGATGTGAGATGTCACAAGTTAGCGGCCAGTGCCTGCCAAAGGGTTTGAATTTCATGAGGAATACTGGTAGAATATCGTCAATGCCTATTGTGGACGCATGAAATATTTGTTTGAGGTACGTGTTTACAGCCAAAGCTAGAATTCCAAAACAGTATGATCACTCGCCCATCCTTCCCTTGGTAATACCGGAGCTGAGTGAGGTGAAGGCATTTGCCCGACACCTTCATGGCATCGGAAAGCCCTGGCATGGTGAGATATTCGGCTGGTCTGCGGAGTATACGCCAGAAAGTCGCAGGAAACCCTCTGCTTCGAAAATGGATTTCACGCCGGCAGACTTCTGGATTGGAGAAAGCGGCATCTGGTTCTATTCGTTGATGTGGGAGCAAGGAAAATCAAACGAACCGGTCGAATTTCTTGACGATCGAGGACTTGTCAAGGATGACGAGAAGAGCTGACCATCCCAGGTTCATCGTCAATGTCCCGCACGTCAAAGAAGTCAGCCTGACCGGTCAGGCTGACTTGTCATACTGGCAGGCGCGCCTGTCGCCCCATGGCCTGTTTCCATTCACCACCACCGGCCAGGCCGACGTCGTGATCAGTGCGACCGCGCTCTATTCGATGGGCCGGCATACCAACGAGCTCACCATCGGCGTGCCAGCCTGTGAACGACCGGCGGCCGACTCGTTCGACGGCATGTTCCTCGTGCAGGCCTTCAATGCCTCGCGGCTCTTTGCCTGGATCGAACGCACCTTTTTCTCCACGCCGTACGACCTCGGCCACATCCAGCTCGACGACCGCGTGCCGGCCAGGATCAGCCTGGCCGATCAAGGCGGTGCAATGATCGACCTGCGACAGGCGTCCGGCGCCGTGCTGCAGCACAGCCAGGATGAGGACTGGCAGGGCCGTATTTACCTGCCGCGCCGGGGAAACGATCGACGTGGATCAGGCAGGTACTTCGTGGCCCGGCTCGCGGGTTTCACCGAGATGTATGCCGCGGACGCAGCCACGGTCGTGCTGGCCTCGCGACCGCAGTGGCCCGCGCTGCAGTGGCTGCTCGATTCCAATTGGACGCCCACGACCTGGCGCGTCCGGCACGACGCGGTGCATGCCCGCTCGCGGACCTTTGTGCGAGCCTGACATCGACGACCTCGCTTTCTGGCGGGGCCGCGAGGCTGCACATTTTGACTTTCTCCCGCAGGCTGGCTATAATTGGGGCCAAATTTGGGTCTCATATCAGGGGTATAATATGGGTACTACTTTACGCCAGGTGAAATTCAGTCTTGCTCCCGCGCTGATCGAGTTCCTTAACCACTATAAACAGTATGGATACAAAGACAAGAGCTCGATGGTTCAGGCGGCGCTCGTTGAGCTGCAGGAGGACATAAACCTACAACAACTCAAAGAGTCGGCCGAATTGTATGCTGAAATCTACGAGCAGGACACTGAGTTACAGGAGCTAACTCACGCTGCCATCGATGGATGGCCAGAATGAACACACTGAAGCGGGGTCTCGTCATCGATGTCGATCTTGATCCAACGAAAGGATCGGAAACGGGAAAGGTTCGTCCGTGTGTCATTGTCACTAACAACATATATAACGAAAGAGTTCCTGTGATACAGGTCGTACCTATCACAGGTTGGACTGAAAAGAAGAATAGAATCAAGACAAACGTTGAGTTGTTACCGAGTGACGAAAACGGCTTGTCAAAGCAATCCATCGCCGATTGCCTGCAAACACGCCCGATCGACTATCGGATTCGTATGGTTCGAATCCGGGGGGAACTAACCATTCAGGACATGATTAGAATCGATGAATCCCTCAAAGCCGTCTATGGCCTCTCTTAGAGTCACACTGGGAGTGTCATGGCCCAAACAAAAACACCAGCTATCAGTTCGACACCCGGTGTTTTCTTACTTCGCAAATTGATCTGGTAACAACACTTACCCTTGGCGCGCCAGGGCGGCAATCAACTGACCCTTGACCTTGGCCTGCCCCGCCTGGTCGACCGCTTCCATCTCCACGCGCACGCGCCCTTCACCCGCTTCCTCGTATTTTTCGGCCACGGTGCCGCGGCAGGTAATGGCATCCCCCACCCGGCTGATGGCGGTGAAGCGCACGGTGAACTTGCGCACCTGGCGTGGCTCCACCCAGTGAGTCACCAGCTGCCCCAACAAGCCGGCAATCAGCATGCCATGGGCAATCACGCCGTTGTTGCCCGCCGCCATGCCCGCCTCTTCCACGGTGTGAATGGGGTTGAAGTCACCCGAAGCGCCGGAATAGCGCACGAATTGAATCTGCGTGAGGGGATCTTTCACCAGCTCGGGCAGGGCATCCCCCACCTGTACCGCTTCGAAATACGGTGCCATGATCGTCCCCTCCCTCAACGCCGCAGAACCATGGTGGCCCGCGCAATGACGACCACCTTGCCGTCCTGGTTGCGGTACGTGGCCTGGGTTTTGACAAAATCCATGATGCCCGAACGTCCCTCTTTGGTCTCGATGCCGACGATTTCGAGCTGCCCGGTGATGTCGTCACCGGCCTGCAGGACGTCGAAGTATTCGTATTCTTCCTCGCCGTGCAGCAGACGCATGATGTTGCCACCCATCGCTTCCAGGATGCCGCGCGTTTCCGTGCCACCCCAGAACCGGAAAAGGGTGGGGAACGTCACCGGTGCCACCAGGTCGCGATAGCCGGCCGCGCGCGCAGCCGCCACGTCGTGAAAGAGCGGGTTACTGTCACCCAACGCCAACGCCAACTCGCGAATCTTGCTGCGGTCGACCTGGTAACGGATGGGTGGCAGTTCCTTGCCAATGTAACTGGTATCGAGCATAAACCGCCTCCTCGGTGCGATTGTTGCAGGTCACGGTACTGCGCCTGACCCCGGGTCCAGGCGCCCGAATCTGCCTTCATAATAGCACAGGTTGCGTCTTTTCCGCAACGTTACGACGCGTCGCGGCATTTGTCACATGGAACGCACCGCAGCGAGGAGTGCCTTCGCCCAGGTACGGCAAGAGCTTTCCACGAAGAAGGAGTCCGCATCTGGGGATGCGGACTCCTCGATGGCAAGGAGTTTCTTTGCTTTCTCTGCGGTTGATCCGTACCCGCTCAACCCAACGGCAGCTCAGCGTACAGCCGCTGCCCGTCCGCAATGGGGGTGACGGTAAATCCGAGCTTGCGGCAGATGGCCTCGGTCAGGTAGTTGTCGGCTGCCATCTCGGCGGTGATGTGGTCCATGCCTTCGTCGCGCCCGATCTGGATCAGGCGCTTGAGCAGCTCTTTGCCCAGGCCCATCCCCTGGTAGCGGTCACTCACCAGCATCGTGAAGCGGCCATCGTTGCTGCCCACGATCTTGCTCAGGCGCGCGACAGCAAAGATCGCCCGCCCACTTCCATCCGGGTCGTCGCCTTTGGCCACGAGGGCAATCTCACGGTCGTAGTCGTTGAAGGCGATGCGCGACAGACGCTCGTGCGCGACCCGCTCGGTGAGAGCGACCGGTCCCATGAAGCGCATGTACACCGTGCGGTCTGAGAGGGTTTCGTGGAACTTGACCAGATGCGGCTCATCTTCCGGCCGGATGGGGCGGATCACCACGTCGACGCCGGTCTTGGTGACCCAGGTCGAGACGTACTGCTGCGGATAAGGCCGGATCGCCAGCTTCGGCAGTTCGTCTTCGGTGACTTCCGGCCCATAAACGACGACGCGCGCATCGAGGGCAATCAGCGATGGCCGGCCGTCCTCGTGCGGTTCCATGGCCAGCAGCGGGTTGATGTCCAGCTCTTTGATCCACGGCTGCTCGACGACCAGCTGGCTGAAGTTGACCAGGATCTCGGTCAGCTGCGCCATGTCCACCGGTTTGCGTCCGCGGACGCCTTGCAGCGCGGTGTAGATGCGGGTCTGTTCCACCAGGCGTTGGGCCAGCGTCGGGTTGAGCGGCGGCAGGGCCAGGGCGCTGTCCTTGAAGACCTCGACGAGCTGGCCACCGGTGCCAAAGAGCAGGACCGGCCCGAACTGCGGATCGACGCTGCTGCCGATAATCAGCTCGTACCCTTCGAGCTTGATCATGGGCTGCACGGTGACGCCGTGAAAATGCTCGGCACCCACTTTCTCGCGTACCGCAGCCTCGATTGCCTGGTAAGCCTCGCGCACAGCCTGGGCATCCTTCAGATTGAGCCGCACACCCCCCACGTCGGTTTTGTGTGTGATCGTTTCCGAGTAGATCTTGAGCACGACCGGGTAACCCATGGCATCGGCCCGCTCAACCGCTTCCGCTTCACGCGTGGCGATGACCGTTGGCACGATCGGGATGTGATAGGCGGCCAGCAGGTCTTTCGATTCGGTTTCGGTCAAAATCGTACGGCCGGATTGGCGCACGTGATCGACGATCTGTGCCGCGCGGGCACGGTCTGGCGCGTTGACGTCGCCGGCGTCGGCCAGGCGCGGCGTCTCGTAGAGACCACGCAGGTTGTCGGCGTAGCGCCACATGTAATTGAACATGCGTGTCGCCGTATCCGGATAGGCAAAGGTCGGGATGTTGGCGCGGTTGAGGATGACCTCGCCTTCGTCTACCGACGCACCACCCATCCAGCTGGCCAGTACCGGTTTTCCGGTCGATTGGCCCAGCGGCTTCAATGCTTCAGCGGTCGCCGTGGAATCGGTCATCGCCTGCGGCGTCAAAATGACCAGCAGACCGTCGCTGTTGGCGTCCTGGGCGGCGATTTCGAGTGACTTCGCGTAGCGAATGGCGTCGGCATCGCCCAAGACGTCGATGGGATTGCCGTGACTCCACGCCGCGGGCAGGAATTGGTTGAGGGTTGCCATCGCTTCATGGCTGATCTCGGTCAGCTCGCCGCCGCCGGTCAGCAGGGCATCGGTGGCCAGCACGCCGGGGCCGCCGGCATTGGTCACGATCGTCAGGCGTTTGCCCTTGGGGCGCGGCTGTTTGGCCAGGACTTCGGACATGTAGAAGAGGTCGGAGATACTGTTGACCCGCAGCACACCCGAGCGGCGGAAGGCGGCATCGAGCACCTCATCGCTGCCGGTCAAGGACCCGGTGTGCGAGGCGGCGGCTTTGGCGGCACCTTCGGAACGGCCCGGTTTGATGACGATGATCGGTTTGATCAGGGCAATCTCGCGCGCCGCCGACAAGAACGAGCGCGCATCCCCGATGGTTTCCATGTAGATGACGATGCTTTCGGTGGTTGGGTCGTCACCCAGGTAGTAGATCAAGTCGCCCCAGCCGACGTCGAGCATGGAGCCGATGGAGACGAAGGCGGTGAAGCCGACGTTTTCACGGAAGCTCCAGTCGAGCACGGCGGTGCACAGAGCGCCGCTCTGGCTGATGAAGCCGACGTTGCCGGGACGGGCGATGGCGTTGGCGAAGGTGGCGTTCAGACCGGTGAGCGGGTTCATCACCCCCAGGCAGTTGGGGCCGACGATGCGCATCTTGCCGCGGTTGGCCTCGGCCATGACCTGCTGTTCGAGCGCGGCGCCGGCGGGGCCGGTCTCTTTGAAGCCGGCGGAGATGATGATGGCACCCTTGACGCCGGCCTCGACACTTTGACCGATGAGGTCCGGCACAGTGGGGGCGGGGGTCACGATCACCGCCAGGTCGACCGGGTCCGGCACGTCGTGGATGCTGGGATAGGCCTTGATGCCCAGGACGTTGGGTCGTTTGGGGTTGATCGGAAAGACGGTACCGCCGAAGGGGCTGCTGATCAGGTTCCACAGGATCGTCCGGCCCACGCTGCCCGCCTTTTCGGTGGCGCCGATGACGGCGACGCTCTGCGGGTTGAAAATGGCGCTCAGCGCTTTGCGCTCGTACTGCATATAGTCATGTGCGGGATCGATGTGTCGCCCGGGTTCTTGTTCCATTGGGTGTGTCCTTCCTATGCATGAGAATCGAGGGTATTATACACGGGGAGTGGGATTGGCGCTATTGGAACGGATGGCTGTCAACGGATTCGGGGAACGGATTGAACGGATCGTTGGCACTGGCCTGTCACCATGAATTGCCGTCTGGGGCAATCCCTGGTATACTCCACCGAACTTCTGTGCTAAACACCAACCATCACCGGGAGATCATGCGTCATGGGCCAGCTCAGCCTCGATCTATCCACGCCTGCCGCGGAACTGTCGCGCTTTGGCCATGATCGTCGCAGTCGCATGGTGACGGTGCTGGAGGAGGATCTTGATTTCCACCAGCACACCAGCAGTTATGCGACGCACAACCTGCACGCCTTCCCGGCCAAATTCCCACCCCAGCTGCCGCGCAAATTCATCGACGTGCTGACCGACCGCCAGGACACGGTGCTCGATCCCATGATGGGCTCCGGCACGACCGTCCTGGAGGCCTATCTGGCCGACCGCCGCAGTTTCGGTTTGGACATCGACCCGCTGGCACTGCTGCTGGGGGCGGTGAAAGTGACACCCCTGGATGTCGTGCAGGCGTCGGCGACCGGTTTTGCGGCCCTGGAAGAGGCCCAACAGCGGCTGCGCACCGACCCGGCGCAGGTGGCCCAGGCGTTGGACCGCCGCTTCGACCGCCCGAGCCGGGCCTTCATCGACTACTGGTTCTCACCCACCACGCAGCTGGAGCTGATGGCGCTGCTGGTGGCGATCGAAACTGTGTCGGACGTGCCGCTGCGTCGTTTTCTGGAGCTGACCTTTTCAGCGATCATCATCACCAAATCGGGCGGGGTTTCGCTGGCGCGCGATCTGGCACACACCCGCCCGCACCGTGTCACCGACAAACCGCCGCGGCCGGTGTTCGAGGCTTTTCGCAAACGCGTGCAGCAGAATGTGGCCAGCCTGGCCCAGCTGCCCGCCGACCGCCCGCCAGCGACCGTACGCGCCGGCGATGCGCAGGCCCTGCCGTTGCCCGATACATCGGTCGACCTGATCGTCACGTCGCCACCCTATGCCTCGAATGCGATCGATTACATGCGGGCACACAAGTTTTCGCTGGTTTGGCTGGGACACCCTATCGCCTCACTCACCCAACGACGCAAGGACTGCATCGGCGGCGAGGTAGTAGACGCCGCGCGTTTTGAGGCCCTGCCGCCGTACACCGAAGACATCGTGCAGCGCCTGGAATCGATTCATGCCAAAAAGGGCGCCGTGCTGCGGCGCTACTATTCGGAAATGACGCGCGTGATTCGCGAGATGGTGCGTGTGCTGGACCACGACCGGGTGGCGGTCCTGGTGGTCGGCTCGTCGGTCATGGCCGGTATGAACACGATGACCCACGAATGCCTGGCCGACATCGGGCGCAACCTTGGCTTTGCCGAGGCGCACATCGCCGTACGCCGGCTGGATCGTAACCGCCGCATGATGCCGGCACGCATGCATGGCCGTCGCGAGACACAAATCGAAGAACGAATGCATGAAGAATATGTGATTGGATTCTACAAATGAAAACATCCACCCATTATCTTCCCGGTGTCACCCTCACCGGCCACGAATTCCAGGTCCCGCTTGATTATGCGCGTCCCGACGGGCCACCCATTACCGTCTTTGCGCGTGAGATGGTCGCCACGGGCAAAGAAGCCGCCGACCTGCCCTGGCTGGTCTTCTTCCAGGGCGGCCCCGGATTTGGCTCGCCGCGGCCGGATGCCCCACCAGGCGGCTGGTACAAACGGGCGCTGCAGGACTACCGCGTGCTGCTGCTCGACCAGCGCGGCACCGGGCTGAGCACGCCGGTCACCTTTCAAACCCTGACCAGCCTGCCGACACCCCAGGCCCAGGCCGACTACCTCAAACACTTCCGCGCCGATAACATCGTGCGCGATGCCGAGTACATCCGGCGCGAGCTGGTGGGGGCGAACGTGCCGTGGAGTGCGCTGGGCCAGAGTTACGGCGGCTTCTGCCTGGTGTCTTACCTGTCGCTGGCACCCGAGGGCCTCAAAGAAGCCATGATCACCGGTGGCCTTCCGTCGCTCACACGCCCGGTCGACGACGTCTACCGCGCCACCTACCGGCGCGTGGCGGCGCAGAACCGGCGCTACTTCGCACGTTACCCCGAAGACGCCGACCGCGCACGCGCCGTGGTCGATTTCCTGGAGGGCCACGCGGTGACGTTGCCCGACGGCGGGCGCCTGACCCCACGCCGCTTCCAGGCGCTGGGCATGGCCTTTGGGGCCAGCGATGGCTTCGAAAAGGTGCACTACCTGCTGGAAGAGGCGTTCGTGGCCAGCCACACGGGGCGCGAGCTGGGCTACGGATTCCTGCGTGGCGTCGCCGCGGCCCACGCATTTGATACGAACCCGATCTATGCGCTGCTGCACGAGGCCTGTTACTGCCAGGGCGAGGCGTCGAACTGGTCGGCCGAGCGGGTGCGTGCCGAATTCCCCGAATTTGCCACGCGGCCGGGCCAGCCGGTCTTCTTCACCGGTGAGATGATCTATCCCTGGATGTTCGACGATTACGCCGGCCTGCGACCCTTGCGCGAGGCCGCCCAGATCCTGGCCGAGACCCCGGACTGGCCCCCGCTGTACGACGTCGCAGCACTGAGGGCCAACCGCGTACCGGTGGCGGCGGCGGTCTATTACGAAGACATGTACGTCGAACTGGCTTTTTCCGAAGAAACCGCCGCCACGATCACCGGCCTCCAACGTTGGGTCACCAACGAATACGCCCACAACGGCTTGCGCGCCGACGGCGAACACCTCCTCGACCGCCTGATTGGCATGGTCCGCGGTACGATCCGGTTTTGAAAAAAAACCACCAAGCTGCTCATGAGGCCACTGGCCTCACGAGCAGCTTGGTGGTTAGGGCTTGTAAAAGAATAACTTCCGGCATTATGGCTGAATGGGCCGTTCCAAAGGCGGTGGCGGGTGCACAGTTGCCATCTTTCC